>NZ_SSXI01000115.1 GCF_004803405.1 Nocardioides sp. | reverse complement strand
ACTGCTGAGGTTGAACTCGTGAGGGTGGGTCGGGCGATCAAGTGGCTTCCATGATCAGTCCGGTCTCGGCGAGGCAGCCGTCGATCAACTCCGCCCGGTACTGGATCTTCTTGAGCTTGCGCTTCATAACGCGGACCAAGTGGTCGAGGTTGGCAGCCGCGAAGTCGGCCAGCCCACGCTTGACCAGCGACCAGACGCCTTCCTGCGGGTTGAGCTCAGGAGCGTAACTGGGCAACTGGAACACCGTCAGCCACTCCTCGTTCTCCACGAAGAACAGCGCGAGCTCCTCGGCGAGATGGACGTTGAGGTTGTCCCAAACCCAGACCACGGGGGCCTTGAGCTGGTGATGCGCCACAACGATCAAGTCGCGGTAGTCCTGCCAGACGAAGCTCTTCACCTCGTCCTTCCGCCCTCGGTACACGTGCAACCGGTAGAACAGACGCGATCGTTCGCCGCTCCTGTAGCAGACCACGCCCGCCACAGAGACCCGTCCCCGGTTCGCACCGCGCACCCGCACCACGGGCGTCCGGCCGCGCGGCGCCCACGTGTGTCCCTTCGGCGGCCTCAACCCCTGCCCCGCCTCGTCC
>NZ_SSXI01000089.1 GCF_004803405.1 Nocardioides sp. | reverse complement strand
GACCCCGGCCGCAGGCGGCGGCGGTGGGGGAGCGGCCGGAGGTGCCGGCGGAGCCGCTGCGGCTGGCGGCGCGATCCCCCCGGTGGCGGTGTAGCCGATGCGCCGCACGACCTGCCCGCAGCTCCGATCGACATGCAGTGACCCGGAAGGAAACCGACGATGACCATCTACGCCGACTACCAGCGCGACCGCATCGGCTGGTTCTTCGGCCTCTCCGGAGGCCAGCTGATGTTCCTGGCGCTGGCCAGCCTGCCGGCGTTCTGGGCGATCAGCCGCGGAGCGTGGTCCTCCGCGTTCCTGTTCGCCCTGGTCTGGCTGTTCGTGCTGGCCATCACCGTCATTCCGGTCCGGGGCCGCTCGGCCACCGGCTCGGTGTTCGCCTGGACGATGTACGCCGTCGGCGGGCTGCTCGGCTGGACCTCGTTCCGTGCCAAGGCCACCGAGGGACGCGCCGAGGACCTCGACACCCCCGACCTTCCCGGGGTGCTGCAGGGCATCAAGATCCACGACGGCCCGCCGCACGGCTCCCAGCTGCAACGGGTCGGAGTGATCCACGATGACGCCACGAAGACCTGGGCAGTCACCGCCTCGATCGTCCACCCCGGCATCGCCATGTTGGACACCGAGGAGCGCAGCCGTTACAGCGAGGCGTTGGCCGGGCTGCTCGACGTCGCCGGCCGCACCGAGAAGATTGACGAGATCCTGTTCATGGTCCGCACCGTCCCCGAGGACGGCGCCGAGCGCGATCTGTGGGTCAACAAGCACCGCCGCGACAACGCCCCCCAGCTGTCCGAGGTCGTCAACAGCGACCTCGCCGTGGGCCTCACCCAGGCGTCGGTGCGCACCGAGCAGTTCGTGACAATCGTCGTCCCGGAGACCCGGATCGCCCGGTCGGCCAAGGAGTCCGGCGGTGGCTTCGAGGGCCGATGCCGCGAGCTCTACCTGCTCATGGCCGAGATCGAGGCCCAGCTGCGGGGCCCGATGGGGATGACGTCGGTCCGCTGGCTCACCTCGCCGGAGCTCGCCCTGGCGTCCCGGACCGGGTTCGCCCCGGGCGATCGCGCCGGCATCGTCGAGGCCCTCGCAATGCGGGAGAAGGACCCGAGCGTGAACGCCGACGTGCCCTGGGCGCTGGCCGGGCCCTCGGGCGCCGACGCGACGGTGCGGCACTACAGCCACGACGCGTGGAACTCGATCAGCGCCACCATCAAGCTCCCGACCCGCGGCGTGGCGATGGGCGCCCTGGCGCCGATCCTCACCCCGAGCCAGTCCGGTGAGCGACGCTCGTTCGTCGTCGCCTTCCCGATCGTGTCCCAGTCCAAGGCCGACCGGCAGTCCGGCAACGCCGAGTGGGCCGCAGACCTGGCTGAGGGAATGAACGAGAAGCTCGGCCGCAAGACCCGTGCCAAGCAGCGCGACGAGGCCCACAAGGCCCGCGGCCTGGACGCCAAGCTGGCCCACGGCAACGCGCTGGTCCGGCCCTACGCCGTGTGCACGGTCACGGTTCCCAAGACGCTGCGGATCACCGAGTTCGGCCGCCGTCTGGACGCCTCGATCCGCCGCGCCGGGTTTGCGCCCCTGCGGCTCGACCTGGCCCAGGACGTCGGTTTCGCCGCCTCGACCATCCCCGTCGGGATGAGCCTGACCCGGAGCGGAGACGCCTGATGCCCACCACGACCCGCCGGAACCGCGGCGGCGCCGATCGAGGCAGGGACATGGCGGCCCTGTTGTCCGACTTCGGCCACGACCTGCCCACGATCCCCCCGCTCGCCCCGGAGGCCAAGGAGCCCCGGATCTTCAAGTACGCCCCGCGCCGCGGTGCAGCCCGCCGCGGCCGCGGCTGGGCCCCCGCCACGGCCCCGGCGCAGGCCTGGCGGATGACCAGTGACCAGGCACCGGTGTTCTGGCCGTTCGTGTCCGCGCCGGCCCTGCCGCCGACCGGGGCGCAGATGGGTGTCGACCAGCTCTCCGGCGGGTCGTTCTACTGCGACCCGTTCGGCTGGGTGCTGCGCGACGACGTGTCGGCGACCAACCCGAACATCTTCCAGTTCGCCAAGCCGGGCACCGGCAAGTCCGGCACCACCAAGGCGTTCTGCACCCGGATGATGCCCTTCGGCTACCGCACCCTCGTCCTGGGTGACCCCAAGGACGAGTACGAGTCGCTGTGCCGCGCGCTCGGCGTCGAGCCGTTCGTCATCGCCCCCGGCTTCTGGGCACGAATCAACCCGCTGGCCATGGGCCCGCTCGGCCACGACTGGGAGAAGCTCTCAGCCGAGGAAGCCCAACGGCGCACGACGATCATCTTCAAGCGCTGGCTGGTCCTGATCCGCGGCCTCGTCGGCAGCATGAAGCTCGACGACCAGCGCCGAGTGCCGTTCGGGCCCGACGAGAGCGACGTCGTCCGCAACGCCTTGGCGATCCTCACCGGCTACGCCGCCGGCAACTCGATCCTCACCGAGACCACCATCCCGCGGCTGTGGGACCTGCTGCGCAACCCCACGCCAGCGCTCGTCCGGGCGTGCGAATACGCGAGCACCCGCCCGTTCCTCGACGAGACCCGGCTGCTGCGCAACGCGCTCGGCGAGCTGGTCACCGGCACCCTGGCCGGCCTCTTCGACGACTTCACCAACATCGAGGTCGACTGGCGCGCCCCGATCCAGTCGTTCAGCCTCTCCCGGCTCGACGGCCTCGGCGATGAGGCGGTTGGCATCGCGCTGCTGTGCATGAACTCCTGGGGCCGCGGGCTGCGCGAGATCGCCGAGCCCGGCGACCTGCGCATCGTCGTGCGCGACGAGGTCTGGAAGCAGATGCGCCTCGGCGTCTCCGCAGTAATGAGCTTCGACGCCGACCTGCGGCTCTCGCGCGGCTACGCCGGTGGAGGTGCCGGCAAGGGCGGCGACATCCAGTTCGCCAACCTCCACAAGCCCTCCGACCTGCTCTCGGTCGGCGATGCCGACTCACATGCCGCGATGATCGCCAAGGACCTCCTCGAGCTGGCCGACATCAAGATCCTCGGCGGGCAGAAGCCGCGCGTCGCGCGCGAGCTCGACTCAATGCTCGGCTTCGGCCCGATCGCCCAAGACCTCGTCTCGGGCTGGGCGATGCAGGACAAGGGCCGCGCGCTGTGGTGCGTCGGAGACGCCACCTACAAGGTCCAGACGGTGCTCCACCCGCTGGAGAAGAAGCTCTACTACACCAACGAGGCCATCGAGGCCGCCAGTTAGAAGTTCGCGTGAATCTTGACGGTTTCGCCGGGAACCTGAGCATGTGCCGGGCCGTGGTGTCGTTGGGGCGCTCAGGTTGCCACGAACATGGTCGAGCCCTCGCCGGAGGGCCGATCTGTGAGGCCCTGTTCCGTAAGGCGCCCCAGTCCCGGCGACGACCTCCGGACGCGTCTTTCGGGACGCTGGACCGGTGGTGCAGCCGCTGATCAGCCGTGTTCCCGTTAGAGGTTCCTCTTCCGGACGCAGCAACTAGTCGAGAACCCGGGTTGCCGCCGACAGTGCAGATGTTCTCATCCGCCACGACGGCACGCCGTCAGTCGGCATCGAGCGTGTGCACGGGCCGCGCTCGGGTAGTCAGTTCGTCGGTAGAGGTGCAGACCGCCGGGGTCAGCACATCGTCACGACAAGAATCCGATCAACTCCGACGGCAGCCGAGCAGTTCAACTCATCGCGTGACGCCGCCGAAGACATCGGCGCGCGAGAGCGTCGGGGCCCACGAACCGTAGTCGAGCACCTGGGCTGCCACCTCATGGTTCTGGATCATCGCGCTCTCTCCCGCGTAGATGCCGGATTCAGCGTGTCTAAGAACCAGGGTCGGCACCTATGATCCGAGAGTGGTGCCTGACACCAGCGGGATACCGAACGCGGAGGGCGAAGCGATCGAGCGTGCCGACGCGGCCCTCGGCCGCGGCGAGGTTCAGCTCGCCCGCGACGAACTGTCCTCCGCGATCCGCACGTACACGGCAGCCGGCCACCACCGCCTCGCCGCGCTGGCGTGCGCGCGGATGGGGTCGCTGGTAGACAGCTTCATCGGGAACCGGGCCGTGGCCAGGACGTGGTACGCACGTGCCTCCCGGCTGCTGGAGGAAGCGCCGGACTGCGTCGAGCAGGGGTGGGTGGCAGTCGCCAGTGTCGGGTGCGACGTGGACGACCCCGCCGTGCTGCGCGCCAAGGCCGAGTTCGCGCTCGGGCGCGCGCGACAGTTCGGGGATGTCAACCTCGAGGCGAAGGCACTGGCCGACCTCGGCCTGGCGCGTGTGCAGTCCGGCGAGATCGCGGCCGGTATGGACACGCTCGATGAGGCGATGGCGCTGTGGTGCGGGCCGGCCGACGACCACAACACAGGCTGCATGGCTGTGTGCTCGTTCTTCACCGCCTGCTACTACGCGGCCGACTATGAACGGGTACGGACCTGGGTCGATGACCTCCGACGGATCGGCCTGGTCGGCGACGCACCCGGCAACCAGGTCTTCCTGAGCAGCCACTGCGACAGCGTGCAGGCCACTGCGCTGATGGAGTTGGGTCGTTGGACCGAGGCCGATACCCTGCTACGTCGATCGGTCGCTCAGTTCGAGTCCTGCATGCCGATGCCGAGTTGGCACCCGGCGATCGCACTCGCTGACTTGCGAGTCAGACAGGGACTCTTCGCGGAGGCCGAGGCGCTCCTGCTGGGCAAGGACAGCGACATCCAAGCGCTCCTCCCGGCTGCACAGTTGCACCTTGCTCGCGGCGACCTCGAGCTCGCTGCGGCCACGGCGCGCCGAGGATTGCGGATGGTCGGCGCGGACAGACTGCGGGCCGCTACCTTGTGGGGCGTTCTCGCGGACGCGGAACTCCGCGCAGGTCTGCGTGACGCGGCGGCGGACGCCTGCCGTGAGATGCAGGAATGTGCCCTCGACCTGGACGTCCCGTGCCTGCGGGCGCGCGCGTCGGCAGTCAGGGCCCGGCTACTGGCTGGTGAGGGCGATAGTGCAGCCGCGATCACCGCGATGGAACAGGCTGTGGACATGGTCCCGCCGTCCGGCTTCCCTGTCCTGAGGGCGGAGCTGACCCTCGATCTGGTCCGGCTACACGAGCAGGTGGGCAATCGGGCTGCGGCTCGCGTCGAGGCGGGCCAGGCCGCCAGCTTCCTCGCCGGGCTCGACGTCACCCTCACGGCCGAAAACCGGGCGCTGCTCCAGCAGTTCGCCCGCAGGTCGCGGGGTTCGGCCGTCGTCACGGCGACGTTGGCGCGCGGCGAGCACCCGTGGGTCGCAGCGAGTGACGGCCCGCGGGTTCGGCTGCAGGCGACGAAGGGGTTGCGCTACCTGGCCGAGCTGATCGCCTCGCCTGGTGTCGAGAGGCATGTTTTGGATCTCGTCGACCGGGTCGAGGGGGTCGCGTCGGGCGGGCCCGACCGCCACGGTCTCGGTGATGCCGGCCCGTTCCTGGACTCCACGGCCCGCGCCTCATATCGGCGCCACATCGAGCAGCTCCGCTCGGAGATCGAGGACGCGCTCGTCGTTGGAGCTTCTGACCGCGCGGTGCTGCTGCAGGACGAGTGCGACCAGCTCGTCGCTCAGCTTGCGGCGGCATTCGGGCTGACCGGGCGGAGCCGGGTCGCATCCTCTGCTGCCGAGCGCGCGCGCCTCAACGTCACCCGCTCGCTCCGCACCGCCATCGCCCGCATCAGAGCCGAGGTTCCGGACGCCGGCGACGTGCTGGATCGAAGAATCCGCACGGGGCTGTATTGCGCGTACGAGCCCGACCAAGCCGATCCCGTTCACTGGGTAGTTCAACCCTGACTGAACGGGATCGGCCCCGATTGAACGCCTCAAGGTTGAGAACAAAACTGTGGAGGCTTCGATGGAAGACGTTTACCAAGCAGACTCCGACGTCCACGTGCTGCCCGTGTCACTACCGGTCGGACCGGATGGTGTGCTCACGATCAACGCCTTCCTGCTGGACGCGCAGGAGCCGGTGCTGGTCGACACCGGAATCGGCAACGACAGCGACCAGTTCATCGACGCGGTGGACGCCATCGTAGGACTGAAAAACCTGCGGTGGCTCTGGCTGACCCACGACGACGCCGACCACACCGGCAGTGTCCGACGCATCCTCGAGGCAGCGCCGCACGTCAGGCTCGTCACCCACGCGCTGTCGGCGATCCGGATGTCGTCGTGGTGGCCGGTACCACTGGACCGGGTGCATGCGATCCGGGCCGGCGACCGCCTGCACGTCGGTGACCGAACTTTGCGCGCAGTGATGCCGCCGCTGTTCGACAACCCGATGTCGATCGGCCTCCTGGACGAGTCGACCGGCAACCTTTTCACAGTCGACTCGTTCGGCGCGCTCCTGCCCGAGGCCACCCAGGACGCTGCCGAGGTGCCGCAGGACGCACTCGCCGGCGGCATGTTGGCCTGGTCGTTGATGGATTCGCCGTGGTCATCGCTGGTTGACCGCGCAAAGTTCGCCGACGTCCTCGACGGCGTACGACGACTGAGGCCGAGCCGGATCTTCTCCTCGCACCTGCCGGCTGCGAGTGGCACCTCGCTCGACCGGTTCCTGGACGTCCTGAAGGCGGCACCTGACGCCACGCCACCGCCTGCCCCGAGCCATGAAGAGTTCACGGCCATGGTCGCCGGCATGCAGGCCGATCTCGAAGCAGCTGTCCCGACCTAGGCGAAGAAATCGGCCGGCGAGCGGCGAGTGTGCCGGCCGGCCGGTCGCCGAAGCTGTCGAGGACCGAGGCCTGCGCACCGTCATCGCTGCGGCCCCTGACCGGGTGCGGGCGGCCGAGGGCGTGCTCGACGCCTCCCTCGCGGCGAGTCCCACCGACCGGGATCCGGCTGACCCCCGAGTCGAAGCGGTGGTCTGTCCCGGGGGCCGGCGCCATGCGACGTAGTCGGCCGCAGCCAATTCGCCTGACGTCCGCTGACGGTGCGAATCACGTCGGGCAGGGCACGTTTCGGTGGTCATACCGGCGAGTGACGCGGGCCCGGCTACCATGCGCTCGTCGCAAATCGCACTCTTCTGTCGGACGTTGAGCGCGTCCCGTGAGGGATCCGCCTGCGGGAATCTTGCCCGCGAGCATCGGCCAGGGGCCCGAGCGCCTGGAGTGTCACGCAGACGTGCGTCCCGGCCGAGCTCGGTTCGCGATCACAGACGGACTCCGCGTCAACGTCACACCGTGAGACCACGAAACGACGCAGCTCCGTGCAGACCTGCGCGGATGCGCCTCCGCGGTTGACGTAACTCCACTAACAAGCCGTAGGAATTTTCAAAGTTCGCTGCATCTCGACAACACTTGTCGAGATGCAGCAGAGATTAACGAACCCGACGCGGGGAACTTTGACGAAACAGCCGATCAAAGTTCGGCAGGCACCGTCGCGGCGTCACGGAGGTGCGATGCATCCGCGGAATGACTGCCCACCGATGCCCCGTCTGAGCCGAGGCCGGGAACAACGAATTGCCGGCACGCCCATGGCCCCGACCGCGACGGTGGAGCCATGGCCGACGTCGACGACTACCGACTGCCCGCCGCCATTCTCGGCGTCCACCCCGACGAGTTCTACGGCACCCGTCGGTTGAGTCGTGTGTGTGCGCAGTCCTCGAAGCCCAGGTCACGACACTGCGCCACACCCTGGCGAACGCCCGGCAAGGGGAGTGTCCACCCACGAACCAATCAGCAGTCAGGTCAGGGGCCGCCCGCGCCCTCTCCCGAACGCTGCCGGACCACGCAGGACACGCAGTCGAGGAGTTCCTCGACGCCGTCCAGTCCGCGTTCTTACGGCGTAACGACCTGGTTCAAAGCTCGTTCCCGGCCCAGGCGGATGGGCGGCTGTGGGGGCACCGGCCGACCAGAGTCCGCGCCGTGAAGGACGCGACCCCAGACAGTGTCGAGACCAGTGTCGGACCTTCGGGCCGCAAATTGGCCAACTCGCGGGGCTGGTGAGGTCCTTCAACGGCGTACACGCGCTCGCAACGACCGGTCCGCGCGCCTAAACAGCCGACGGTGCGATGTTCTGGTTCAGGCGGAATACGTTGTCCGGGTCGAGCAGGTCCTTGAGGGCAACCAGCCGGCGATGCTTGGCCTCCCCGTAGGCCTGCCGCACTCGCTCGGGGCCTTCGTCCATGAGGAAGTTGACATACACGCCGTAGTGGAAGGGCTGGAGTGCGTCGAAGAGTCCCCTGGTCCAGGCCGACTCCTCAGCCCCACGGTCCTCGTCCGGCAGCCAGACCCCGTTGATGTTGAGGTTGAACGACGCCGCACGATGCGAGTATGCGGTGTCATCCTCCCCGGCACTGGCGACGGCGCCGCCGAGTTGGAAGAGGATGGAGTACGACCTGGGGGACCGCATTCGTAACGAGTGTTCGGTGATGATGTCGATCATCTCGTCGTCGAGGTCCGGCAGGTCTGTGGACTTCCAGTAGTAATGCCATCCGTGCGGCACAGCCTTGTCGTTGGCGCTCTGGTTGGCGACGTACGGCTTAGGCGCGACCAGGTCGAACAGCGGCTTGCCGAAGCCGCGCAGCGGCGCGAGGATGCGCTGTCCCTCGGCGATGTCGCCGGCCCAGACCGAGCCGATCTGCAGCACCTTCCGGCCGTGGAACCGCGCCGGGAAGATCGGGAAGGCCGGCAACGTGCGGTACTGCGTGATGGTCGTGAGCTGGTTGGGCGCGCTCGCGCAGAACTCGCGGTAGAAGCGCATCACCTCCGGAGCATCCTCCATGGGCCATACGACCGGACCGGCGAGGACGTTCGGGCCGAGCTGGTGCAGCCGGTACGAGAAGCGGGTCACGACCCCGAAGTTGCCGCCTCCCCCGCGCAGCCCCCACAGCAGCTCTGGGTCGTCCTGCTCGCTCGCGTGCACTAGGGTGCCGTCCGCGGTGACTACGTCGGCGGCGATCAGGTTGTCCGCGGTGGTTCCGTACGCTCGCATCAACCAGCCGATCCCGCCGCCGAGGGTAAGCCCGGCGATGCCGGTGTGGGTGACGATCCCCCCGGTCGTCGCCAGTCCGACTGCCTGCGTCGCCTGGTCGAAGTCTCCCCATAGCAAGCCAGGCTCGCCGACCGCCGTCCTCGACTCAGGATCCACGCGAACGCCGCGCATTTGCGAAAGATCGACCACGATGCCGCCGTCGTTCATCGCATGGCCGGCCACGCCGTGCCCCCCACCGCGGACGGACACCAGCAGCTCGTGCTGCCGGGCGTGTCGAACGGCGGCGATGACATCTGCCGCCTCGGTGCATTGTGCGATCAACGCTGGCTTGCGATCGATGGCACCGTTCCAGATCCTGCGCGCATCATCGAAGGCCGCGTCGCTGCTGGTGAGCACGCGGCCGCGGAATCCGGGGATCTCCATGCCACCCATTGACCACCCTCGGCCACCGTGATTTCTAGTCCAAGATTTGGACCGCGATGACCACGGGGGAGTGCGAAACTGCTGGCGTGAAGCGCTACAACCAGTACTGCCCGATCGTGCGCGCGTCCGAAATCGTCGCCGAACGCTGGATGCCGGTGATCCTGCGCAACATCTTGCTCGGCTGCCACACCTTCACCCAGATCGAGCGCGGCGCCCCGGGTATCCCCAAGTCGCTGCTCACCCGACGCCTCGAGGAGCTGGAGCGATTCGGCATCATCGACCGATATGAGAATCCGGTCGGACGCGGCTGGACCTACGAGCCGACCGAGGCGGGCAAGGACTTCTGGAACGTTTGCGAGGCGCTCGGCGTGTGGGGTGCGCGATGGCTTGAGGTGGCACCGGAGCACCTCGACCCGTACGTAGCGCTGTGGTCGATGTGCAACAGCCTGAACACCGAGGCGCTACCCAAGCAGCGCACGATCGTACGCTTCGACTTCACGGACCTCGAGCGGAAGAATCGCTTCTGGCTGCTGCTTGAGGACGGCGCCGGCGAGGTGTGCTTGAAGCCGCCAGGTGATGACGAAGCCCTCGTTGTCACGGCCGACTCGGCCTGGTTCGTGAAGTGGCACATGGGCCGGGTCGACTGGCGCGAGGCCGTACGAGCCGGCCGGATCAGGGTCGACGGCCCCAGCTCGCTCGCTCGAGCGTTCCCCACCTGGAACCAGCTGAGCCACTTCGCCCACGTGCAGCCGGTCACCCACCGGTAGAGGTGACCCTGACGCAGAAGCTGGAAGTGGCCGACCTTGTTGCTCCTCGGCTACGAGCCACTCGACGAAGACGTTGCAGGTGTCGACGATCTCAGGGCTGCTGCGGGCAGTCTCGAGTCTTCCGGGTTCAACCAGCGCGCAGAGCATCCGCTCGCCCGGATCCGTCTGCCGGGTACTTGCATTCAGGCGCTGGATGACCTCGGTGATTGTGTCGGGCCCGCCGCGACTTCTTCGCGCACAGACACGGCACGGCGGCGCCCGTCGAAGGGGCAAGGCGGGCGCACGCGAGCCGTGAGATGACTTCGGCGGCGTGGTGGCGCACCGCGAACGCGTCAGCGGCGACTTGCGCATGCACGTCGAGGTCCTTGAACGGACCGTCGGCGGCGGGGCGCTGCAGGTACTGGTTGAAGTCGGCGCGGATGCTGCCGGGCTCCGGCTCCGGCAAGGGCGCGTCCGACACGGGAGCGCTCTCGTGCCATGTCAGTAGCGAGGCAATGCGCGAGCTGAAGTACTGGAAGGGGTCCGAAGCGAGGACGTGTCGTCGAGTTCCAGAGCCTGCTGTTCGGTGAGGTCCTGCCCGTCGGGCGGCGGGTACATGATCGAACCGTAGGCCCATCCCATGTGGGACGACGGCGATGTGCCCGAGGACGATGGCGGTCGGCGGCACCTCCTCCCGCCAGGGGTTCGTGCTGTGGGACGGGTCGCGTCTCCCGACGTCGACTGAGCCACTGATCACCGGGTCGCATGCGGAGCCGCGTCGTAGCCCAGAATGACCTGGGCCCAAGACGATCGAACGAAGACCGCCGAGACGCCGTTTCCATGGCGAGGGTGCCTTGGCACGCTCCGGCGTGGGGCGCGCGCTTGTAGATGAGCAGTTTGTCGTTCACCCAGGATGATCGAGATCCCGTGTCTTGCTTCGTAGGCCCTCGACGGCTGACCCCGAGGGCCGGACACACTCGCGACCCGCGGAGGCGCGGCAACTCGTGACGGATTGCCTGCTCGCCGAACCGCGCGCTATCGGCTCACGCAGCAGATCGACGACGCGATCCTCGACGTCATGCCGGCCGATCTACGAAGCCGGGGGGATGTTGTTGTTCAGGCGGAAGAAGTTGTCAGGGTCATAGTGCCCCTTGATATCTTCGAGGCGCTGCAGATTCGCCTTGTCGAAGGCGCTCTCGACGCCCACGGTGACTGCTTCATCGGCAACCCCAGTGAAGTTCAGGTACAGCGACCCTGTTCCGTGTTCGTGCACCTCACCCCAGGCACCTCGCACCCAGGAGATCACCTGGTCGTCGTCGCTGGCGTCGGTCCAGTTGCCATCGATGGACACCATCCAGTTGGCTGATCGCTCACTGTAAGCGGTGTCGTCGACCGCCACGCGGTTGATCGCACCGCCCATGAAGAACGTCACCACGAAGACCCGTTCATGGGGACGGTTGCGGGCCTTGTCCACGATGATGTCGAGGATCGGGTCGGTGAGCTCGTCGACGAACGTGGACTTCCAGTAGCTGCGAAGCGTTCCGCGCTGGAAGAACTCATCGAAAGCGGCCTGGACGGCGACGAAGGGGAGGGGACCCGAGATGTCGGCGAGCGGATTCCCGATGTCGCGGAGGGGCTGGATGACTTTCATACCCTCCTCAGGATCCCCGGAGTAGACGGCGCCTGTGACGATGAACGGCTTGTTGTGGATCTCCGGAGGTGTGTGCTCGCTCGCCGGCAGCGTCGTGCATCCGATGAGCGCCGAGATCTCGTCGGGCGCTTTCCTGGCCCAGTCGCGGAACTGTCGATACACGTTCTCTGCGTCCTCCACAGGATGGAACACACCGGCGAACGCCACGATCGGACCCACCCGGTGACACTGGAACGTAAATGAGGTCACTACGCCGAAATTGCCGCCACCCCCGCGGATGGCCCAGAACAGATCGGGGTTCGAATCCGCCGACGCCGTCCGCACCTGACCGTCGGCGCACACCACCTGGGCGGACAACAGGTTGTCGACCGACAGCCCGTGCTTACGGCGAACCCAGCCCTCTCCACCGCCGAGCGTGAGCCCGGCCACGCCGGTGTCGGATACCACGCCGCACGGAGCGACGAGCCCAAAGGCCTGGGTCTCGTGGTCCATGTCGCCGACCAGCGCGCCACCCTGGACACGCACCGTCCGAGCCTCGGGATCGACGTCAACGCCGTTCATCCGGGCAAGGTCGAGAAGCAGGCCACCGTCCACGCTTGAGAGTCCTGCTACCGAATGGCCGCCCCCGCGAACAGCGACGAGGAGTCCGTTCTCGCGCGCGAAGTTGACCGCACCGATCACATCGGCGGTGCCTGTGGGGCGCACGACCAGTGCAGGTGTACCCGGATGCATCGCGTTGTACGGCGAACGGACGTCCTCATATCCGGGATCGTGGGGAGTAAACACATCACCCCTGACAGTCATACGGAACTCGTCGAGGCTCCCGTCGCTGATCTTCGCCTCTGAACCCTTCAGCGTCCTCACCGTCACCGTCATCTAGCTGCCCCTTCACTCGTTGAGAGGTGACCCACCCAACCCATCACGCTAGACCCAGGTCCGCCGCAGGGAATCGCCTTTTTGGGGTACTCCGGGACGGGCTTCTCGCACTTCCCGCAGCGACGTGACATGGAGTCCGCCCGTCGATATGGGGTCAGTCTCCAGGCGCCACCGACACGCGAGACGTGACACGTAGATGCGCCGCCATTGGCCGCGCTCCGCCAACCCGTCAGCTGGCTGCGGAATGCGTCACACCGCCGCTTAGGACTGTCCAGCGCGGCCCGCCCTGCGCGGGGCGCTCAGGTGTATTCCGTCCCGCAAGCCGATCCGCTTACGGAACTTCTCCTCCACCACTCGAGCGACCGGCTCTGGAATCTCCTTGAAGTTTCGGGGGGACGCTGCCTGACCTGCGTAAACGCGGCGCGGGGCGTCACGTCCCCCCGCCATTCGACGGTTCGGGGGGACGGATGCGGGGTCGCTGAGCTGCCACGCTGCGGCCCGTGACCAACGTCAGCAGCGCCAGAGTGTCCGAATCGTGCGCGCCGCGGTTGCTGATCCGTGGCGTGAAGATGCTGCGACAACTCTCGACCCGCGCCGCGCGGTACGTAAGGACACGGTCATGGCCGGGTGCCAGGCTGGTTCTCGTTCCTCAGGTCGGGGTGCTCGACGGTCTTCATGTAGCGGGTGGCGCCTTCGACGCTGAGTCCGAAGAGGTCGTAGATGCACAAACGCAGGTCGGAGCGCTTGGACGTCCGATCGAACCTGAGTTCCTAGAGATTGCCGGCTGAGACGCTCGGGACTGACCTGTCGTGAAGAAGCTACTCCTCGCCGGACTGCCGGTCCTGATGGTCTTCATGGCCCTGCCGTTCGTCGTGACCCTGATGGTGGTCATGACCACGACCGCGGCCGCCGAGTGCCGCACCCCGAGCAGCCAGAGCCCCGCGCCCACCGAGCTCGGCGTCATCGACGGCCCCGTGGGCGAACCGGTCAAGGGCAAGATCACCCTGGCGCACGCGAACATCCCGCGCCGATCCGGCCTCAACGGCTTCCGCGCCTCGATGCCCAAGGTCCTCTCCAAAGACCCTGACTTCGTCACCCTCAACGAGGCCAGGGCCTGGAGTTTGGCGCAGATCGAGGCAGCCGCCCCCGGTTACGGAGCGTTCCGGGTGCAGAAGCACACCGGCGACAACAACTCGATGGGCAACGTCGTGCTCTGGAAGCGCGACATCTGGTCCAAGGCCAACGGCGGCCGGGTCACGATCGTGGAGGACGACCACGGCTTCTACAAGGGCAAGCCGGTGACTTGGGACCGGTTCGCCACCTGGGTGATCCTCGAGCGTGCTGACGGCGCTGTGGTGTCGGTGATCTCGACCCACCACATGATCAACCCGCACAAGTACCCCCGTCAGCACGGCGACCCGCCGCTGACCAGGTCCCAGCAGTACGGCGCCGGCATGGACATCCTGCTGCAGCTGCAAAACTCCTTGGCCACCCACGGCCCGGTGCTCATCGGCGGCGACATGAACACCCACGCCGCTTACACCGACCTACCGTGGGCGGCGGCCGCCAAGATGAAGGCCGCCGGCTACGAGTGGCAGCACCACGGGGTCGACTTCATCTTCTTCCCCCAGCATCAGGGCGTGCGGCTCGAGGGCGGCTGGGACGGGACGATGGTCTCCGACCACCACTGGATCGCCGCCCGCATCGCCATGAACGGCGCCGGCCCCGAGAGCACCCCAACGGCTGCGGCCACCAGCGAAGGTGTGGTGAGCGCCGCCCACACCACAAGGACGTCGGCCGAGCCCCCGTCCGGCGACGTGCTCGCCCAGCTGATGCAGCTGCGGTTCGCCTCCAACTACCCGACCCTGACCACCGAGCAGGCCCGCAACGCGATCACCATCGCCCAGGTCGCCCGCGATCTCCAGGTTCCCCGCTACGGGCTGCAGATCGCGATCGCCACCGCGATCCAGGAGTCCAAGCTGGTCAACCTCACCGGCGGCGACCGCGACTCCGGCGGCCTGTTCCAGCAGCGTCCCTCGACCGGCTGGGGGAGCCGTGCTGAGGTCACCAACCCAGTGCTCGCCGCGCGTGCCTTCTTCGGCAAGGCCCAGCACACCAGCAACCCCGGCCTGCTCGACATCCCCGGCTGGCAGGACATGCCGCTCACGCAGGCGGCCCAGGCCGTGCAGCGCTCCGGCTTCCCCGACGCCTACGCCCAGTGGGACGACGTGGCCGGCGACATCACGGACCTCCTCGGCGGCGACCTACCCGACCTGCCAGACGTCGACGGCGCGGTCTCGAACGCGAGCAACTGCGAGGACACCGTCAACCCGATCACCGTCGGGACCTTGAACATCCTGGGCGCCGGCCACACCGACAACCAGGCGGGCGGCGGCAACGAGAAGGCCGGGTACGCCACCTGGGACAAGCGGCTGCCCGGGGCACTCAGCGCGATCGAGAACGCCGGCGTCACCATCGCCGGCCTCCAGGAGGTCCACGGCCCCCAGGCCAAGGCCCTGGCTGACCGCTATTCGGCCAAGTGGGGCATGTACCCGGCCACGGGCAACACCCAGAACAGGGTGATCTGGGACCGCGGCAGCTGGGAGATGACCGACTCACGCCTCGTCCAGATCCCGTACTTCAACGGCAAGGACATCGGGATGCCGGTCGTCCAGCTGACGGGTGCGGCCGACAGCCTCAACGCCGGGCAGGTCATCTGGGTCTGGAGCATCCACAACCCCGCCAACACCCAGGGGAACGCCGCTGGGCACCGCAAGGAGGCGCTGCGCCGCCAGCTGGCCACCATGACCGACCTCGCCGGCACCGGCACCCCGGCGATGATCCTGGGCGACTTCAACGACGGCAAGGACGGCAACAACTCCTCACACTGCGTCCTCACACCCGAACTGAGCAACGCCTTCGGCGGACCAGCGGAGCCCTGCAAGAAGCCCAAGCAGGACGCACCGATCGACCACATCTACGGCGCCAACCTCACCTGGGCCAGCGCCGAGGTCGACAACAGCACCCAAGCCAACAAGATCGCTGACCACCCACTCGTGACCGCCACCACCGCCGGCAGCAGCGCGGGCTGCGCGGTCGCGACCGAGACCAACTACAACCTCGGCCCGGTCAAGCCGCAACTGACGCAGCTGGTCAACATCCTCGGCCCGATGTTCGACATCAAGACCGTCGGCGGCTACCGCGAGAGCGCCACCGACCCCCACGGCCACCCCGCCGGCCTGGCGGCCGACTTCATGGTCCCGCTGACTCCCGCCGGCAAGGCCCAGGGGGACGCGCTCGTGGCGTACGCCCAGGCGCACGCGAAGGAACTCGCCATCGACTACATCATCTGGTACCAGCGCATCTGGTCGGTCGCGCGGGCCGACGAGGGCTGGCGACGAATGGAGGACCGAGCCTCGGCCACCGCGAACCACCTCGACCACCCGCACATCAACGTGCTCCCCGACGCTCAGGTCTCCCCGGTCGGCCTCGAGGGCGCGTCCTGCGACGAGGTGGTCTACCCGGTGCCGGCGGAGTACATCGGAACGGACCGGAAGAACTGGCACGACACCGGCCCCTACTGGACCAACTGGCACACCGGAACCGACTTCTCCGTCCCGTGCGGCACGACCGTCTACGCCGCCCACCCCGGCACCATCGAGATCGACACCAGCCAGGGCTGGGCGGGCCCGCAGCTGGTCAAGGTCACCACCGGCGCCGGCTCTCTGACCACCTGGTACGCGCACATGCAGAACGTCACCGTCAGCCGCGGCCAGACCGTCGCCGCCGGCGAGCCGATCGGCCAGGTCGGCAGGGAGGGAAACGGCTCCGGGTGCCACCTTCACTTCGAGGTCCACCTTGAGAACGGCTCCATCTACGGACCCGACAACGTCGACCCCTCGACCTGGCTGGCTGAAAACGCCTCGAACCCGAGTCGCTCTGTGTGATCGCTGCCGGGCCCTCCCAACACATAGGTGACCAACCAGAACTTCGACCACCCACGACTCCAGGAGGTGGAATCCAATGCAGCGAGAGCGACGACGCGACCCCTACCTCTGGACCTGGGAGATCCCTGTAGCCGTGACCCTGGCGGCCCTGTTCGTCATCGTCATCGGCATCCAGGTCGGCCGCTCCGTCGCGAACCTACTTGCCGGCGCCGGCTGGACCTGGCCCACCACGAATGCCGGGGCCAGCGCCGGCGCGTTCCCCTCACCGATTGGCACCGCCTTCTGGACCAGTCTTCCCGGCGTGGTGGGCGGGCACGCTGACGCCGGCCTGCCCACACCGACAGCGGACGGCCTGGCTGGGCGTGGCCTGGTGTGGGTCAGCCTCGCGATGACCGAGGTCGCGCTGCTGACCGCCACGATCTGGGTCGGCGTGTGGGCCTACCAGCGCTGGGGCCCGGGACGCATGCGCGGCATGGCCACCGCCGCAGAGGCCGAGAAGATCCTGGGCGTCACTCGGCTGCGCAAGGTCGCCGGCATCGTCCGGCCCGACCTCTACGGCAAGCACGCCGCCGCCACGGCGGCGCCCGTTCAGCGCACCGCCGGCGACCTCACCGAACAACCCGGTCCGCAGCTCGGCCACGGGCTCAGCCCGTGGCTCCTGAACGGCCGCCGGACGCACGGATCAGTGAGGGAGGAGCGATGAAGCTGAGGTTCAACCCGTGGGACGTGGGCTGGCGCATCGGGGACGCGCACGAGCCGCGTGGCGGCGAGCTGTGGGTGCCGTGGGACCGCACCGCCGGGGTGATCGGCCCCCAGGGCTCCGGCAAGACCCTCGACCTGCTCACCCCGGCGCTGCTCAGTGCCCCGGGCGCTGCCCTGGTCACCCTGACGAAGGTCGAGGACCTGCTGCTCAGCCTCACCGAACGCTCCTGCGACGACCGGCCGTGCGTGGTGCTCGACCCGTTCGGCCTGGCCGAGGGCATCTGGGGTCATGGGGTCGACGAGCTGATCTGGGACCCGATCGCCGGCTGTGTGGACCCCAAGGTCGCCGAGCGGCGAGCCAAGGCATTCACCGCCGGCACCGTCAAGGGTGCGATCACCGGCGGCACCGGGGACGATGCTGCCCGGTTCTACGCCGCGGAGTCGGCGAAGGTGCTGCAGGGCTACTTCCACGCCGCGGCCCTGACCGGCAAGACCCTCGAGGACGTCTTGCAGTGGGTCGCGAACCCGACCGCGGCCACCCAGCCGATGGAGATCCTGCGCCGCCACCCGCAGGCCGAGCCGTTCTGGCACGGCCTGTTGCACGGGGCGCTCAACGGCGACGACCGCACCGCCGGCAACACGATCACCACGGTGCAGCAGGCGGTGTCCCTGTTCTTTCAGGCCGACATCCGCCGCCGCTGCGTGCCCAGCCACGGGCACCCGGCGACCGACCTGGCCGACGTGATCCGTCGACGCGGCAGCATCTACCTCCTGGGCCGCGAAGACCCCTACGCCTCGGCCAGCCCGCTGATGACCGCGGTGGCCGAGCACGTGCTGGACACCGGGCTGCTGCTGGCCAACTCCTCGCCGTGGGGAGGCCGGCTGTGCCCGCCCCTGGTCTCGGTGCTCGACGAGCTGCCCTCGACCGCACCGCTGCCGACTCTGCGCACCCGGATGGCCAACGAGCGCGCGCTGGGCCTGTCGTTCATCTGGGCCGCCCAGACCCGTCCTCAGCTGACCAGCATCTTCGGCGAGCACGAGGCCCGGGCACTGCTCGGGCTCACCAACACCCTGGTGATGTTCGGCGGGTCCAAGGACGTCGCGTTCAACCAGGAGATCTCGGACCTGCTCGGAACCGTCCGCATCGGCCGCGTCACCCACTCCACCGGCGGGTTCAACGGCGGTAGCCGCAACTTCTCCGGCGACGACATCCCCATCATGCGGCCCGAGGAGGTCCGCCAACTGCCCGAGCGGCGGGCCCTGGTGATCGCGGAGAACGGCAAGCCGATCATCGCCAAGCTGCACCGATGCGTGGAGGGCAAGGCCGGCGAGCGGCTGCTGGCCGACCAGCGGGCGCTGCGTGCTCGGCTCACCACCGACCGCCGCATGGTCATCACCGCCGAGGCCCGGGCGACCGCCGCCGTCGTCGAGGCGCGCCGCCTCGGCTTCGCCGACGACGAGATCGAACCGACCAGGAGTGAGCTGTGACGACCGAACAGGCCCGACGGGCCGCGCCCAGCCCGATGGTGTTCCCGTTCCCCGTGCCCGGGGAACAGGTCCGGCTGGCCTACCGCGAGCTCCACAT
The DNA here is from genome assembly GCF_004803405.1 of Nocardioides sp. Taxonomy (GTDB): domain Bacteria; phylum Actinomycetota; class Actinomycetes; order Propionibacteriales; family Nocardioidaceae; genus Nocardioides; species Nocardioides vastitatis. The sequence goes on along the minus strand of NZ_SSXI01000089.1, from coordinate 84,742 downwards.
CGCCATCAACGGCACCGAGGAGCAGAAGAAGGCCCTGGGCCACCACGCCCTGCTGCCACGGCCCTGGGAACCAGCCACGTGCCTGGACCCCGAGCTGCGGCACCAGCTGTGGGAGTGGCTCGAGGACGTCGTGATCTGGCTCAACCGCGAGTACACCTGGGACATCTCCGGACTCATCCCCAGCTGCTGGCCCCTGCACCCGCACCTGGTCCACGAGATCGCGGTGCTGACCGACCAGCGCCGCCGCGCCGGGCTGGCGATGACCAGCGACGCGCTCGAGGAGTGGCACCGCTACTCCCTGCCCGCCTTCACCGACCGCATGCGCAACCGGCTACGGGCCCACTGCGACGACGAGCACAAGAGCTGGCCGGCGAAGCCGCGACACAACGAACACCTGGGCGAGGCCAGCACCCAGCGGCGTGACAACGCCGTCGCCCACGACATCGACGCGCTGCCCGCCAACCGACGGGCCTATGGGCAGCCCGAACCGGTCGGTCGACCGCGCCTGGTCGAGGTCGACCTGGGCACCGGCGAGATCAAGGACGACCCGCTCGGTGCGCAGCCGCGCACCCGAACTGAGAAGGGACCGAGGGAGTGACAGAGGCAACGATGCCAGATGAAGGGAGCGTTCGGAGGCCATCGGCGAGCACCCGCACTCGAGCAAGAAGGAGCTCGGCCACGCGCGCGAGCACCTCAACGCCTGCTACTCCCACGGCTCCGGCGAATATGGAACGCCGTGGCGCAGGTCGAGGCGATGGCTGAGCGTCGTTACGGCGTCCCCAGCGCCGAGGAGCACCGCCAGCTGGTGGAGCCGAGCGAGGACCGCGAGGACCTCGAGGAGCCGGCGACTGCCGCCCGCGGCCGCGCGGCCGAGGACCGTGCTGTCGCGTCGAAGACGCCGGCGCACGATGTTGTGGAGAGGCAGCAGACATGGACGAAGCCGACGCGTGGAACTTTGACGAAACGGCCGTCCCCCACGCATTCAGTCAGAATTCGACCGGCACCGTCGCTGGGTGACGCGTGTCGGTGGTGGCCGGCGCCAGCTCCTCGAAGAGGGAGATCTGCAGCGCCGCGGGCGCCTCGAGCCGGGAGTTGAGGGAGTTCCAGGGCGTGACGGTCGGAGGCGCGATCAGCTCGGCACCCCCGGACACCAGCTCCTGGGTCACCCCGTCGGCGTCCGCCACCTCGAAGGCGACCCGGAGCCGGGGCGCCACCCGCCGGCCCACCTCGATCTCGTCGATCATCGCGACCTGCGCCGGGTTGGAGAGCTCGAGAGTGGCCCGACCCATCTGCAGGATGGTCACGCGTTCGCCGTCCGGCCCGTCGACGGCGAGCTCCTCCGGTGCGCCGAGCACGTCGCGGTAGAACGCGACCGCCTGCTCGTAGTCCGCAGCCTCCACGACCAGTCGCATCTGGAGCACCCGCTGCTCGGCCTGGCTCATCGTTCCTCCTCGTGGTTGCCGATCGAGTCGGCATCCTGTCAGGCGGGTGTGATGTTCTGGTTCAGCCGGAAGAAGTTGGTCGGGTCATAGGCCCGCTTGAGCGTCTTCAGGCGGTCGTACTTGTCGGCCCCGTAGGCCTGCCGGACCCGCTCCTCCCCCTCCTCCATCAGGAAGTTCACATACACACTCGTGTGGTGTGGCTCGAGTGCGGTCCAGTAGTCGCGGGCCCACTGGCGCTCGGCCTCGAAGCCGTCCGCCGTCATGCTGTTGCCGTTGATGTTGAAGGTGAAGCCGGCCTGGCGACCGTTGAACGCGGTCGCCGACTCTTCGGCCCGGGCGATGGCGCCTCCCATCTGCCACAGGGCGATGCTGGTGATCGGCGAGACGATCCGGCTGCCGTGCTCGGCGACGACGTCGATCACCTCGTCGTCGAGCGCCGCGACGTCGCAGGCCCGGAAGTAGTAGTGCCAGCCATGGGGGAAGGATGCGTCGAACGTCTGCTGGTGGGTGAGGTAGGGCTTCGGTTGGCACAGGTCGAGCACCGGCGTCCCGAAGTTCTTGAGCGGCTGCACGACCCGCTCGCCGTCTTCGACCGGTCCCGCGTAGCACGCGGTGATGGCTACGACGTGCTGGCCCACAAGCTCCGGTGGGATGACCGGGAGGTTCGGGACCCGTCGCTGTACGACGATCGTCATCAGCTCGTCGGGGCAGTCGGCGATCCAGTCGCGGTAGAAGCGGAGCACCTCCGGCGCGTCCTTCATCGGCCAGAAGACCGGCCCCGCCACGACGTACGGACCGATCGGCACCAAGCGGAACTCGAAGTCGGTGACGATGCCGAAATTGCCGCCACCGCCCCGGACACCCCAGAAGAGGTCGGCGTTGTGGTCCTCGCTGGCGGTCACGAACTCGCCGTCGGCGGTGACGACGTCGACGGACTGGAGGTGGTCGATCGTGAGGCCGTGCTTGCGCTGGATCCAGCCGAGCCCGCCGCCCAGGGTGAGGCCGGCGACGCCGGTGTGGGTGACGATGCCGGACGGTACGGCGAGGCCGAACTCCTGCGTCTCGTGGTCCAGCTCACCGAGCAGCGTGCCCGCCTGCACCCGAGCCGTGCCCGCGTCGGGGTCGACCCGGATCCCCTTCATCGGCCCCAGGTCGATCAGCATGCCGTCGTCGCACACCGAGAGGCCCGGAAAGCTGTGCCCACCGCCACGCACCGCCACCAGCAGCTCCCGCTCGCGGGCGAACCGGACCGCGGCGCGCACGTCTGCGACGCCCGCACACCGCGCGATCAGCCCGGGACGGCGATCGATCGAGCCGTTCCACACCTTGCGGTGCTGGTCGTAGCCCGCGTCCGCCGGGCGGACCAGCTCGCCCCGGAAGCTCGCGCGCAGCTCGTCGACGGCCGCCGCGTCCAGCTCGGTGTCGCTGGTCAGTGAGCTCATCACCAGACCTCCTGGGTCCCCCGCCCTTCAGAGTCCCACGGCCTCGGCGCGGCGGCAATGGTCAAGGGCATCGTCCAGGGCCAGGTCAGGAGAGCCGCTTCACCCGCCAGAACGCCAGTGCGGACAGGGCCAGCGCGCCCAGCAGCATCACGCCGGTCTCCCGCCACTGCAGCGGCCAGTAGTTGCCGGCGGGATGGCTGGTGACCTCCTGTCGATAGCCCTCGTCGGCGAGCAGGTCGAAGCAGGCCTGCACGGCGGTGTCCGGCTCGGCCGTTTCCGTCCCGGGCCGAGCAGGCAGGCATTCGACGACCCACGACGGCAGCGAGGTGGCGATCTCGCCGCTCGCGTCCACCGTCTCGGAGGAGAGCAGCCACGAACCAGCGCCGGCGATCGAGATCTCCAACCTGTCGATCGGTTTGTCCGGTCCCTCACCCACGATCGCGATCAGGTTGTCGGCCGAGAAGGCGACCGTCTCCCGCTCGGGTTCCGCCAGCGCGGGCCGCACCCAGTTGGGCAGCACGATTTGGATCAGCACGTAGACGACCAGCGTGACCGCGATCGCCGGGACGGTACGCCGCAGTACCGCGCATGCGGCGACACCGAGCGCGAACGCGAAGGCGGCATAGCCGATCGGTGCGATCCCACGGGAGCCGAGCATCTCCGGCACGATCCGGGCCAGCTCGAAGATCGAGCCGTTGGTCTCGTGACCGGCGGCGACCGCCTCGTCGATCGGACGCGCCCACCAGGTCATGGCGAGGCTGACGAGGGCGCCGGCCGCCATGGTTCCGAGCATGCCGAGGCCGAGCTTCGTGGTCAGCCAGCGCAGTCGGGTGATGCTCTGCGTCCAGATCAGCCGGTGGGTGCCGGCCTCGAGTTCGCGGGCGACCATCGCGCTCCCCAGAAGGCGCCGATCACGCCCGGCACGGCGTAGATGGTCAGCACGCCGACCACATAGAGGGTCCGGTCGAACCGGTCGGCGCCGATCTGGTCGAGGAACGTTGCCGCGCTGTCGCGGTAGGCATCGGCGAGTCCGCCGCCGGTGAGCGCGAGTGTCAGCGCGAGCGCGAGCAGGGCGGGGTACACCACGAGGGCCGGCACCGGAACTGCCGCCAGGTCAGCCAGATCACGGCAGTACCTCGAGTGCGGCGCGGCGGCTGCGATCGACGGTCTTCGAACCGCTCATGTAGGCGAGGACGAGGTCTTCCAGGTTGAGCTCGGCGACACTCCACGAGGGGTCGAGCACCGGGCCGTCGCTCCGCACGGGGAGGCTGGTCTGCCGGTCGGTGTGGCTGGCCGAGATCACGTGGTGCTCAGGGGGAAGGTTCACCGGGTCGCGCCGGGCGCCGGTGAGCCCGGTGATGCGTCGCCAGCAGCTCGTCGATCTCGCCGACGACCTGCACCCGCGAGTCGACCAGCACCACCAGGTGGTCGCAGACCCGCTCCAGGGCTACTGACGGAAGCCGGACAGTCCGGCCAGTCAGCGTCGCGGAGTGCCGCGCCATGGCGACCGCGGGCGGTTGACGTCCTGCCGGTCGCGCGCTGCTCCCTGCGACGTGGTCGGCGCCGGGGTGCTCTCGTCGGTGTCGATCGGGATCTCCAGGCGGGAGACGATCCGGAAGCGCAGGTCGCGGGCGGGGCTGTCGTCCAAGGGCTTCTCGGCGACGATCGCGCGGGTGGCGGCGCCGACGTCGTGACCGTGCTCGTGGGCCTGCTGCAGCATCGCTGCGGTGGCCGGCCAGTCGCTCTGCTCGAGCAGGCGCGGGTCGAGCTCGCGGGCCAGCGGCGCCCATCGCTCGGCGGGCGCTTTGTCGGCTGCGGCCGAGAGTCGGGCTCGGACCTCGCTGCTCTTGTGCAGCTCGGCCAGTGCAGCCTTCCGCGGGTCGGCATCCCATGTCTTGACCGCGTCGCGCAGGTCCCGGTGGGCCTGCCTCTGGGAGAGCTGCAGCCGTGCGCGCACTTGGTCGACGCCTGGCTCCCAGGCCGGGCTGGGACGGGCCGAGATAACCCGCATGGCGGCCACCCGCGCCTGCTCGGCGCCGAGGTTGTCGAGGCGTTCGGTGAGGAGGTGGTCGCCCAGGGACCGGAATGCGGGCTGGCCGGTGGCCACCGCGGCGGTGAGCGCGGCCGGGCCGCGCTGAGCGAGCAGGTCGGCGGGGTCGAGTCCGTCGGGGAACCGGGCGTAGCCGGGGTCCAGGCCGTGCGGGGTGAGCATCCAGAAGTCGCGCTCGGCCGCGACCTGGCCGGCCAGGTCGGCATCGGTGGCCACGATCGGGTCGCGGCCGACGGCGGCCAGCTGCGCGGCCTGCTCATCGGTCAGGGACGTGCCGAGCGGGGCCACGCCGAGGTAGAGGCCGGCGCTGGAGATCGTGACGGCGACCGCGTCCATCGGGCCCTCGACGATCACCGGGACGGCGCCCTCGGCGAGCATCTCGTCGACGACACCGAACAGCAGCGCGCCCTTGTGGAACAGCGGGGTGTCGGCGGTGTTGAGGTACTTCGGTCCGGCCTTGTCGTCGTCGGTGAGGTCGGGGCGGCGGCGGCCGACGAAGCCGAGCACCTCGCCCTGGTGGATCACCGGGAACACCACGCGGTCGCGGAACCGGTCGATGAGGCGGCCGGTCCGGGTCTCTACAGCGACTCCGGTGGCGATCATCTCGGCGTCGCTGATGCCGCGGCCGCGGAGGTGGTCGACCAGGTTGGTCCACCCGGCCGGAGCATGACCGGGGCGGAACCGCTCGTCGCCGGCGAGGTCGACGCCGAACCGGCCGGTGAGGTAGTCGCGGCCGCACGAGTCGGTGAACCGGGACTCGAAGAAGGTCTGCGTGAGCTCGTTGATCTCGACCATGCGCTCACGCGTGACGGGGGAGGAGTGCCACTCGTCGGCGCGCTGGTACATGAGCCGGATATCGGCGTCGGTGGGCTCCAGCCGGGTGCCGCCGAGGTCGCGGATGTAGGCGGCCAGCGTGAGGTCACTCTCGATGTACTGGTCCTCGTCGACCACGTCGTTCGCACCGACCACGTCCTCCTCGAGCGCGTCGACCTGGTGCTCGTCGCCCAGGTCGACGGGGGGCTCGAGGTCCGTGTCGGGGTCCTCAGCAAGCGGCCACGGGATGTCGTCGGACTGGTCGACGAACATCGCCTGGTCGGGCTCGATGCCCTCCCACAGGTCCGCGGGCGGCTCCTCGAGGTCGTACTCGTGCGCGTGCTCGTCGGGAGCGGTCTCGAGTGCGAACGAGGTCCGCCAGACCAGTGCCTGGCACTCGTCGACGCCCTCCCAGCCATCGCTCGGCAGCGCGCGGCCGGCGCCCAACAGGGCCTCGACCTGCCAGCCACGCTGTAGGCCGTGGTCGACGTTGGAGACCAGCGCCGGCCACCAGGTGCTGGCCTGGATGCTCGCGGCCCGCTCGGGACCGAACAGGTCCGCGAGCCGCGGCGCCCAGTCGGTGGTGACGCTCTCGCCGTGGGAGCCGTCGCCGATCTGGGCGGCGACCGCGGGTGTGAGGAGGCGGGCCATGCGCCACCAGAGCGCGGCCGCGGCGAGCTCGTCGGGCAGCGCGCCCGCCGGGTGATCGGGTGCGGCGGCGGTGCGCAGCAGCTCGTGAGCCGTGACGCCGGCGCGAGACATCGCGGCCAGCCGCTCGGCCAGGAGCGGGGTGAACTCGTCGTCGCGGACCTGCGGGGCGAGCGAGTAGAGCAGCTGACGCCATTCCTTGAGCGCCGGCGTGTGGTCACCGGTGACGGCCCGGTTGAGGCGCCGCTGCCACGTCGCCGACGCCTTCTGGAGCTGCGGTGCGCCGGTCGGGCGCCGGTCGTCGGCGGGGACCTGCATGGCTGCGCGCCAGACCTCGACGTCGGCCACCGTGGCGGCCTCGGGGCGGATGCCGTTCTGCGCCCACACCGGCAGCGAGGACTGCTCGGCGGCGCGGGTGTGGACCTGCTCGGCGAGCTGCTCGACCAGGTGCGCCCGCTGGGAGAGGTAGGCACCCCAGTGCGGGTCCTCGGCCAGACGTGCCGGGATCCCGGGCATCCACGGGAGCGGGCCGGCGCCCGCGTTGCGCAGCCCGGAGGCGTCGAGGCGCCAGTCCAGGACCGCGGCCCGGTCGCGTGCGCTCTCCAGCTCCCGGTCACAGGCGGCGGCCCGGAGCGCTTCGACGGGGTTCTCGCCGGCCGCGCCGAGCAGCAGCAGGTGGGCGCGCAGGGTGGGCCAGGCGGCCTCATCGGACAGCCCGGGAGTCAGTGTCTCGACGGTGGTGTCCAGCGCGTCGACCATGTTGACCGTGGTGCCGTCGACGCCGGTCGTGGTCTCGTGGTGCAGCAGGTCCTCGGCTGCGACGTAGAGGCTGTCGAGGTAGCGCTGGGAGGCCTCGCCGAGCCGGGTGGCCGGGTCGGCCCGCTCGCGGATCAGGCTGGTCGCGGAGCGCTGGGCGTCGTCGCGGGCCAGCATCGACTCGAGGATGTCGGTGGGGGTGAGCGGCCGGACCAGGGTCGGGTGGATTACCGAGTGCGGGTCGCCGTCGCCGACGACCTCGAGGTAGACGTGGTTGGCGTGCGCGCCGCGGGTCATCATCGTGTAGAGCTGCTGGCGCGACTCGGTGCCGGTGGCCAGGCCGTGCATCGTGTCGGCGGTGACGCCCTGGGCGGTGTGCACGGTGCACGCGTAGCCGAGCTCGGTGGCCTTGGCGACATAGTCGCTCGGCAGTCGCACGGTGCGGCCGTGCTGGGTGTGCTGGACGGTCAGGTCGCCGCCGTCGTGGATCTCCAGGACGGTCCAGCGGTCGCCGTTCTTGACCCAGTCGGTGGCCGAGGTACGCAGCCGGCGGTCGTTCTCGCGGGTGATGATCAGCTCGCCGATCGACGCCTCGTTGCCGTCGGCGAGCCGCCGCACCGGGCCACTGCTGGCCCGATGGTTGGGGTCGGCCGGGTCGATCTCGTGCTGCTGGGCGAGGCGGTGGGCGCGGGCCTGCTGGTTCAGCTCGCTGACCAGGTCGCGGGTCGGGGCGAGCATGATCGAGTCCAGGCCGGCGGCCCGGTCGGCCTGCCAGGCGGCGAAGACCTCCTCGGTCATGGTGGCCAGGTCGCCGACGTGGACCCGGTCGCGGTCGAGGTAGAAGCCGAGCGCCTCGCTCTTGCCCTCGCGCAGGGCCAGCGACGCGGCGCCCTCGGCGGGGTCCTTGAACCGGACCAGCTCGGTCAGCTGGAGCGCGCCGTGGGTGGCGCGGATGTCGCGCAGCACGCCGCCGGCGCCGATCGCGGCCAGCTGCTGGTCGTCACCGATCAGGCGGACGCTGCCGCCGCGCTCGAGGATGTAGGAGACCGCGGCGTCCAGGGAGAGGGTGTCGGCCATGCCCGCCTCGTCGATGACGACGAGCGTCGAGGAGTCGATGCCGGCCACCCAGTCCGGCATCGCGGCACCCGTCTGCCGGGCCTGCTCGAGGGAGTGCGTGAGCTTGGCCAGGGTGTCGGTCTGGGTGTCGATCTGGGAGCGCAGGGCGTCCGCGGCTGCCGCCGAGGGAGCGATGCCGATGATGGTGCCGCCGCCGTCGCTCCACGCGCTGGCCAGGGCTCGCATCGCGGTGGTCTTGCCCGATCCGGCGGGGGCGATCGCCAGCTGGAGCCGGGCGCCGGAAGTGGCCATCTCCCGCACCAGCGTGGCCTGTCCGGCGTTGAGGGTGATGCCGTTGGCGGTCGACTCCAGCAGCGCCAGGTCGACCGAGGACGCCTCGACGGCATACCCGTCATGGCGGCCGGCGGCGTCGACCAGGCGCTGTTCGGCGGCCACTACCTTGCTCGAGGTGAACAGGTCGGCCCCGGCCTGGGTGTAGACCGAGGACCCGTCTGTGCGGCGCAGCTGGACCGGCTCGCTGATGGTGTCCCAGGGGCGGGCCATGCTCACCGAGTGGCCGTCGAGGACCTCGCTGACCAGCAGGTCGACCACCTGGGAGACCTGGTTGGTGGGCACGTTGGCGGCCCGGACCTGCCGCTGGGCCTCGGCGTAGACGTGCCAGTACTGCCACGTGCTCCGGCCGCCTTCCATCGTGGCCACGATGCGGTCGGTGGTCTTGGCGAACCAGGCCGAGTCGGCCAGGGAGCGGGCCGCGCCCTTCGGGTTGAGGGCGCCGTGCACCATCTGCTTGACCCGCTGCGGGGTGCCGAGCACCTCGACCGCCTCGCGGTTCCAGGCCTCGCGCTGCTCGGCCAGCGAGCGGGGCTCGTGCTTGGACTCGCGAGTCTCCAGCGTCGCCTGCTGGGACAGCTGGATGGTCTCGACCGGGGTCGGGGGACGGCCGTGGGTGGCCTGGAACGCCGCCGCGAGGACCTTGCGGCGGTCCTCGACGTTGATTCGGCGCTTGGAGAACCGGCGGTTCAGCTCGGGGTCGACGCCGACGATCTCACGCACCGGCCGCTTGCGGGCGTCCTCGTTCGGGCGCTCCTCGAACCGGACGCCGAGGGCGTCGACCAGGTGCCGCTCGAGCGCGGTGTTGTAGGTCTCCGAGGCTGAGACGACCGCCTTGTGCAGCGGTCGGCCGTCGATGGCCAGCCACTTGCCGTCGAGGGTCTGGACCTTGTTCGCCACGGCGACGTGGGTGTGCAGGTCAGGGTCGCCGGCGCGGGAGTCGCGGTGGGTGAACGCCGTGGCGACCAGGCCGCGGACGTCGACCTGGCGGACGCCGTTGGTGCCCCGGCGGGTGAACAGTGCCTTGGACTCGATGAAGTCCAGCGCGTCCTTGATCGCCGCCTGGTGGCAGCGTTCGATCACTGCGGCGGTCTTCGGGTCGGAGATCGCCCACAGCACCGAGACGCTCTTGACCGGGGAGAAGGTCAGGTCGTAGCCGGCTACCGCGTTGGTCTTCGGGCGGGAGTGCTTGGCGATCGTGGCCGCCAGCTCACGGGCGTCGGCCGGGTCGCGGCCGTGCTCGGCGCGGAAGAACTCACGGCCCACCTCGGTACGGATTCTGGCGCGCTCTGCGGCGGGGACGGGGTAGTCGCCGGGGTGCCCAGCGGCCTCATTCCATTCACAGAATCGCTTGGCGACCTCGATCCGGAACGGGCTGATGTCGTTGTCGTAGACCTTGTACGGGGTGCCGAGCCGGACCGCGGTCTTGTAGTCCGCATCGGTCGGCCGCTCGGCCTCGTCGCGGCCGATCCGCAGGTCCAGCTCCTTGGTCCGCTGGGTGGCCAGCGGGTGGTGCCCGGAGCCGAACAGGCTCTGCATGTGGTCGACGGTGACGACGTCGCCGGCATCGAGTCCCTCGATGCCCTCCATGCCCCAGCCGACCCACACGCCGGGGGTCTCGCCCTTCTCGGTGTAGTAGCTCGCCAGGCCTCTGTGGCCCTTGTCGGTGGCGTCCATCGCAGCGACCTGGCGGGTCAGGTAGTCGTACCCCGACCCCGCCGTCAGCTTGTGGAGGCTCATCGTCACGGTCACCTACGTGCGCACGCGCGCGGCAGGCGATCACTTTCGGCCAGATTTCTACTCAGTTCTTTCTATTCGGCGAACCGAGAATGGGCCTCTATGTCCAGCGTCCTCGGACGCGGGTTCGGGAGTAGCCTCAAGCGCAGGTGGATGCGGTGCGAACGCTTCAGTGAAGAGCAGGACGGGGGCTGGAAGTTCTGCCACGCCGCTGGCCCGTTCAGGCCGTTAGTCGTGCCTCGTTTGCGGCGCCCGCATCCACCGCCAGCGTCTCCCGACGATGCTCGTTGGTGCTCGTCAGTTCTGGTAGGTCGGTGACGTTGAAGGCGCGGGCCTCGACACGCATGCGGCGGTAGACGACGTCGGAGAGTCGTCGCTTCAGGCAGCGCAGTGCTTCCCGTCGGGTCTTGCCCTGGGCTCGTTTGGCTTCGTAGTAGCGGCGGCCTTCGGTGTCGGCGCGGATCTGGGTGATGGCGATCGTGTAGAGCGCGCGGTTGAGCTGGCGGTTCCCGCCGGGGTTGAAGCGGTGCCGCACCGTGCGCCCTGACGATGCGGGGATGGGCGCGGTGCCGTTGGCTGCGGCGAACGTGTCGCGGGTGGGATAGCGGCGTACGTCGACGACCTCGGCGATGAACCGAGCGGCGATCAGCGGGCCGATGCCGTACTCCTCGGTCAACGTGGTGCCGGTGTCCTCGACCAGTCCGGCGATGGTCTTGCGCAGCTCTTGAGCTTCGGTGTCGATGGCGAGGATCCGCTCGAGCCGGCGGCGGGAGAGGTCGGCACGAACTGCGCCGGCGCCGGTGATATGGGCCAGCAGGTCGATGGCCTGGTGGATCCGGACCTTGGTGGTCAGCGAGCCGATCTGGTGCTGGTAGCCCGGGAGCAGGCCGGCGAGTTCGGCGTGGACGCGGTTGGCCAGGGCGGTGCGTTCAGCGATCAGCTCGTCGCGGTAGTCCAGCAGTGCCCGCATGTCCGCGGCCGGCCCGACCGTCAGCCGGACGGGTGGGAGTCCGGGTTCGCGGGCGGTGATCCGGGCGATGGCTAGCGCGTCGACGGGGTCGGTCTTGCCCTGGCCGGGCTTGCCGCGGCGCTCGCGTGAGGTCATCAACGTGGGCACCTCGACCACGGCAAGGTCCTGGTCAGGGTGCTCCAATGCGAGGTGAACGGCCACGGCGCGGCCGTAGGCACCGGAGCCCTCGATGCCGACTCGCTGCACCTGATGGTCGGCAAGCAGAGCGGTGAGCTCGGCGAATCCAGTGTTGGTGTTCGGGAGTTCGAGGGAAGCGAGCGCGCGGCCGGCGTGGTCGATGACCGCGACCGCGAGCGTGTCCTTGTGAGTGTCGATGCCGGCGTACAAGAAGCGGTGCCTTTCGCTAACGGATGCCTGAGGTCCGCGGGGTCGGCGACGCGCAAGCATCTGCAGAACAACCGGTGGTTCTGGTGGTTCTCATGCCTCTATCGGGCGTCACCGCCGACCGGGGGGACGCCGCCGGGAGGCAACCATTCTGAGAGCCACCACCCCCGCGTAGAACGGGGGAGGGGCAGCAAGAGGTAGAGCCTTCCCGGCGGCGCTGCGGCCCCGCAGGGGGTTTATGACGGACGAAACTCTGCCGCAGATGCAAGAGGTGTGTGGCACTTGGGAGTTCGCGCAAATCTGGGGGGACGCTGAGGGGCGTCGGTGACGGCTGGGGCATCGGGCTCGGATCGGGTGGGCTGGATGGGTCAGGAGCGGGTTTGAAGGTTTCTGCGGTTCGCTGAGCGCTCGGGGTCGGGCAAATGTCGTAGGTGACTGTCAGCGTCCATGTCGACACGAGTGAGGACCGGATGAGTCAGCAGACGATCAAGCAGCAGGCGCGGCGTACGGCGCGGGAGATGGCAGACAAGCGGCGGCGCGAACGCGAGAAGCGGGAGCGTCGGGTGATCGACCTGGCCGAGCGGGTCATGGTCGCGATCGGTGAGCGCGACGCGGCGGTGGCCGAGACCGAGAATCGCGCCGGTGAGGCGTTGCGGGAGTTGACCGAGCGCGAGGGCCTGTCCCTGGGTGAGGCCGTCGAGTGGTGCGGCGAGACGATCACGGTGCGCGAGGCGACGCGGCTGCGGCGGCTCGCCAGTGAGCCGCAGGCAGACGACAACGGCGAGCAGTGCGGCGACCGCGACGGCGCGCAGGGCGGCGACGGTGCGGCTCTGGCGACCGCTGGGAGTCGGGGAGCGGGTGCCTGCTCGTCGGCTGGATGACGCCGGCCTCGCGCCGGTCGCGGCAGTGATGACCGATCTGCCCGGTGCTCGCGCCGTACCGGGCGAAGGGGTGTTAGCCGCTGCAGCTCGACCCGGGCGGACGAGACCAGGGGAGTGATCAGGTGACGAGCCAGACCACGATCCCGGTCGGGATCTACTGGAATCCCCGCGTTTGGGACCTCGCACGATCGGCCTACATCGCAGACCTGGACACCGACGCCGACTCACCCGGCTCGTTCGTCGGCTGGATCGCCCAGGCGCTCGAGCTCCACGCCCGGCGCTCACCGCAGCAGCGGGCAGAGCTCGCGGCCGCGGGTGAGAAGCGTCCCGCCCTGGTCAGCGTGACCCGCAAGAGCTTCAACAAGAAGCACGACCTGCCCGCCGCGACCATCGAGGCGGTCGAGGACGCGCTCGTGGCCGACCGTCAAGAGCTCGGCCGGATGCTCGCCCGCTCAGCGTTCGCCCAAGAGGCAGTGATCGCCGCGGCCGAGGACGCCCGCCGGCGGCTGGGCCGCGACCTGCCGCCGCCACCGCAGAAGCTCAGCAACCGACCGCTGCGGCGTCGCCGGACCCGGTAGCCCGCGAGAGCGACGCCGGCAGTTGTGTCAGCGCCTCGACCAGCGTGGTTCCCAGCGCCCCGATCCGGTACCCGAGAGCCGGTCGGGGCGCTTCTACGTCCCCTGGGTGATCTCCCGCTGCGCCGCCCGCCGAGCTCGAGCGGTGGAAACGACTTCGGCCGATGTGATCGCTGCGAGGAAGCCATGTCCACCATCGTCACCTTCGCCGGCAACCTGGCCGAGGCGCCGGAGGCGCACCACACCCGGGAGAACAACAAGCCGTTCGTCACCTGCCGCGTCCTGGTCAACCGCCGGTTCCAGAACGACCAGGGGGAGTGGGTCAGCGACGAGCCCACCGCCTGCAACGTCAAGATCTTTGGCTCGGCCGCCACCCGCGTACATGACAGCTGCGGATCCGGTGACCCGATCTTCGTCCACAGCCTCGAGCGCACCGAGAGCTGGCCGGACAAGGAGACCGGGGAGAAGCGCACCAAGGACGTCGTGGTCGTCGACAACCGCTTCGGCGAGGTCGGCATCCCGCTCAAGTACGTGCCCGCGCGCATCGACCGCGCCCCGCACGCGGCCCAGGCCAGCTGAGGAGGTTCGCTCCGATGGATCTCGTCGTTCAATCCCCGGACGAGCTGCTCGCCGCGGTGCCGCACGTCCTCGGCTTCAAGCCCGAGGAGTCGATCGTCCTGGTGCCCTTCCGGCCCGGGCTGCCGATCACCCGCGTCGACCTGCCCCGGACCGCCGCCGATCGCCAGGAGGTCTGGGACGCCCTCAGTGGCCCGTACGGACGCCACGCCCGGCCCGGTGCCCGCCTGGCCATCATCTGCATCACCGAGGACCGCCCCAGCGCCGAGCTCGCCAGCCAGCACCTGTCCAACCGTCTCCAGGACATCGGCATCACCACCCACATCAGGCTGTGGTCCGACGGCGAGCGCTGGCGCGAGTTCAACACCGGCCAGACCGGGCTTCAGACCCCGTCGACCGCTGAGCGGATCGCGGCCGCGACCGTGCTCACCGGCGCCGTCCAGCCGTCCGCCAGCCGCGAGTCCCTGGCCGCCTCCATGGTCGGCGACCGCGAGCCCATCGCCCAGCTGCTCCCCGCGGCTCGAGCAGCGGCCGCGGTCAACACACCCGCTGCGGAGCGGGACTGGGCACTGGACCGGGTCAGGCTGTTCCACGCCGACGGCAACCGGCTCTCCGACGTCGACGGCGCGCGGATGCTCGTGGCCCTGGAGACGATCAGCACCCGGGACGCGCTCTGGGAGGACATGAGTCGGGAGAACTCCACCTCCCACATGGCCATCTGGACCGACCTCACCCGCCGCGGCCCTGACGAGGTCCGCGCGGCGCCGGCCTCCATGCTTGGCTTCGCCAGCTGGCTGCACGGCGACGGCGCCAAGGCCTGGTGCGCTCTGGACCAGGTACCCGCCGACCGGCCCTACTCCATGGCCGCCATCGTCGCCTCGGCCTTGCAGGACGGCATCCACCCCCGCGAGTGGGACCGATACCAGACCCAGATGCGGGATCTCGCCGCCGAGCTGGACGAGTCCTTCGTTCCTAAGTCGCCCGGCCAACAGCGCGACATCCCGGGCACGCAGCCCGTGACCGACCGCCCGGCCCCGGGCCGCTGAGAAGGGACCCGCGATGAACCACGACAAAGACACCCCGGTGCAGCACAGCGCCACCGAGCGGCAGCTGCGCCGCCTGGTCGCGCCCGAGCCCGCGGCCTACGCCCCCGACAAGCGCCTGGACATCATCCACGAACCCGACCTCGACCCGCTGTGGAAGGGGTAGGAATGAGCGTCCCGAGCGCCGAGGTCAACGACGCCGACAAACTGGCCCGCGTCACGCAGATCAAGATGTCACCTATCCGTGCAGCAGACCCCTTTCCTATGTGGCGAGACAAGCCTTTCCTATGTCCTGAACCATCACACTGCCCCCGCTACAAGAAAGTAGCCCGTGACCTGCGGAAACGCAGATCAGGGGCCACTCGCCATTTAAGCCATTCCGGCTTGTGTCGCGCTCTGTGACCCAGAAACCCCTCTGGGTGCTTGGCGTGAGGAGCTTCCGCATGCGCAGCGGTGGACGGTCGGGCGCGAGGCCCTGCCGCCTGGATTCAGTTAGATTGCGGGCGGCTTTCTAGGCGACCGGCCGAGATGACCGCGTGGGGGAGTGCCACCGGTTGCGAAGCATCGTGGGCCGCGCATGACGTGCTCCTACGCGGCGGAAGGCCCTTCGTTCCGCTGCCGACTCCAGAAGGGCCACTGGATCGAAGAACGAGGTGACTTCGGCGATGGCGAGCTCGCTATCGCTGAAGTGATGGGCCACGCATCCGACGCCGACACCGACGTCGACATCGGCCATAGGCATCTTCCCCGGCGAATGACGGACGAGAACGCCACCTCGTTCAAGTGCCCGAGACGTCCCGGGCCGGGCGCTGCGCGAATACCGGACGGGGTCCGCCACGCCCTCGGCATCGAGCCCTCGAAGCCGCGCGAGACCGAAGAATTGCAAGCCCTTGACAACATGTGACAGCCCCGCGAT
Organism: Nocardioides sp.; assembly: GCF_004803405.1. Lineage (GTDB taxonomy): Bacteria > Actinomycetota > Actinomycetes > Propionibacteriales > Nocardioidaceae > Nocardioides > Nocardioides vastitatis. Next base: position 69,102 of record NZ_SSXI01000089.1, on the reverse strand, counting down.
GGTGTTCGCAGTCACATTCCTGAGCTCGGGGGTTCGCACGTGTACGAGATCGAACTAGATGTGTTTTCCGGGCGGCCCAACCCCCGATGGGTTCTAGCACCAAAGGAAGCTGCGGAATTCACCCAGCGGGTGCGCGACGGCTCGACCCCGACGGTCCCAGTCGACGCGAGCGAGGGCATCCTCGGATATCGCGGGTTCATCGTACGCGCCTCAGGGACCGAGGCTGAGTCGCTTGGAGGCACTGGGCACGCGATCGCCTTCCGAGTGCGGTCCGGCGTTCCCGGCGCCAGTACCGACCCGAGCGCCGAGCAGTTTCTTCTGCAGGGTGTGGCGGGACCCGGCGGCCTGACGGATGCTGAGGCATCGGCAGTGTCCGAGCAGGTGCAGTGGGACATGGCGCAGACCGGCAGCCTTGACCAAGCTGACCTGGCCGCAGCTGGTGTGTGCAGTCTGTACTACACCAGTTGGGATGACTTCTCGTTTTGGAACGGAACCCGAAAGCCTGACAACAATTGCTACAACTACGCCGCGAACTACGCGAGCAACACGTTCGCTCAGCCTGGCAAACAGGGCGGGCAGGTCTTCACTGCGCTGACTGTCTCGGCAATCAAGGCCGCAATGCAGCGCGACGGCTGGGTGCTCTCCTGCGACACCGGTAACCTGCGGGTTGCCTTGGTGATCTGGCCTGGCGTCGACTATCACTTCTATCGAAAGAACCTCAACGATGCCGGCGGCAGTCGGTGGTGTCACAAGCCCGGACGGACTAATGCGAGGAACAGAGACAACTCCGGGAACTACATCACGAACCCGGAGAACTGTGACAGGGGGCCCTACACGACTTGGGGTGGTGGTCACGTGTTCAGCAATGGCGTCCGCTCTCGCACGGTCCGCTAACCGAAGCCCTACCAGCCAGGATCTAGGTGGATGATGTCCGAAATCAGTCGCAGGTCAATGCTCGCCGGCATCGGGGGTCTCGGCGCCTTCACAGTCGGACTCGGCTCGGTGGGCACGGCGACCGCCGCGCAAAGTCCAGACGTGACGACCGAGGAATGGCTGCTGGGCACGCTAGGCGCATCGTCTGCGCTGGGCGGAACGGCACAAAGCATTCAGAGCGAACTGCCCGCGTCCACGTCCTGACAGTCGGTGCACTTCCGGGTCCTCGCGAACTTTCGGCGCGGCGTCGCCACAACATCGCATGCCCCGACGTCTAAGTAGACGTGATCATGACTTCCTCGGAGCGGGTCAGCGAGATCGTCGCCGAACTTGCGTCCACGCGTGGGCAAGACCTCATCACGCTCGCCTACCTGCTCACCGGCGACGGCGATGAGGCGGAAGACATCGTCCAAGCGGTCCTCGCGCGACTTCTCGGATCGTCATCCATCGCTCGCGCTACGAACCCCTTCGCGTACGCAAAGCGCGCAGTGACGAACGAGTTCCTGGACCGAAGAAGACGGCTTCAACGACGCGCTCGGGCGCTAGTCATCCTCCGAAGCGAGCCGGCGACCATTGGCTCGGTCGATACGCCAATCGCAGAACGAGACGCTCTGTTGCGGGCGTTTGCAGTACTCAAGACCCGAGAACGCGCCTGCATTGTCCTGCGCTACTACGGCGACTGGGACGACGCATCGATCGCCGCGGCCATCGGCAGTGCACCTGCCACCGTGCGCAGTCTGGTGTCCCGTGCCCTGCCGCGTCTCCGCGCTGCCCTCGAGCAATCGGAGGCCGCCTCCACGCCGGCTTCCAGCACAGAAGGTGACCAATGACCATCAAAGACGACCAACTGATTATTCGCAGCCTCGGCAAGTTGGCGCAACACGCGCCGCGTTACGGCGGATTCTCTGGAGCCACGCCGAGCCCGAGGAGGAGCAGGTATCTGACGCCACTCCTCGCCAGCACCTGCGTTGTCGCGATCACGGTCGCCCTCGGTATTCTGTCGTCACGGGGCGACTCTAGGGACGTCCCAAGCGCCACGTCGCCAAGTGCTCCTGCCAGTTCTTCGAACGACCCGTCATCCGGAACAACGGAGGAGGTTCCGATGAGACTTGAGGGAGCGGCATCCTGGCCTCATCTGCCGGTTCTCAACTGCGCGGCATGGGCCCCGACGGGCGACGACTCTGTCGTTCAACTCGAAAGTTTGGACGACACTTGCATCACCAAGGCGCCGCGGTCCTCGACGACAGTTCTCGTCGCCCCCTATGAGGGCAGTGCACTGTTCGGGGCCGAGTGGGACGAGGTGACGACGCCGTGGCGGGTGTTTGGTGGACACCAACTCAGCCGACTTTCATCGGGGCCGTTGATGGAGATGAGTTCTCGCGTCGTCGACGCCATCACGTGCGCATCCTGCGATCAGGTCATTGTCGTGCTTGGACCCGACCCCTCGACCGTGCGCGGGCTCATCGAGAGTGTGACCGGCTAGGCCGCTGAGCACGCGGCGAGTAGATTCTTAGAGATCCGTTGTAACGCAGACATCGTCTAGAAGGAGTCTGAGAGGCCACACACTGGCCGTGACCGAGCGCCGAATCTCTGGATCAGCGGTCTCAAATTGGAATCCGGCTCAACGAGGTCATCGCCCTCACCGCCGGCGACCTCGACCTGGACGCCGGCCTCGTCACCATCCGGCACGGGAAGGGCGGCCGCGGTCGTGTCATCCCCATCGGCCCCGCCACGGACGCCGCGATCTGCAGCTACCTCGCGGACCGAAAGGCACAGCGCCACGCCGACCGGCCCGAGCTCTGGCTCGGCGAACGCGGGCGCGGACTCGCCGCCGACGCGCTCTACCGCTCCTTGCGCCGACGCGCCGAACGAGCCGGCATCGACGGGTTCCGTCCGCATCGACTCCGCCACACCGCCCCCACCGCTGGCTGGCCGCCGGCGGATTCGAATCCGGCCTGATGGCCCTGGCCGGCTGGACCCGCGTCGAGATGCTCATCCGCTACACCCGAGCCAACGCCGGCGAACGCGCTGCCATCGAGGCCCGCCGTCTCAACCTCGGAGACCTCTGATCCGGTGAGTTGCGGGCGCTCGTGACGTGACGGCTCAGCGACGGCCGAAGAGTCTGCTGAGGAGTCCGCCGCCGGTGCGCTCAGCCTTGGGGTGGCCGGGGCACCAGTGTCCGGCGGGCACGCCGGTCTTGACCTGGGTGACGTGTTGGCCGCATCCGGCCCAGGTTGTCTTGCCGCAGGTCTTGCATCGGGTTGCTCGGCACATGGTCGTTCTCCTTCGAGTGGGTAGGTGAATCAGTCGTGGGCGAAGGTGATGTTGGGCAGCACCTTCTTGAGCCAGGCGGGGGTGTACCAGGCGGCCTTGCCGGTCAGGCGCAGCATTACGGGCAAGAGCACGAGGCGGACCAGGGCTGCGTCGAGCAGGACGGCGACGCCGAGCACGATGCCCATCTCCTTGGGCGGCAGCGGCCCGGAGAGGGCGAAGGTGAAGAAGACGGCGACCATGACGGCGCCGGCGGCGAAGATGACGCGGCCGGAGTGGGCCAGTGATCCGACCATCGCCTCCTTCGGGTCTCCGGAGCGTTCGTAGTGCTCCTTGGCGGAGGCGAGGAGGAAGACGGTGTAGTCCATGGCGATGGCGAAGATCATCGCGAAGAAAAACATCGGCGCCCACGCGTTGAGGAACCCTTGGGACTCGAAGCCGAGGAGGTCAGCGCCGTACCCCTCCTGGAAGACCAGTCGGGCGACACCGAAGGCGGCTGCGGTGGAGAGCAGGCTGGCCAGGGTGCCGAGCAGGGCGATCAGTGGCGCCTGGAGCGCGAGGAGCAGGAGCAGGAAGCCGAGTGCCAGCACCACGCCGATCACCAGGGGGGTGGACTCGTCGAGCTGGGCCTTGAGATCGAGGTTCTCCACCGCGGCCCCGCCGACGAGCGCGGACTCGGGAAGGTCTGCGCGAAGCCGGTCGACAGTCTGGGCGAGCTCGGGGTCGGAGGGGTCGACGGTGGGGACCGCTTGGATCATCGCGTAGCCGGAGTCGTCCCCGGCGGGCATGGGTGGCATTGCTGCGGTGATGCCCTCGTCGCCCGCGAGCACCTCGGCCGCAGCGTCCGCGTCGGCCCGGTCGATCACGATCTGCAGGGTGCCGGGGCCGCCTTCGCCGAACTTGTCCTGGACGATGTCGTACCCGATCCGGGCGGAGGCGTCCTCGGGAAGCACCTTGATGGACGGCATCGCGGTCTTCAGCCCCAGGATGGGCGCGGCCAGGACGAGCAGGATGACCAGGGAGGCCATGCCCCAGGCAATGGGGCCTTTCCAGAGTCGCTCGGCCCAGGCGGCGAACCTCGGCGAGCGGTGTTCCCCGGTGTGGACCCAGGGCAGGGCGAACTTGTTGATTTTGTTGTCCAGCTTGAACAGCACCAGCGGGAGCAGGGTCAGGGTCGCGCCGAGGACGAAGACCACCGAGAGCATGATGCCGCCGGCCATCGATCGGAACGATGGTGAGGGCACGAGCATCACCGCGGAGAGCGAGACCAGCACGGTGAGGCCGGAGAGGAGTACGGCCTTGCCGGCGGTGCCCATGGTCTCGGCGATCGCCTGCTTCCTGGACTCGTGTGCCCCCATGCGGGCGGCGCGGTAGCGGACGACGAGGAAGAGCGCGTAGTCGATGCCGAGAGCGAGGGCGAACATCATCGCGAAGTTCATCGCCCAGATCGAGACCGGGACGAGCTCGTTGATCAGCACCAGGGAGCCGGCGGAGGCGACCAACCCGGCCAGGGTGAGGATCAGCGGCAGGCCGGCGGCGACCAGGGCGCCGAAGGCGAGCACGAGGATGGCCATCGTGACCGGCCAGGAGACCATCTCGGACTTGAGCATCGCGTCGAGGTTGGCCTCGTTGAAGTCCGACCAGAGCAGCGAGGAGCCCGTGGGGTTGACCTGCACTCCTTCGACCGAGAGGTCCTGGAGCGGCTGCTTGAGGTCGGTGGCGACCCTGACCATCTCGTTGGTGTCGCCGCCGGCACCGGCGAGAACGATGGCGGTGCTGCCGTCCTGGCTGAGGGTGGCGCCGGGCATCGGGGCAACGACGTCAGCGATCCGGTGCTCTTCTTGGAGCATCTGGGTCACCTCGGCGAGAACCTTCGCGCCTTCGCCCTCGGTGACGGGGCCGTCCGAGGACTGGACGACGACCTGGATGGCGGAGCTGGCGTTGCCGCCGAAGTGCTCCCGGGCCAGTTCGCGGGCAGCGACGGACTCGGAACCGTCAGCCTGCCAGCCGGCACCGGAGAGGTTGTGCTCGACCTGCGGGGCGAAGGCGCCGAGGCCGATGATGAGCAGCAGCCACACTCCGGTGACGAGCTTGGCGTGATCGGTGACCCAGATGCCGAGCCGACCCAGTGGGCCGGTCTTGAAGCCGGGCGAGAGCCCGGGGTCCGTGTCGTGCTTGCGGGCGAGGCGGCGGGTGGCCGTCGACGTCATGGCGTGATCCGTTTCGTGTCGAGGGTGTTCGTCTAGGGGCGAGATTGGGTTCAGACGAGTGCGGGGAGAGCTTGGCTGGCGGTGTACACGGCGACGCCGAGCACCAGGACGGTGAATGCGGCGGAGAGCTTGGTGGTGTCGATACGGTCGGCAAGCCGGACACCCGCGAAGCCACCGGCCGCTGAGGCGGCGGTGAGGGTGGCGACCAGGGTCCAGGCAGGGGTGGTGCCGACGCCGGCGCGAACCGCGAGAGCCGCCGCGCTGGTCAAGGTGATGACCACCAGAGAGGTGCCCGCTGCGTAGGTCATCGGAAGCGCCAGCGCGAGGACGAGGGCCGGCACGACGAGAAAGCCGCCGCCGACACCGAAGAACCCGGTGAGCAGACCGACGACGGTGGCGGTGACCAACACCTTGACCGCACGGGGACAGTCACACATGAACCCCTCGCGGAAGGCGATGATCGGGTCGTCCAGGGTCGGTCGCCGCGGCCGTGAGCCCGCCTCGCTTTGGTGACCGCAGGAGAACTGACGCGCGTGGCGGACCTGCCGGAACGCCATCCCGCCGCCGACGAGCAACATCAGGGCGGCGAATGCCGCGAGAAGTACCGGATCGGCCACGTGGGCCGAGGCGTTCGCCCCGGCCGCCGCTCCGCCGATCGCGACGACGCCGAAGGTGACGCCCCTGGCAAGCATCACGTTGCCTGCCCGGTGCGCGGTCACCGCGCCGATCAGTGAGGTGACCCCGACGACGACCAGGGAGCCGGTGGTCGCCTGCCCGGCGTCCTGGCCCAGCAGGTAGACCAGCACCGGGACGGCGAGGATGGAGCCGCCGCCGCCGAGCGCACCCAGGCTGAGCCCGATGAGCGCGCCGGCGACGAGGGCGAGCAGCAGGGTCACGCGTCGGGGCCGACCAGGTGCAGGCCGACCTTCTCGGCGTTCTCGAAGCTGTCGTCGATCGCCACCAGGCGACGACCGGCAGCGTCGAGGACCGAGGCCGCGACGCTGGCGCGGTAGCCGCTGGCGCAGTGCACCCACAGCTCACCCTCGGGGACCTCGTCGACGCGCCGGGGCAGCTCGTGGATCGGAATGTTGACCGCACCGTTGATCCGGGTCGAGTCGTACTCGTCGGCACGGCGGACGTCGAGGACGACCACCGGGCGGTGTCGGCGGACCTGTTCGAGGTCGGCGAAGGTGCCGGTCGGGAACGACGCGAGCTCACGGTCGGTCCAGTCCTCGGGGCCGCCGGTGGCCTGCGCCGCCGGGCGGTCGATGCCGATCCGGACGAGCTCGCGTTGGGCCTCGGCGACGTCCTCGGGAGTCGCGCCGAGCAGGGTGACCGGGGTGCCCCAGGTGATCAGCCAGCCCAGGTAGGTGGCGAACGCGCCGTCGAGGCCGAAGTTGAGTGTGCCGGGTGCGTGGCCGGCGGCGAACGCGGTCCGGTTGCGCAGGTCGACGACCCACTCACCGGCCTCGATGCGCCGGCGGAGCTCGCCGGGGTCGGCCTCCGCGGGGGGTGTGAGGTCCGGCTCGGAGGGGCCAGCCACGTTGGCGGGACTCATGTGGGCGTAGTAGGCGGGGAAGGCGCCGAGACCGTCGAGGAGCTCGCGGACGTAGGTCTCCTCGTCCTGGGTCAGCACCGGGTTGGACTGCTTCTCCTGCCCGATCGTGGACTCGGTCGCATCGGACTGGGTCGCGGCGCAGAACGATCCGAACCCGTGGGTGGGGAAGACCTCCGCCGCGTCGGGCAGGAGGTCGGCCAACTTGTGGGCCGAGGCGTGCTGGTGACGGACCAGGGCGTCGGTGTGCTCCTCGCCGAGCAGGTCGGGCCGGCCGGTGGCGCCGTACAGCAGCGAACCGCCCGAGAAGACCCCGACCGAGCCGTCGACGCCAGCGCCGGCCTGCGTGTCGACCAGCGCGTAGGAGAGGTGGGTGAAGGTGTGGCCCGGGGTTGACAGTGCGGTCATCCGCATCCGGGGGCCCACCTCCACGGTCTGGCCGTCACGGATGGGAGTCCGGTCGAACGACACCTCGTCCTCGGCGTTGACGTAATACGCCGCGCCGGTGTGCATGGCCAAGGCCAGGCCGCCGGTGACGTAGTCGTTGTGGATGTGGGTCTCGAAGACGTCGGTCAGCCGCACCCGATGCTCATCCAGTACGTCCAGGACACGGTCGATGTCGCGCTGCGGGTCGACCACGAAGGCCACCTCGCCGTCGTGAACCACGTAGCTGCGGTCGCCGAGCGAGGGCGTCTCGATCGGAATGATCGTCAGGTCGGTGCTCATCAGGGAGGCTCCTGTCGTTTCGGGGGTTGCGGGTCGCACGGTGCGGATCAGTTGGGACGGGACGTGCCGGTCTCGACCGGACGCCCGGATCGCGCCCAGGCGGTCGTGCCGCCGGCGACTGAGTAGGCGTCGAACCCGGATGCGCGCAGCAGGTCTGTCATCGCGGCGCTGCGGTTGCCCGACGCGCACACGACGTGCACCGGCCGGGTCTTGTCCAGCTCGTCCAACCGGGAGGCCAGTTGCCCCATCGGCACCAGGGTCGAGCCCGGCACGTGGCCGGCGACGTACTCGCCCGGTTCGCGGACGTCCACCACGGTGGCGCCGTCCGATCGGGCACGCGCGAGGCGCTCGACGTCGATCTCCGGAGTGGTCTGACTCATCCTTGGCATCCCTTCACTTAGGTCGTACCCGATACGGGGCGGGGTATTCGCCCCGGCTCAAACTTACACACCCCCGGGGGTATTTCAAAAGTTCCGCTGTGGCTTCCGGGTCCACGGCAAACGATGCGCCCGGAATACCGTGGGGGGTATGCTCGTTGACATGAGTGCCGCCCCGACTGGGGAACTCAAACGAAACAGAGAAGGGTTCGTCGATGGCCACCGTCGAGTTGAACGCAGCGAACTTCGAGAGCACCGTGAACAGCAGCGACATCGTCTTCGTCGACTTCTGGGCATCCTGGTGCGGCCCGTGCCGCATGTTCGCCCCCGTGTATGAGAAAGCTGCGGCCGCACATTCCGACATCGTGTTCGGCAAGGTCGACACCGAGGCGGAGCGCGAGCTCGCCTCCGCGGCCCAGATCACCTCCATCCCCACCCTGATGGCCTTCAAGGGCGGCACACCAGTGTTCTCCCAGCCCGGCGCCCTGCCGGCCGCCGCGCTGGAACGGCTCATCACCGCCGTCCGGGACCTCGACATCGAGGCCGCCCTTGCCGAGCAGAAGAGGAGCGCCTGATGAACAGCTACACCATCACCACCACGCTGGCCCGCCCGTACGACGTCGCCGTCGAGATGGTCCGCGAGGCCCTGGGGGAGCAGGGGTTCGGGATCCTCACCGAGATCGACCTCAAGGCCACGCTCAAGACCAAGCTCGACGTCGATGTGGCCCCCCAGGTGATCCTGGGGGCCTGCAGGCCCGCACTGGCCTACGAGGCACTGACCGCCGAACCGTCCATCGCCGCGGTCCTGCCCTGCAACGTCGTGGTCCGCGCCCTGGACGAGGACACCACGATCGTGGAGGCGTTCGACCCGGACGCGATGATGGGACTAGCCGACAACGACGCACTGAGCGCCGTCGCCGCCGACGCCAAGCAGCGGATCACCGCCACGTTGACGTCACTGGACTCACTCAAGGGAGACAACTGATGGAACTGGACCCGAAGGAGATGACCCCGGTCATCAACCGCATCAAGCGCGCCCGCGGGCAGCTCGACGGGGTGCTGAGGATGCTCGCGGACGGACGCGACTGCGAAGACGTCGTCACCCAGCTCGCGGCAGTCTCCCGTGCGCTCGACCGGGCCGGTTTCGCGATCGTCGCCACCGGCCTGCAGCAGTGCCTGACGAATGGCGACGACATCGACAGCGTGGACGTGAAGAAGATGGAGAAGCTCTTCCTTTCCTTGGCCTGAATGACAGGCGTTCGAACGACACGGGCCTGAGGATTCAGTTTGTGTCCACTTAGGGTCCAGATTGGGCCCGTCCTACTCGGTACGAGAGGGGCATCCTGGGATCGGAAGCGAGTGCGAATCCCTCACCACACCGAGTGAATCGGTAGTTTCTCGGCCCGAGACCGTAGTCGTCGCGACGCACCTGATCACGTCCAGAGGTCGCAGGTTCAAATCCTGCCCCCGCTACCAGGAGAAGTAGCAGGTCAAAGGCGGTGGCCATGGCAGCCAGCTCCATCTCGGTGGTCGCGAACGCCGGACGACTCTCCCGATTCCAAGTCCCCAACGTTCAGCCGCGACACCAGCTGTGAGCCCGAGAAACCTCGGTCCCGCGATGGTCAGCCGCCGACGCCGGCACGGGCCCGCGATTTGGCACGTCGGCCCAAGACGAACATGACCGCCACCACGATGACGGAGACCAGATTGAGCCAGAAGGTGTAGTCGATAGAGAACGTGGCCATCTCCTCGACACTGCGGGCGCCCCCGGGGATCAGACCCAGCAGCGCGAAGAGGACGTGGATAACGATGCCTGTCACGACCGCCGCCGCCGCAAAGATTAAGCCCAGATAGACCGCGAACTTCCAGCCGTAGTAGCGGGCGTTGATCTTGAGCGCGGGCGGCACGACGAAGTCGGAGTACAGGAACGCCATGATGGCGCCGAACATGATTCCGTGCTCGGCGAGGATGGCGGCCAGGGGCCCATTGCCCATGGAGCCGATGACGGTGAGCACAGCCAGTACAGGAGCGAGCAGGACCTGGAGCGGCAGCACGTACCAGGCATCACCCTGGGGAAAGAGTGCCTGAAAGAACGAAGCCGGCACCAGCGCCGCCACAGCTCCGGCGACAAGGAAGCCGGCGATGAGCTCCTTGTAGACCATTCGCCACTCACCGAAGTAGGCGCGACCAAGATTCTCGTACGACCGCTCGTCTCGGACCCGGTCGCTGAACCGCTGTGGCAGTCCCTCGGCCGCATCCATGTCCATTCCGGAGGCCTGCTCCGCCTGCTCCAGCGCGCGCGCCGCCAGCTGGTCCGGCCTGGTAAGCCTGACCAAGACCGCCATCACCAGGATGAGAATCGGTGCTCCGGCGAAGAGGGCGAGCGAATATTGCCAGCCCAGGAAGATGAAGGCCAGTGCGGCAACCTCGATCGCCAGGTTGGTAGACGCGAACATGAACGCCAGCGCCGACGTCAATGCGGCGCCCTTGGTCCACAGGCTGCGGGTAGCCGAGAGCGCGGCGAACGAGCACGACGAGGAGACGAAGCCCAGCAGTGCCGCGAGGCCGAGTTGGGCAGGGCTCCCGTCGCCTAGTCGTTCCGCCGCTGCCCGGCGGGATACGAAGACCTGGATGGCGGCGCTGATGGCATATCCCAGCGCCAGCGCCCAAGCGGCGCGCCAGAACAGCCCAGCGCCAGTGATTATCGAGTCCCAAACCATTCCCAGCATGTTGACCATCCTCCGTCCGAATCAGATCCTCAACCATGGGTTGTCTGGTCAGTGGCCGTCCGTCATATGTAGCCACGTCGGGTGCGCGTTGCCGTCCCCGCCCCCGCACCCAGGTGGTTCGTCGCCGATCGTCGAGCTACCTTCCGTCGGCAACACCTGCGCATCAACCGGGCTCACCGCCGATTGCCGCCGCGGCGGCGGCGGTGATGGCCGGGCCGCAGCAGGAACCTGCGGCCTGGACTAGAGGTAGCGGCAGACCTGGTCAGCACTGCAAGTGTCGGGTTCCACCTGGGCGGCTTGGTCGCGGAGCTGGGTGATGGTCTCGCGGAGCGCGATGAGTTGGTTGATCTGTTGCTCGAGGTCGCTGAGCCGGGTGTCGAGGAGCGTTCGGACGTGCTCGCAGGGCGCCTCGCCGGCGCCGCGGATGTCGACGATCTGGCGGATCTGCGCCAGCGACAGGCCCGCGGCCTGGCCGCGGTGGATGAAGTCGAGCCGGGCCACGATGTCGTCGGTGTAGTCCCGGTAGCCGGCCGGGGTGCGCTCGGCCGGGGGTAGGAGACCTTGATTCTCGTAGAAGCGCAGGGTCTTGGTGGTGGTGCCCGTTGCCTGGGCGAGTTCTCCGATCCGCACCTTTGCCTCCCTGTGCCGACTCGGGCTTGACCTTCCCCTCTACTGGAAGGTCCAGTATGGCCGCATCTAACGGTTATCCCCAACATGGACGTCTACTCCAACCGGATCGTCGGCTACTCCATCGACTCACGGATGAAGTCCCGCATCGCAGTCGCGGCGCTCGACAACGCCGTCGCCCGCCGCCGCGCGGAGGGTGCTGATGTGGCCGGCTGTGTCCTGCGCACACCGACCGCGGATCGCGATTCCGCTCCAGGAAGCTGGTCCACCAGCTCAACCGTCATGAGATGGTCGAATCGATGGGCCGCTCGGAGCCGCAGGCGACAACGCCGCGATGGAGTCGTTCTTCTCGCTGTTGCAGAAGAACGTCCTCAACCGCCGTATCTGGGACACCCGCGAGGAACTGCGGATCGGTCGTCACCTGGATCGAGCGCACCTATCACCGTCGTCGACGACAGGCGGCGCTCGGAAGGTTGACCCCGGCTGAATACGAGCTGATCATGCCCACAACCGCCACCCAGGCGGTTCGGGATACGTCCTTGGACGTGGCCCCAGGTCGGGGTGCTCGTCGAAGATGAGCAAGTAGGCGAGCTTGAGGTCGGCCCAGATACCGGTCAGGCGTGGCGGAAGCGTGGGTCGAGCTGGTGGTGGCGTGACCCTAGACGGCCCACAGCGCACCCCGCCCGGGAGGAGGTGCGCTGTGGCCGGAGTTCTCTCAGGCGGCCTGGTCTCGGGCGCGCTCCTGGACGGCGTCGGCGATCAAGGCGGCGCTCGCGTTGGGCATGGTCGGCCGGTAACCCGAACTGGCCATCCGTATACCCAAATTCGGGTAAGGAGGGGGTGCTGTTGGGGTGGGCACGGCACGTCAGCTCGGCGGCACGAGGCCGGTGCCGCTGGCGCCGATGACGCGGGAGCGCGGAGAAGGCCAGGAACCTGATGGCTTCGGCGTGAGTGGTGCTAGCCAGCGGGCGACCCCGGCCGCCGTTTGCTTTAGACGGGCCGGGGTCTGGCCGATCTCGGTCAGCCGTGCGTAGGGCCGAGAGCGACTGATAGGGCTTTGCCCGGCGATGAGGACCACAGACGCTGCCGGGACCAAGGCGCCAGGATTGCCAAAAGGGACGGCCGGCAGGTCACGGCGGAGGTTCCGACGGTGAGGTGCGCGCGTCCTCGTTGGAGAGGAACTTGGCCGGGTGGGAAGTACGTCGGTCGGGCGGGGCCGGGGTTTGGCCCCACCCGACCGGCGGCTCGCGGGTGCGTGGGCGCTACCCGAGATGTAGCCGCCTACTGCCGGCGGGGGACAGGCTCACCGGCAGAGCTGGGGTATGCGTCAGCGGCCTGCTCCCGCCTCAGGCTCTGACTCAGCCGTTGACGATGAATCGGACGTTGGTCACGTTCGCGACGTCGGTGATGTCGCAGTTCAGGGTGCTGTAGTCCGAGGCGCCCTCGTCGGTGCCGAGGGGGGCGACGTCAGTCAGTGTCACGGTGCAGTTCTGCGAGGTGCCGGAGTTGATGGAGACCTTGACTACGCCGGTGGCGGTGGAGAGGAGCTGCTCGGCCTTGGCCGAGATCGCGGTCGTGGTGTCGGTGGAGTCGGTGTAGGTGTGGGCCACGTTGGTGATGGTGGCGCCACTGACGGTCTGCACGACTGAGCCGACGTTGATGGCCGCGTCGTCGACGGTGCTGGTCGCGGTGAACGCGGACGCGCTGAACGCGACGAACCCTGCCGCGCTGGCGGCGGCGATGATCTTGGTGGACTTCTGCATTGGATCGAACCTTCCGAGTGGAGCCCGAGTACCCCCGTGAGTCCCGGTCGCTCGGGGCTCAACGTAGGCAGTCCCAGACCCTGGGTTCGCAGGTTTGCGTGGCACCCAGGGCCAATGGCCTAGACAATCCCTCCGAACGGCCCCCTCGGGCCGTAAAAGACGTACAGCCCGCCCACCGGTGAAGGTGGGCGGGCTGTGCCGTTGCTAGGGGTTGTGGGGTCCCGGTGTCCGAACGCCCAGAGGGCGGCTGTCACGAGGACGACCAGCACCCGGCTGCTCGAGACAGCCTTGTAGGTCCTGAATCGTGGACGAGTCGTCGAGTCGAGCACGGGTCACATCCGCCCCCCTCGTCGGTGAGCAACGACCCACATCGCGCGGCCGCTCTCCGAGAAGGGCGGGTTCAGGTGGCAACCGCACCCTCGATTGAAAGTTTCCGAATCGCATGGTCAGGAGTTGCGACCCTCTCGGTCAGATGAGGCTCGGCGAGCTGGTGCACGACGGACAGCGCGCGGCCATCGTCAATCAACGTGCGATCACCACTCCGCTACCGCGGGCGGGCGGATCGGTCGGCGGCTATGGAGAACCGTACGACTTTGCCCGCGACGACGCGGCCGTGATGTTTTGGGGCTTGGGCTTCGAGCTGCCGGTGAACGGCGAGATGTTCGAGCTAGACCTCGCCACGGGCGCGACGCGACGCCTCTACCGCGACCGTCCCCACAACGAGACGCACCTGTTTCCGGGCGAGCGGTTCGGCCTCGAAGAGTCGAACCGCGCATTCGGACACGCATCCGGCACGCGGCGTCAGTGGACTCTTCGGCGCAGTGAAACTGGCCGGCGGGCCCTTCGATCTCTTCGTCGTCGCACTCGACGGTTCCAACCGAGTGCGTAGGTTGACCCACGTCAGCGCCATCGGTGGGCAGGCCAATCAATCGATCCCGGCACCGGACGGCCGTCGGCTTGCATTCGTTCTTCAGGCGCCCTCGACCGGACCGCTTGCGGGCCTCGATGGTCTCTACGTAGGCAAGTTCACCTCCGGACGCTGAGCCGCGGGATGCGGCATTACCGATCAGACTCCTCCGTCGACGTATGCGGATCCCTCGTTCCGTTGCAGAGCGCCATCCTGCTCTCTGAGCACGGAGCCGCCATGACCTGAGCGAGCTAGACCACCGGCGTCACCGTGGCAGTATGACGCGGCGGCACGGTCTCATTGGAGGAGGGGCTGCCCGCTTCTCCAAGCCGACGTGCTGTCAGTCGACTGCCGTGCGGGTGCCTGCGGGTTTCCTCTGCCACCCGCGTCCCGGTAACGGATCGTCAGCGACTCAGCGGGCTGCTTGCCCGAAGAGGACGCCGAAGGCTTCGACAAGCTCGTCCCAGGCGACCTGTTCGACCAGGTCAGCTGGGCCAGATACGGGATAGAACTGCCCGATGTAGCCGTTGTGGTGCACGCCGAGCTGGACGACGACGCCGTTGTCCAGTTTGACCGTCGTGCTCATCTCGTTTGGCCGCGGGTGCCACGGTCTCGCCTTGAGTTTGTCGACGGCCTCGAGGAGATGGTTCTCGAGGTCCTGGACGGTGACCTTCGGTGACCACATCGTCGTGATCGGCGGTCGGCCGGCGATCGCGTCCGGCTCGAAGTACCTGTAGTGGTGCGCTTCCAGGAAGTGGGAGATGTTCGCCTCGGTGGCGTAGGGCCCGAGTCGCGTGGACGAGAACGGCGTCTTCGGTGCGGCGGTTCGCTTCTCGAACTTCTTGGCCAGCTCCCAGATGCGTCTGGCCGGCGACCCGTTCGCCGAGGACCAGGTGAGGAGTGCGCGTACGCGTCGGTGGTCGTACCGCGCGAGGTGCAGGAGCCCCTCGACGACGTCCGGCTGCCCGCCGGAGAGCCGGATCAGAGCGTCCACCTGCTGCGGATCGAGGTGGCTGCGCTCCATGATGCGCGCGCGAATCCGGAACGCGTCCAGATCATCGACGAGAGCTCCGAACTCCCGGGCCAGCATTTCTCGCGCCGCCGCCTCCGACGCCGGTGTGGCCGTCTCGCGTAGCTTCAGATCGGCGAGCCGGGTGCGGTAGGGGGCGGCGGCGTGGTCCCTCAGCTCCTTGCGGTAGTCCTTCTCGATCCCCGCCGACCAGGAGGGCGTCTCGGCGCAGCGCTGGCAGACGATGGCGTGACCGTCCCGCTTCAGCTTCACGAACCCTCCGCTGTCGCGCTTGATGTGCTCGTAGGCGTCGGCCGTATCGATCCGCGGTGGGCGCCTCGCCTCGACCACCCGAGGAGAGTCGCCGAATCCGGCCCGGCCTCTGGGCGCGGGCGCCGGGTGCCTGGCCGCGAGCTGCTGGGCGTGGAGGAGCTCCGCCGCGAGCAGGTCGATCTCGTCGTCGATGGCCTTGACCGTCTGCCGCTCCTGCGGCTTCAGGGCGCGCGGTTGGGCGGTCGAGGACTTCCATGCCTGCGACGCGGCCAATGCCTTGGTCCGGAGCGCGATGATGGACTCGATGCTCAGCCGTCCCCAGGCGCCGTAGAAGCCGGCGATCCGGTTGGCCGTGTCGACCGCGTCCAGTAGCGTGCGACCGCCGTCCGGCCAGTTCTTTAGGATCCAGTCACGACGGTCGTTGATGAACAACGCACCGGCCTGGATGCCGAAGGCCGCACGCTCGGCCCACACCAGCCCGCGCGCGCCCCACAGCGCCGCCTTCGACGCCTTGCCCTTCGCAATCTGGGTCTGTGCCCCGCGGATCGCACCGCCGCCCAACGCTCCGAGACCGACCGTGAGACCGAGGAAGAACGCGGTGGCGGCCGTGCTCAGCGTCTTGTCCTGGATTTGCTGACCGTAGTCGATGAGCGCGAGGGCGGGGATGTCGACCGGCGTCGTGAGGCCCTCGTCGTGTAGGCGCACGGCCACGATATGCTCGGGCTCCAGCACGAGCCCTTCTCTCACCGCGCTCCAACCGCCGAGGGTCTTCAGGTCGTCTGCGAACATCTGGTACTGGTCGACTTTGATCGAGGTGTACCGGACCTTCACCTTGCCGTTCGGCAGGAGTTCGGCGCGAAAGGTGGCGCTCGCCGTCCGGGTCATCCCGATGTTGCGGATCGGGAAGATCATCCGTCGGTCCATTCCGCTCAGGAATGTGTCTTGTGGCACCTGCTTGCGCTTCGCATCCAGGATCCGGGTGCTGGACTTCCGCTCCGCGCTGCTCACGTCCCCGGTGACCAGCGCGTCGTACATGACGTCGAGCATTGCCCGCCCGTCGCCTGACTCTGCTGCCCGCCCGAGGTCGACGTCGAGCAACAGGTTCATGAGCGTTGACACGACGTTGTCCTCGATCCGCGCCTCGACCTCCTGCACGACCGCGCGGACCAGTCCGTACTGCTGGCCGCGAACTCGTTCCTTCAAGCCGGCGGCGATGCCGTCGATGTCCCGCCGGCGCTGGTGGCCCTGGCCGACGAAGTAGTGCACGAGGAACCGGTTGGCGTCGTCGGAGCCTGGCCTGCCCGCGCCGGCGCGGTCGCGCTGGACGGCGTGCCGGCTGACGAGCAAGGTCGTCGCACGGTTCCCGGCGGAGCCCTGCAGGCCGAGCACGTAGGCGGCCCGATTCACCGGCGCGACGTACTGGCTTGGGTCGCCGACTCGGCTTCGACGCGTCGACTCCCCGTCACTGTTCTGCTGCCGCGGAACCGGGTTCGGGGAAGCGTGCGCGGGCATTTCGCCTCCCATGACGACTCCTCGGCCGCAATGGACCAGTCTCGCAACCAGCCTCAGATCACTGGCAGGACTCGACGAACCTCCATTCGCGCGAACCGTGTTGCCCGAACGGGCCAAGTTGACGCGCACTCAGGTTTGATACCGCTCGCATCGAGCTGGGTCGACCGTTTCGAGCGGTGTCCATCTATACTCCAGAAACGACCGGCACTCCTCGACATCAGTCCGGTAACATGAAGACTGGAAGCGAGGGCGAATCCCTCACCACGCGGAGGACTTCCGTAGCTTCCGGGACTCGGCAGTGGCGCTCGTCATGTTCTCGAAGGCGTCCAGAGTTCGCAGAATCAAATCCTGCCCCCGCTACCCTGTGATGTCTCAGGACATCACAGGTGCGAGACGAGGGCTGAGCTCGGCAGGTCCGAGCTGGGACGGTGGACCTACTCGTCGATCATCGCCGATGCGCCATAGCTCGTCCAGAACGCCGTAACCAAAGTCGCTCAGACGCCAGTAGGCGCCCGCGAGTTCCTCGTCAGAAGGCCGACTATCGTTGGACGCGAGCGTCGCGACCCTCTCCGAAAGAAGGAGCCCGAGCCGCTCGAGGCGCGCAAGTAGCGAGGACAACGAGCGCACATATTCAGGACTCAGACTTTTCACCTGTGTCCAACTCAAGTGCGCCGAACAAAGACTGGCGCGACCGCCCACATCGCGCGCGCCCGCTCCTCGCCGCCCGCCATCTCGTTTCGGGCAGAACGTCGAGTTCCGTGGCTGGCTCTCGCACAAGGACATCCGTGATCTGATCAACCGCGCACGACGGCCGCACAGGCTCTACCTCGAACGGGAGTGGGCCCAGCACCAGACGCTGATCGCCGTACAGAGAAGCGCCGGTCGTCCCGCGGAGACCGATGTCCCGGCCGCCGAGAGACTTCTGCGCGGGCCACCAAGACATTGCTGAAGCGATGGGTCAGGGAGGTTCCGAAGCGCCCGACCGCGGACTACCTCAGTCAGTTCGTCACCGAGTTTCGTGAGGATCACCTTCGGGAGTGGAAGGAGGCCCGTCGACGTTTGGTCGAGCAGATCGAACTTCTCGGGAAGAAAGGGGGAACTCCGGTGACCTGGGCCGGGCCCGATCGCTCGGGCTCCCGCCACGCCGCGTCCCAAGCGGTCGCGACGATCGAACCACTGATGCTGGTCGAGGAGGCTGCAGCCATCCTCCGAGTCGCGCCGGACTGGATGTATCGCGCCGCGGGCCGAGCGCATCCCGTCAGTCCGCATGGGTAGGAATGTGCGCTTTCGTCCGGAGGACATCCGGAAACTGCGTGATCACGGGTTGACGTTCGATGAGTGAGCGATCGGCCGAATGGCGTTTCGATCGGGACGTCGACTGGATGCAGACGCTCACGAGGTCCGACTTTCCGCGAACTCACTGCATTCGGCCTGTACCGGACATGGGGTGGTCGTTCGTTCGGGCAGGTCGTCTAACCGGGAAAACCCAGTCCTCTCCTGCGAAGTGCTGTGATCCCTCGCGAATTCGCTCGATTCCCCTTCAAACGCGGAGGTGCTTCTTACAACCGCCGCTGGTGCGCCCACCTCCCGCCTGTGAGCGGTCGCTACTGATCGAGTAGCTGGACCGCACAGACGGCGACGTCGTGGCTCTCTCGTATGCCGCGGCCGATGTCATGTTGAAGACGAGCGCAAGAGGTTGGCGCACAACTACTGGTGCTGCACACGAGCGTGTTTGGACCGGTCAACGCCCGGTGGTCACCTGTCACCGCGTGGTCCGCTTGCCCCGACAGCGGCAGATGAGTGCGGCCGCGCACCCGCCATCATGGAGACCACGCGCCGTCAGGCTCCCTCTGTCCTCGGTCCATCCAGACGGTGTCAGTGTGCTGGGAGTCTGAGATCGCCTGTCCGGCTACCGAGTCCCTGGGACTGAGGCAGCACGGCTAATGATCCGGGTCGGGGCGCTCACGGCACCGCGGCTGACCTTCGGACGGAGGCGAACCTACAGAGTCCGTGAGCCTAGGCTCACGGACTCCGGTCGTTGGTTGCGGATGCGGGGTCACCGCAGGACGGGGAACCTCCGCACCAACTTCATCTTGGCCCATTGCTTGCCGAGACCCCAGGTGTCGCCGGCGAGGGTGAGGGCCAGGACCACCACGGTGACGGCACCAAGCAGGTGGACGTCGAGGACGGGGTTATTCTCCAGCGGCAGCGACGCCATCCACATCGCCACGTAGAGCGCGGCGCCGGTGATGGCGGCAATCCGGATGCCGACACCGAACGTGAGTGCGAGGCCGATGCCGAGCAGACCGATCATGAATAGCCAGTTGGCCCAGCCGTCGCCGGCGATGTTGTTGAAGAACTCGCGGAACGGGTTGTCCTCGGGGACACCGAAGGTGAGGAACCCGAACGTGGGGCTGCCGCCGTTGATCCATGCGTCTGGCCCGAACCGGTCGACGACGCCGGTGTCGGCGTTCTTGCCGGTGGCGTAGCCGAGGGCGAGCAGCTTGTCGAAGAAGGCCCACAGGAAGGTGAGGCCGAAGCCGATCCGCACGACGGCCAGTCCTCGGCGGGCGTTCTCGTGGGTGACGACGTCTCGCTCGACGAGGACGTCGGCGTCGGAGTGGTGCTGCACGGCGGTCATCTCATGGCCTCCTGGTCGTGGGGCCGATGGCCCCGGGTGGTTGAAGTCCTTGTGGCTTCTTGTGACACAAACCCTTCCGGTTGCCGGGCGCCTGGTGCAGGGTCGAGGGACAGCGCTTGCGTGGGTACTTGGTCCCGCTCTGCGGGTGCCGATGGGCCCTCAGTGCGGCGCTGGCACGGGGACGACGGCGACCGTCGTGTGGGCCCGCTCGACCACCGCCGTGGCGACGGTGGCGGAGACCATTCGTCCCAGCGACTCCGTGGGGTGCCGTCCCACCACGACGAGGTGCCAGCGCTCGGAGTCGGCCGCCAGACATTCATAGGCGAGCCCGCGAGCGAGCAGGCCCTCGACGTGGACCTCGGGGTACTTCTCCGAGAAGCCGGCGAGGGCCTCGGCCAGAAGGAGTCGCTCCTCCTCGAGGTCTTCCTGAAGCGCGTTCACGACGTGGGCACCGTGCAGCGCCGCGACCACGTCGCTGAAGGAGTGGAGCACGGTCAGCGGCAGCCTGTGCATCGAGGCGTGCTGGAAGGCGAACTCCAGGACCGCCTGTCCCTCGGCTGTGCCGTCCGCGCCGACGAGCACACCTCGACGCACCTTCCCCGGGGACTCCGGGCGACAGACGACCACTGGGCAGTGGGCGTGTCGGCTGACAGCGGTGCTCACCGAGCCGAGCAGTCGGCTGCGGAGCACTCCGCGACCGCGCGATCCGACCACGAGGAGGTGGGCGTTGCGGGAGAGGCCGACGAGCACCACCCGAGGGTCACCTTGGGCGGCGTGGGCGGTCACGGCCAGGCCAGTTCGGAGGCGGCGCACGGCGGCGGCCGCCTTCTCAGCCACTCCCTGCGCCCGCTCGACGAGGTCGGTGGCCGGTACGACATACCCGCCGACGCCGGCCCAGGCGACGTCGCCCAACTGGTCGAGGCTCGCGGAAGCCACGAGGGCGAGGGGCCGACGTTCCAGGGATGCTTGCACAGCGGCCCAGCGGAGCGCCCGGTCGGCGTCAGCCGAGCCGTCGACGCCAACGATGATGGTTCCGGGTTCCAAGGCGAGGCTCATGCCCCGACTCTGGTCCGTTCAACGTCCGCGGAGTACGGTCGGAGTTCCTCGACCGAGGGGACCTTGGACCCACGACCGGACGCGCATTCCGCGACGAGAGTTCGATCGACGTCCGCGGGACCCGACGTCGGATGGACTTTGGTCCCTCCGTGACGGGTCCGGAGCCTCTGACCCTTGTTGACCTTTCGGCGAAACCTCGTGCCGTGAGCGCGCCGCACCTGTGCCGGCGCGCTTCCGTCGCGAGGAAGTGTTGCCGTGGTGGTGCCACCCATCAAGGAGGGTCGCGGTAGTGACGGAACGCTCGGGTGCCGACACAGTGACCTGCCGAGGCGTGGCGGAGGGCCCCTGTTCGCCGTACGGCATCCTCGCCCTGGCGACCGTGGGTTTGCGATCAACCTCTAAGCGTGGGCGCTCCTCGGACCCCTTTATCGGGCCTCGGGGCGATAAGGTCGGATCTCGGAGTCGGATGTGGCACTGCTGGTCGCGGTGCCGGTGATCGTGGGCGCCCTCGGCCGGATTCCGGTTGGTGCGCTCGCCGACAGGTACGGCGCGCGCGTCATGTTCCCGCTGGTTTCGGCAGCGACGATCGTCCCCCTCCTCTACGTCGGGCCTATTCGGTCAGGACTCCTACGTGGGGCTGCTGGTCGCGGGGTTCTTCCTCGGGATCGGCGGCACAGCGTTCGCGGTTGGTGTGCCGTTCGTCAACGCGTGGTTCCCGCCCGAGCCTCGCGGCCTGGCCGTCGGCGTCATCGGCGCCGGCATGGTCGGCACGGCGATCAGCGCACTCACCACCGTGAAGCTGTACGAGAACGCCGGTGACAGCGTCCCCTTCCTTCTCACCGCTGCCGCGCTCGCTGTGTACGCGGTGGCCGCCTGGGTGATGCTCCGCGACGCGCCGAGCAGGGTGATCCCTGCGGGCTCGTTCGTGAACCGGCTGTCGACCAACGCCCGGCTGTCGATCACTTGGCAGGCCTGCCTGCTCTGCGCCGTTGCGTTCGGCGGCTACGTCGCCTTCCCTAACTACCTTCCGGCCTACCTCAAGACCGCCCATGGGTTGGAGCCCGCCGACGCGGCCAACCGGGCAACTGACGATTCTGGCGGAAGAGTTGATTGTGGACACACGCGCGTCGAGCAGCGGTCGCGCCGCGGTCACCGTTACGGCGGCCAGGAACATGATCTGCGCCAGACCGTGATCGCGCTGGCTCAGGGACGCTCGCTAGGGGGAGCACGACTCTCCAGGAGAGGCCACCTTGCAGGTGCTGCGCGGCGACGTCCGCCTTCACAGGGGTGATGAGACATGGGAGGGATCGGCGGGCGACTACTTGCACATCCCACCGGCTCGCACGACCTGGAGGCGCGCGGCGACGCGGTCGTCCTGCTCACCGTGGCGGGCCGCGCCTGCTGACCGGCCGGCTCCAACGCGACCCCGACCGGGCCGGCTTTCCTGTCACCGACGGAGGGCACGGAACGCGGGATGCACGAGCGAAGTGCCTGTTCAGATCGGGACCTTTGGCCCTCCTCGCTGGCCTCCATCCGGCGGACGATCGGGAGATGTCCGAGATCGTGGAACTCACCTACGACGAGTGCGAGGAACTGCTCTCTGCCGGCGCCTTCGGCCGGTTCGTCCTGACCAGGCCGACTGGCCCAGAGATCGTGCCGGTCAACTACGTGGTCGCTGGGGAGGCGGTGTTGGTGCGGACCGCACCGGGAGCACTCCTGGACCGCTACGCCGACGGTAGCTCAGTCGTGTTCGAGGTCGACCAGGTGAGCTACGAGCAAGGCCACGGCTGGTCGGTGGTTGCTCGTGGTCGCGCAGAGCGGGTCACAGAGAGTCAGCTCACCGACGAGGAGCGCCGGGTACCCGGCCCGCCCCGGTGGGTCAGCCGCGAGCCCGAATCATGGATCAGATTGCGGTGGATCACTCTCACCGGACGGCGGGTCGGCAACGGGTGGAGCCCGCTCGCAGAGATGCCGGTGCGGAGAGTGTGGCGATGACTCAAACTGACGCGCTGCTCGCTGGTGGGACGGGTGCCGTGGCCCGGAGAGGTCGGCCTCGGGTCAGGCGAAGTCCGACCTGATCGTCACCTCGACCACGCCCGGCACCGTCGCTGCAAGGAGCCGCGCAGCCACGGTGTCCTTGGAGTTCTCCGGGCCGAGCAGCTGAACGGCGCCGTCCTGGACGTCGACCAGCCAGCCGTCGAGGCCGGCGGACCGGAGGAGTTCATCGACCTCGCTCTGGATCTTGGCGTCTGCCCGGGCGAGGAGGCGCACGATGTCGCTGCGGCTGAGGACGCCGCGCAGGTGACCGCGGCGGTCCACCACCGGGACGCTCTTCACGGTCGTGGAGGTCAGCAGGTCGACCGCCTCGACGACGTCGGTCTCGGGATAGACGGTCACCGGGTGCCGGCTCATCACTTCCTCGACCGTGGCCGGCCGGCTCCGTTGGTCGACAGGTGGGATCTCGTAGGCCCTGGCGTCACGGGGGAGCAGGTCGCGAACCAGGTCGGCCTCGCTCACCACGCCGCACACCTTTCCGGTTGTGGTGACGACGGGCATCGCCGTGACCCGGTGCTGGGCGAGCAGTCCGAGAGCGGTCTTGACCGGCGTGTGGGGTCGCACGGCCACTGGTTCCTGCGTCATCACTTCGAAGACCAACATCGTCGTCTCCTTTCGAGTTCCTGGTGCCACGTTCGCGCGACCGGCCGCCCGCCGACAGGGTCGAAAGTCACTGCCGGGTAGGCAGGTGGACCACCCGTAGGACGACAGTCGGTGCTCACTCGCTGCTCGCGACCGGGGGTATGCCGCGACGGTCCCGAGTGCCCTCGCGCTCAGGACCTTCGGCCCTCGCAACGGAGCCTGACCCCTCGGAGAGTGGGTGCCATGACGATCGATCGCACCGCAGCTGACGTCCTCCTGAGCGACGGATCCCTCGCCGTTGTGCGCTCGCTGACGCCCGAAGGCACGGACGCCCTGCACGATCTCCACGACCGCGTCTCCGACGGGTCCGCGCAGCTCCGCTTCTTCACGCTCGCCCGCGCCGCGGCCCACAAGTACGTCGACCACGTGCTGGAGGAGCCGTACCAGCTCGCGCTGGTGGCCGAGGTCGACGGGCGGCTCGCCGGGTTCGCCACCGCTGAACCGCTGCCACCCCACCTGCCCCATGTCGCCGAGGTGGCGTTCCTCGCAGCCGACGACTTCCAGGGTCACGGTCTCGGCACCCTGCTGCTCGAGCACCTCGCGGCGCTTGCGCGGGACCGCGGAATCCGCGAGTTCGAGGCCAACGTCCTGCCGTCCAACCAGGGCATGCTGCGGGTGCTGGACGATGCGGGCTTCCGGCTCAACCGGTGCATCGAGGAGGGGGTGGAGATCTATCGTTTCGACACCGCCGTCACCGCAGAGGCGCAGGCGGCGGAGGCGGAGCGCGAAGCCCGGTTGCTGCGATGACGGCGGTGGACACGGCGCCGCCGACCGAGATGGGACTCACCTCGGCGGAGGCACAGCGTCGGCTCGAGCGCGATGGACCCAACGACGTTCCCAGGGCGAAGCCGCGAAAGCTGGTCTGGCGGGTCGCGGCCCAGCTGACGGATCCGATGTCGGGAGTCCTGTGCCTGGCCCTCGTGGTTGTGCTCGCTCTCGGCGACGTCGCCGACGCGATCATCATCGCGGCGGTGGTGGTGGTCAACACGGCTATCGGCGTCATCCAGGAGGTTCGCGCTGAGAACGCCATCGCCGCGCTCGGCGAGATGGCGGCGCCGCGCGCGTTGGTCCGGCGGGACGGCGTCGTGCGGGAGGCGCCCGCGCGAGACCTCGTCGTCGGAGACGTCGTCCGGCTCGAGGCCGGCGACATCGTGCCGGCCGACATGGAGCTGGTGGAGGCTGTCGGTGTCGAGGTCGACGAGGCCTCGATGACCGGTGAGTCGGAACCCGTCGCGCGCGCCATTGACGACGAGCTGATGTCGGGCACGGTGCTCACCCGGGGCCGCGGCTTCGGGGTCGTGGTGAGGACCGGCGCGGCCAGCGGCCTGGGGCGGATCGCCCAGCTCATCGCGTCGACGAGTGTCCGGGCGACGCCCTTGCAGCAGAGGCTACTCAGGCTCTCCCGTCAGCTGGTCGTGCTGACCGCAGGTCTCTGCCTGCTCGTCTTCCTGCTGACCCTCGCTCGGGGCGGGTCCTTCGCCGACTCGCTGATCCTGGCCGTCAGCCTCGGCGTTGCGGCAATCCCGGAGTCCCTTCCCGCGGTCGTGTCCGTCGCACTCGCGCTGGGTGCCTATCGCATGGCGCGTCGGTCAGCGATCGTCCGTTGGCTACCAGCGGTGGAGACGTTGGGATCGGTGTCGGTGCTTGCTTCGGACAAGACCGGCACCCTCACGGAGGGGCGCATGGCGGTCCGCCGTCTGTGGACGCGTCAGGGTGCCTGCGAGGTCACCGGCGCGGCGTACGACCGAGGGGGAGCGCTGGAGGGCAGCGGCGACGCCCGCGGGAGGGCGCGCCAGCTGCTGCGCGACCTCGTGCTATGCAACGACGCCCGGCTGACCGAGGACGGTGACAGCTGGTCGGTGATCGGTGATCCCATGGAGGGCGCCCTGCTGGTCGCGGCGGCGAAGTACGACGAGGATCTGCTCACCCTGCCGAGCCAGTGGTGTCGTGTCGACGAGATCCCGTTCGACGCCGAGCGACGGTCGATGACGACTGTCCACGAGGACGGCCACGGCAACCGCCTGACCGTCGTGAAGGGCGCACCCGAGGTGCTGATCGAGATGGTCGAGCCGGGACTCGCCGTGCTGGAGGCGGAGGCCGAGGCCAGCCGACTCGCCGAGGCGGGGTTCCGGGTCCTGGCCGTCGCGGACACCGAGACCGGCTCAAGGGAGGCCCTGGACCTCGTGGGCCTGGTCGGCCTCGTCGATCCCCCGAGAGCGGACGCGGCGGCGGTCGTGGCGTCCTGCCAGGACGCCGGCATCCGCTTGATCCTCATCACTGGCGACCACCCGGCAACGGCGCTGGCGGTGGCCACCGAGCTGGGCATCGCCCGGACGGGCGGCGGGGTCACGGACGGCGCCGCAGTCGGCCGGGGCGAACACCTCGCCGACGTCGAGTCGATCGACGTGTACGCGCGGATCCGGCCCGAGCAGAAGGTCGACATCGTGGATGCCTGGCAAGCGCGTGGCCATGTCGTCGCGATGACCGGTGATGGCGTCAACGACGCTCCCGCCCTCAGGAGGGCTGACATCGGGGTGGCGATGGGTGACCGTGGCACGGAAGTGGCGCGGCAGGCCGCCGACCTGGTCCTGGCCGACGACAACCTGCGAACCGTCGTGACCGCCGTGGGCGAGGGCCGTCGCATCTACGCCAACGTGCGCACGTTCCTGCAGTACGGGCTCTCGGGCGGCCTCGCCGAGGTTCTGGTCATCCTGCTGGCTCCGTTCCTCGGCATGCCGATCGTCTTGCTGCCCGCCCAGATCCTGTGGATCAACATGATCACCCACGGAGTGCCCGGTGTGGCCTTCGGTGGCGAGCCTCTTGATTCGAGGCTGATGGGACGTCCGTCCCCCTCGCCGGAGCGGTCGGTGCTGGGGAGCGGCCTCGTCTCCAGGATCGTGGCCACGGGATCCCTCATCGCCGCCGCCAGCCTGGGCATCGGGATCCTGGCCGACGGCCAGGAGTGGCACGTCCCGTCCGCGGTCTTCGCAACGCTCGGCCTCGCGCAGCTCGGCGTGGCTCTCGCCCTCCGGGCGCCCCGGCCTGGGAAGGAGCGCGGCGAGCGCAGCCTCGAGGTCGCCGTGGTCATCGCAGCCGCGCTGCAGGTGCTCGCCCTGACCTGGTCGCCCCTGCAGGGGCTGCTCGGCACGCAGATGCTGACGGTCCAGGGCTGGGGCGCCGTTGTGCTCGCAGCGGCACTTCCCGGGGTCGTCGTCGCCCTTGCGCGACGGGGCCTACCCGTCATCATCAAGAAGGAGGCTCGCTGATGAGCTCCAGTTACCCGGTGGCCGTCCGGGCCACGCTCCAACCCGATCTCAGCCGGTGGCTGTGGACGGTCAAGTGGGCGGCGGTGCTGCCCCACTACGTCATCCTCGTGTTCCTCTGGGCGGCCTACGTGGTGCTCACGGCGGTCGCCCTCGGCGCCATCCTCGTGAGCGGTCGCTATCCCCGCGCGATCTTCGAGTTCAACGTCGGCGTCCTGCGTTGGACCTGGCGGGTCGCGTACTACGCGTACGGCGGGCTCGGCACCGACCAGTACCCGCCGTTCACGCTGGAGTCCCGGCCCGACTACCCCGCCGACCTCGAGGTCACCTACCCGGAGCGCCTCTCGCGCGGTCTCGCGCTCGTGAAGTGGTGGCTCCTCGCGACCCCGCACTACCTGGTGGTCGGGCTGCTGCTCGGGGGCGGGTGGTACGCCGCGTCGGAGGGAGTCCCGTTCGTCCGCGGCCTGGGACTGATCGAGATCCTCGTCATCGTGGCCGGAGTGGTGCTCCTGGTGACCGGCAGCTACCCACGCCCGGTGTTCGACCTGGTCCTGGGCCTGAATCGATGGGTCATCCGGGTCGTGACGTACGCAAGCCTGATGACCGACACCTATCCTCCGTTCCGCCTCGATCAGGGGAGCGACGAGCCCGGCGGCCTCGCCCTGGACCGCTCCCGAATGGGGGTGACCGCCGGCGCGGACGCCGGGGTGCAGTCCGTACCGACGACCTCGCCCGAGTACTCGCACCAGCCGCCTCCGTCGCCGCACTGGGGCGCCGGACGGGTCTTCACAGTCGTGGTCGCGTCGCTGGCCATCCTCGTTGCGGCGCTCCTTCTGCTCGGGGGTCTCGCGCTCCGCCTCGTCGACTCCACGGCGCGTGATGCTGACGGCTTCCTCACGGGGGTCGCGGTCGGAGCCCGGAGTGAGGGCCATGCCGTCGTTTCGGAGGACATCGAGATCCAGCTGCCTGCGCGGTACTCGGAGCTGCCGGACCGTCTGGTCGGTGAGGTGAAGATCGAGGCGCGGGCGGATGGTCACGAGGTGTTCATCGGTGTCGCCGAGAGCGAAGACCTCCGGACCTACCTGGACAACGTGCGCTACTCCGCCGTCCGGGAGGTCATCGAGGGTCGCGAGGTCTGGTACGTCGAGCACCGCGGCACCGCACGGCCAGTGGCGCCCGGGACGGTCGACATCTGGGTGGAGTCGGTGCAGGGCAGAGGTCGCCAGGCGCTGGTGGTCGACCCAAATCCTGGTGAGTGGGCCGTGGCGGTGATGCGCGCGGACGGTGCGGCGCCGGTCGATGTCGACGTCCGGGTCGGGGCAAGCGTGCCGTGGGTCGGTGAGGTCGCTCTGGCGCTGCTGGCTTGCGGCGTCCTTGCGGGAGCTGCCGGCGCTGTCGGGCTTCGGGCGGCTCTTCGGCCCAAGAGCGGCTGAGCCGCGCCATGAGCACGACAAGGGTCCGCCCAGTGATGGCGTGCGTCGCGACCGGCAACCGTCCGGACGCCGGTCTCGTCTTCGCGACCGATCTCGCGCTCCGCATGGGGAAGCCCCTGCGCCTGGTCCACGTCGACCGCGAGGGACGACCGGCGGTCGGTGACCAGATCCTGACGCCCGACCTGGCAGAGCTCGAAGCCGCCGTACGCTACGCCGCCTCAGTCGGCGCGATTCGCCCGGAGTCGGCCCCTCGGCAGGCCTTGGAGACGGAGCGCGTCCAGTGGACCGGAGCGGTTCGCGACGGGCTGGTCCGCCTCGCAGACGGCGCCTGCGTCGTCGTCGTCATGCGGCGCTCGCTCTCGCGGCCACGCCGATTGCTCGCAGGCTCGCTGAGCACGCACCTCGCCGCGCGCGCTTCGGTGCCTGTTGTCGTCGTCCCGGAGTTCTGGGCACCGTGGCACCGGACGGTGCCGCGCATCACGATCGTGCGCGGTGCGGGCGCGGACGTGGATGCAGCCGATGACGCGGAGCTGCGATCGCTCCTGCCCGACGGCGTCGTCGAGGAGGTCCACATCCGGTCGCGGCACCGTCTCGACGACCTCGTCGAGCTGAGCCGCTTCGCGGACCTCCTCGTCATCGCACGGGCTCCCGCAGGCGGCCTCGCTCCAGTGGCACGCGAGCTGTTGCGACGCGCGCACTGCCCCGTCGCGACCTGCCGGCGGTCGCATCACCTCGCGCGAATGGGCTCGCGGCCCTCACAGGTCGGGACCTAGGACCCTGACTCCGGGTCTCTGACGGAACTACCGTCGAAGGATCGAACCCGCGATCACCTATTCGGCGGAGGGCAGCTCATGACAACGATCGTGACAAAGGCTGGCGTAGTCCGCGCCCGCCACATGGGTCGCGGTCCCGAGCTGGTGGACCGGCTGAATGCCTGGGTATCTGAAGGCATCATCACCGAGGCGCAGGCTCGACGGATCGAAGCACACGAGAGCCGCTCGGGCCACCCGGCAGGCGACCCCGCGAGACCGTCGCTGCTCCCGGAGGCACTTGGCTACCTCGGCGGAGTAGTGGTGCTCGTCGCCGCGGCATTGCTCGCCGGCCAGCTCTGGGCGGACCTCACCCTCGTCTCGCGACTTCTTTTGGTCGGTACCGCAGCGGCGGCCCTGCTGACAGCCGGCGCCGCGGTGCCGAAGCGCGCAGGCCAAGCCGGACGCCGCCTGCGGGGCGTGTTGTGGGCGGGCGCCGTCCTGGCGTGGGCGGGTTTCCTCGGTGTCGTGGCCGCCGACGGCTGGGCGATGAGCGAGAACCACGCAGCTCTCGTCACCACCCTCGGGGCCGCGGTGCCGGCGATTGTCCTGTGGCTGCGGAGCCCGACGTTGGCCCAGCACCTGGTCGCCATCCTCACGGTGGCGGCAGCCGCCGCGACAACGGTCGTCCAGGTCGACGACACCGGTCGGCTCCCCGGCCTCGGTGTGTGGGCGGTTGGCATCGTGTGGCTCGTTCTCTCGTGGGGCCAGGTGATCCGGCCGGCGCGCGCCGGCATGGCGCTGGGGCTGACGGCCGCAGTCCTGGGTGGATGGCTGAGCATGTCGACCGATGCTGGGTCAGGCCTAGCGCTGCTCACAGCGACCGGCGCGATCGCCGTGGGTCTGCTGCTGCGCGACCTGCTGCTCGTAGCCATCGGAGCGCTGGGCCTGTTGCTGGCACTTCCGACCGCCGTAGCGCGCTGGTTCGATGGCTCGGTTGCCGCTCCTTTGGCGCTCCTTGGCGCCGGCGTCCTGCTCATCGTGGGCGCGTTGTCGATAGCGAGGGGTCACGAGGACCGCGAGCACCGCAGTCGCGTCCCGCATGCCGTGGAATCGCCCCTCGTGGCCATCGCGCTGTCCGCAGCAGTCGTTGTCGTGATCCTGATGGTGGTCGGGGTGGTCGCGTCATGACTGCTTTCACCGGCTCCGCAAGCCCTGTCCTGACATTCCTCGGCGCTTCGGGGACGGTGACCGGCAGCAGGTTCCTCGTCGAGCGTGGGGAGGAGGCCCTCCTCGTCGACGCCGGCCTTTACCAGGGCCCGTCCAGCCTGCGGCGACGCAACTGGGAGCCGCCACCGTTCGATCCCGGCGCACTGGAAGGGATCGTGCTGACGCACGCCCACCTCGACCACTGCGGATACCTGCCCTGCCTGGTGCGCGACGGGTTCACCGGTGACGTCCTGTGCACCCAGGAGACCGCGGACCTCGCCGGCATCGTGCTCAGGGACAGCGCACACCTGCAGGAGGAGGAGGCACGCTATGCGAACCAGGCGGGCTGGTCTCGGCACCGTCCGGCGCTGCCGTTGTACTCCGCCGGGGACGTCGAGCGCGCCCTGCCGCACCTCAGGGACGTCGCCTACGGTGCCTCGCACCAGATCAGTGCCGCACTCGCGGTCACGCTCGACCCGGCCGGACACATCCTCGGCTCCGCGACGGCGACCATCGACGTGGGCGACCGTCGCGTCGCGTTCAGCGGGGACCTCGGGCGGACCGGCCACCCCCTGCTGCGGCCTCCGGGTCCTCCGGTCGCAGCCGCGGCTCTCGTGGTGGAGTCGACGTACGGCGACCGCCTCCATCCGCCGCCCAACCCCGACCTGCTCCGCGACGCGATCCGCCGGACGGTTGCCCGCGGTGGCGTCGTACTGGTCCCGGCTTTCGCGGTCGACCGCACCGAGCTGGTGCTGCTGGAGCTGCAGCGGCTGGAGGAGACTGGTGCCATCCCGAGGGTGCCGATCTACGTCGACAGCCCTATGGCGCTCGATGCCCTCGGTGTCTACCTCCGCGCGTTGCACCAGGGCTCGCCTCAGCTCAGGGGGGACCGGTGCGGAGCGCTCGACGACCTCGAGCGGCTCGACCTGCACGCGGTGCGCGATGCCACAGCTTCGCGGCGCCTGAACGCACCTGACTCTCCCTGCATCATCGTGTCGGCGTCGGGCATGGCCACGGGCGGTCGCGTCGTCCACCACCTCGCCCACCAGCTGCCAGACGAACGCAACTGCGTCGTGCTGACCGGCTACCAGGCCCCGGGCACACGCGGTCGCCAGCTCCTTGACGGCGCACGCCACGTCAAGCTGCACGGGCGCTACACGCCGGTGCGGGCCGAGGTGGTGGACATCCCTGACTTCTCCGTCCACGCGGATGCCGACGAGCTCGTGGCTTGGGTGGCCTCGGCGCAGGCACTGCCACGGATGGTGTACGTCGTCCACGGCGAGCCGGACGCCTCGGAGTCGCTCGCACGTCGAATCGAGGACGAGCTGGGCATCTGCGCCGTCGCTCCGCGGCTCGGTGAACGAGTCCGGCTCGACTGAAGGGCTCCGCAACCGGCAGAGGTGACCACATGCAATCA
This sequence comes from Nocardioides sp., assembly GCF_004803405.1. GTDB lineage: Bacteria > Actinomycetota > Actinomycetes > Propionibacteriales > Nocardioidaceae > Nocardioides > Nocardioides vastitatis. The sequence continues at coordinate 37,745 of NZ_SSXI01000089.1, read as the reverse complement.
GCAGTTCCGTCGTCCGATCGGCTGATGCGGGCGTGGTCCGTGCGCGCGCCTGGCGCGCTGGGGTCTCGTCCGTTGCGACTGGGGGAGCGCCCGGTCCCGGTGCCATTTCCAGACGAGGTGCTCGTCGAGGTCACGGCCTGCGGGCTGTGCCGGACCGACCTCCACCTGGCCGAGGGTGACCTTGCGCCCCGTCGCCCGGACACGGTGCCTGGCCACCAGGTCGTCGGACGGGTCGTCGCGACCGGGGGTGCGGCCCGACGGTTCCGAGTCGGGGACCGGGTGGGGGTCGCCTGGTTGCGACGTACCTGTGGGTCGTGCCGCTGGTGCCGCAACGGCGCCGAGAACCTCTGTCCCGGTTCGACCTACACGGGGTGGGACGCCGACGGCGGGTTCGCCGAGTACACCGTCGTTCCGGAGGCGTTCGCCTACCGGTCGCCGGCCTCGATGTCGGACCTCGAGGTGGCGCCGTTGCTGTGCGCAGGCATCATCGGCTACCGCGCTCTCGTCCGCGCGGCCGTCCCTCCGGCGGGGCGCCTGGGCATCTACGGGTTCGGCTCGAGCGCGCACATAACCGCGCAGGTCGCGATGGCGGCCGGGGTCGAGGTGTTCGTGATGACCAGGGGCGAGAGCGGCCAGTCGCTGGCCAGGAGCCTCGGCGCGACCTGGGTCGGCGGGGTCACCGACCAGCCGCCGTCCCCTCTCGACTCCGCCATCATCTTCGCGCCCGCCGGCGAGCTGGTGCCCGTCGCGCTCGAGGCGCTGGACCGGGGCGGCACGCTCGCGCTTGCCGGGATCTACATGAGCGCGGTACCGGAGCTGGACTACCCGCGCCACCTGTTCCAGGAGCGCACGATCCAGTCGGTCACCGCGAACACCCGGGCCGACGGTGAGGCACTGCTGCGCATCGCCACCCGGGTGCCGTTGGACGTCCACGTCACCGAGTACGGCTTCGGCCAGGTCGACAGCGCGCTCGCGGACCTCGCCGCGGACCGTGTGTCCGGCTCCGTCGTGATCACGGGGTTTCGCCCGCACGAGCCGGACCCGCGGTGATCGCACCGAATCAGAGCTCGAAGACGATTCGCACAGTCACCACGGAGGTCCCCTTCACGACCGTGCGGAAGATCGGCAGGTCCATCGGGCTTTACGCCTTCCAAGGGCAAGCCCACGCAGAGGAGGCGGTGCCGCCTCGCAGCGACGCGGCCGGCTCGAACACCGGTGGCATGACGGGGCTTGATCGGCGGGTCGTCGGGTGGCGTGGATGTCGGTGTGGCACAACCTGCTGGTCTCGATCCGGACGAGGACCGCGCCGGGTCCCGGAGTGGGGACGGGGGCGATTCTCCACGGAGAGGAGAGCGGTGAACTGGTGGACGACTGCGGCTTTCATCGGTCTCCTCCGAAGATTGGAGGTGGACAGTGGCTGTGTCAGGAGGCGGCGCGCGCGAGCCGCGGCTGGTGCGTGCGGGCGATGCGCTCGACGAGGCGGTGGCGCACGAGCTCCTCGCACAGCGCCATCCGGTCCGCCGCGCTGGGGTGGTATGACGACAGCAGCCGGTCGATGCGAACCACCGCGGCCAGTACTTGGCCTGCGGGGACTGCGCCGGCGTACTCGACCATCAGGCGGTCCGTGAGTTCACGGCGGACCTGGCGGCGGGTTCGTTCAGCTTCCACAGCTGCCTCCTTCATTCTTTCCCAGCCTGTCGGGCGGAAGTGCGGGGGAGCAGGGCCGAAGGTCCCGGCATGGCAGGGTCACGCGACCTGCGCGCGGAGATCGCGCCGGGCGAGCGGAAGCACGACGGCCAGTGCGGGCACGACCCAGAGGAGGGTCCACCACCCGAAGAGGACAAGGAGGAGGTGGAAGACGATGACGCCGGCCCAGCCGAACCGCGCGGCGCGACCGCCCACGAGGAGTGCCGTCCCGAGCGTCGCCTCCCCGGCCATCAGCAGCAGGCCGTAGATCGCCGGACGGGCCATGAACACCTCGGATTATCCGTCGCGCACGAAGGCGAAGAGCCCCCCGTCCGCGAAGCCGCGGTAGGTCTCGGCATCGGCGGCGACGATCCCGAGGTGGACCCCAGCCATCATCAGGTAGAACCCACCCACGACCGACCTTCCAACACGCGACCGGTCGCGACCTGTCGGCCGTGCGGAGGAGGTGGAGTTGTGCAGGACGGGATGGGATGTGGCGCTCATGGTGTGACGCCTTCCTTGCGAGAGAGCTGGCGGACCGCCGCGATGGCGGGGATGGCGAAGAGGACGCTGGCGCTGGCCGTGAGGATCAAGGTGGGCACCGAGGCATGCGGGTCGTCGCGGGCGACCATCACTGCGGCCATGGCTGCCACCGACGGCGGCACCATGGTGAACCAGCCGATCAGCGCGTAGTAGGCGTGCTGGCCGAGCCGGCGACGACTGTAGAGAGCTCCGGCCGCGAGGAGCGTGACCGGTACGACGACGCCGAGGTCGAGCAGGAATATCGACCAGTAGAAGGCGGGTGAGTCGCCGAACTCCTCCGGGATGCGATCGCCGCTCAGGGCCCCGGTCACGGTCGTGGAGTAACGCAACAGCACGAATACCGCGAGGAAGACCAGCCAGGCGGTCCCGTTGCGTCGGCGCCGTCTTCCGACGGCCGGCAGCCGCACCTCGGCCGCACGCACCCAGCACCAGACGGTCACGATGCCGGACACAGAGGCGATGGCGAGCTGGAAGAGGACGGTCGCTGAGTATCGGTCGTACAGCGGCCCGACGACGTACTGCGCGAACATGTAGGCCGTGTACGCGCTGGGGCCGATCGCGAGGAGCGGCGCCAACGGCCGCTCCCGGATCGCAAACACTCCTGCCGTCACGGCGACCGGCACCACGAGGAGGACGGTCACCAGCTCCAGGCCGAGCAGCTGGTTGAGCATGGACTCCGTGATCGGATAGTCGATCCATCCGATGACGAGCGGACCAGCGAGGGTGTTGACGACCAGGGCTGCCGAAAGGACGAGTAGCGCTGCTCCCAGCGGCCGGAGAGAGCGGGACCGCTCGGCGAACCCGGCTGCGGGCGCGTCGGAGACGTGCATCGGTAGGTCAGCCATGGATCCAGCGTGGGTCCGCTGAGGGGCCGGCGGTACGGGCGGATTTCCCTCCTGCACAGGACCTCCGGCCCGCTGCCGAAGGCGCCACGGCCCTTCCGCCAGTCCTACCAGGAGGTCACGATCGAGTCAGCACCATGTGGTGCGACACCCGAGAGGAGCAGTCCAATGATGTGGGACGACAGGCAGGACGTCAGCAGCTGGCCAGCGATGCTGCTCATCATGCCCCTTCTCTGGACTCTCTTGGCCGTCGGGCTGGTCCTCATGGTGCGTTGGCTCCGAGGCTCGAGCGACTTGCCGTCGGATCCTCGGCGACCGCCTCGCCCGAGGCGAGATCGACGTGGAGGAGTACCGCCAGCTCCGGGATGCCCTCACCGAGCGGCGTCCGGTCAGTAGCCCTCGCTGAGAACAGTGCACTGATGGCACCACGTGAAGGCGTCGTTTCCGCCCTCGCCACCCGTCGGCTGAACGACGCCCTCTGCATGCTCGCGTCCTTGGGAGCCGGTCGACAGGGGCACGCGCCGTAACGGGCTTAGGCCTAGCCCTCTCGGGACCTTCGACCCTGCTGGGAAGCGACGCAACGGCGGCACGATCGAGTTGTGATCCGTTATGTCCACTCCTTCAGCTCCTTCGGCACTCCCGACCGCCTCTTGCTCGGCGGCAAGGGGGCCGACCTCGCACAGATGGTCCAGCTGGGACTTCCTGTCCCGCCAGGCTTCACCATCACCACTGAAGCCTGTCGGCACTACCTGGAGAACGGCGCAGAGCCGCCAGGCCTTCAGCGCGAGGTCTCCCGCGACCTCGCGCTGCTCGAGGAACAGGTGGGCCACCGGCTCGGCGACATCGCGAACCCGCTGCTGCTCGCCGTGCGATCGGGTGCCGCCACCTCGATGCCCGGTATGATGGACACCGTCCTCGACATCGGCCTGAACGACCGAACGGTGGTTGGCCTGGCGGCGGTCACGGGGGACGAGCGCTTCGCGCTCGACTGCTACCGGCGGCTGCTTCAGATGTTCGGCGAGACGGTCTTCGGCATCCCGGACGACCTCTTCGCCGGAGTGCTCGACGCGGTGAAGGCTGAGCGCGGTGTCGAGCAGGACCTCGAGCTGGACGCGGACGCCGTGCGTGTGGTCGTGGAGCGCAACAAGGCGCTGTACGACCAGCACGCCGGCCGGCCGATGCCCCAGGATCCCCAAGAGCAGCTGAGCCTCGCCGTCGACGCCGTGTTTCGCTCGTGGCACAGCGACCGAGCCGCCCTCTACCGCCGCCGGAACGGGATCTCCGACGACCTCGGCACAGCGGTCAACGTCCAGGTCATGGTCTTCGGCAACCGTGGGCCGCGGTCCGGCTCGGGAGTGGCCTTCACCCGCGATCCCGCCACCGGCGACCTCGGTGACTACGGCGAGTACCTCCCGACTGCCCAGGGTGAGGACGTGGTCTCCGGGGTCCGGACGGCCGTCCCGCTCGCACATCTCCGCGACATCGACCTGGCGTCGTACCGGCGTCTGCGATCGGTGATGGGCACGCTCGAACGCCACTACCGCGACATGTGCGACATCGAGTTCACCATCGAGGAGGGCCGGCTCTGGATCCTGCAGACCCGGGTCGGCAAGCGCAGTCCAGCGGCGGCGTTCCGGATCGCCGCGGATCTCGTCGAGGAAGGATGGATCACGCGCGACGAGGCGCTGCTGCGTGTTACGGGCGAGCAGCTCACCCAGCTGATGTTTCCCCGGTTCGAGGCCCCCGATGGTCGGAAGGAGCTGGCGGTGGGACTCGCCGCATCGCCCGGGGCAGCCGTCGGTCGGGTCGTCCTCGACTCGGCGACCGCCGTCGAATGGGCAGGGCGCGGCGAGGACGTGATCCTGGTCCGCAAGGAGACCAGGCCCGAGGACCTGGCCGGGATGGTCGCGGCCAAGGGGGTGCTCACCAGCCGCGGGGGCCGGACGTCGCATGCAGCTGTCGTTGCGCGCGCGATGGGACTGCCGTGTGTCTGCGGAGCGGGCGCACTCGAGATCGATCTCGACAAGCGGCAGGTCTCCGTGGGCGCTGGCCGAACCATCGCCGAGGGCGACGTGATCTCCCTCGACGGCGCCAGCGGCGGGGTGTTCCTCGGCGCTCGGCGGACCGTCGACTCGGAGGTGGTCCAATGGCTCGAAGGCGGTCTCCGTGACGGCGAGCTTATCTCCGCCGTCGCAGGCCTGCTCGATCACGCCGACGCCGTACGCCGTCTCCGGATCCGCGCGAACGCCGACACCCACGAGGACGCCGCCCGGGCCATGCGCTTCGGCGCGGAGGGGATCGGGCTGTGCCGCACGGAGCACATGTTCCTGGGCGACCGCCGCACGTATCTCCAGCGCGTCATCCTCGCCGCCGACGAGCACGAGCGTACGTCGGCGCTCGCACAGCTGCTGAGACTCCAGCGTGGCGACTTCGAGAGCCTACTGGCTGAGACGGACGGACAGGTCACGGCGATCCGGCTGCTCGATGCTCCGCTCCACGAGTTCCTGCCCGACCTCACCCAGATGGCGGTCCGCGTGGCTCTCGCTGAGAAGCGCGGCGGTGCCACGCGGCTGGACCGTCGGCGCCTCGCCGACGCGCAACGGGTGCACGAGGAGAACCCGATGACAGGGCTCCGTGGCGTGCGGCTCGGCATCGTGCACCCCGACCTCGTACGGACCCAGGCGCTCGCGCTCTTCGAGGCAGCCGCCGACGTCCGTGACCGCGGTGGTCGAGTGGACCTGGAGCTGATGGTCCCTCTCGTGAGCACCGCGGCAGAGCTCGAGTTCGTGCAGACGCTGGTCATGGAGGTCGCCGAGGACGTCGCCCGCCGCCGTGGTGACGTGGACTTCCGGTTCGGCACGATGGTCGAGACCCCGCGTGCTGCCCTCACCGCCGGTCAGCTGGCGCGATCTGCCGAGTTCTTGTCCTTCGGCACCAACGACCTGACGCAGCTCACGTGGGGGTTCTCCCGCGACGACGTGGAGAGGTCCGTCCTGCCCCGGTACCTGGACGCCGGCGTGCTGCGGCAGTCACCCTTCGCATCGATCGATGTCGACGGCGTGGGGAGCCTGGTGAAGAGCGCGGTTGAGCAGGCGCGCGCTGTCCGTCCGGAGATCGCGGCAGGCGTCTGCGGTGAGCACGGGGGAGACCCGGCTTCGATCCACTTCTTCGACGGGATCGGCATCGACTACGTGTCGTGCTCCCCGTTCCGGATCCCCGTTGCCCGGCTCGAAGCGGGTCGTGCGGCCCTGCTGCACCGAAGCGAGCCGGCCGCGATCGGGTCACGGCTACAGGCCGAAGTCGGCACGAAGACCGATTCCAGGAGCGTCACAGCTGACACCACACGCGATGCCGACACCGTCGGCGCGAGGAGATGAGAACCATGCGCGTCAAGGACGTGATGAGCCCCCGACCCGTCACGGTGACCACCGACACCACCGTCGGCACGGCGATCCGGCTGTTGGCTGGCCACGGGGTGACCGCGCTCCCCGTGGTCGACCCGACAGCACGGATCGTCGGCATCGTGAGCGAGGCCGACCTGATCCTCGGCCGGATCCAGCCCGACCCGCTGCTCGGCAGCGCGCCGGGTCCGTTCGCTCGCCGGAACAGGACGCGCGCCGGAGACCTGGTTGAGGACGTGATGAGTCGTCCGATCGTGGTCGTGCACCCGGAGACCGACCTGGAGGAGGTGGAGCGCATCGTGACCGCGACCGGCGTCAAGAGCCTGCCTGTGGTTGACGCGGCCGACCAGGTCGTGGGCGTGGTGAGCCGCAGCGACGTCGTGCGTGCGCTCGCCCGGGACGACGAGTCGCTGGAGCAGGACATCGCCGATGCGCTGGCCCTCGCGGGCCTGTCGCGCTACCGAGTGGAGGTCCGCAACGGAGTGGTCCAGCTCCGCACCGCCGGGACCCGGGACCGGGCGGAGCTCGTCCGGGCCCTCGACATGGTGACCGCGACGCCGGGCGTCACCGCTGTCCACGCCTGCTGAGGGTTGACATCGTGGTTGTCGTCACGAGCTGGAGGTCGACCTCATGACAGACGCTCTCGATGAGCGGTTGCACACGCTGGACGCCTGGTGGCGTGCAGCGAATTACGTGAGCGTCGGGCAGATCTACCTGCTCGACAACCCCTTGCTCCGGCGGCCGCTCGAGCCCACGGACATCAAGCCCCGACTGCTGGGCCACTGGGGAACCACGCCCGGCCTCAACCTGGTGTGGACCCACCTGAACCGGCTGATCCGCGAGCGCGACGTGAACGCGATCGTCCTCGCCGGCCCTGGCCACGGCGGACCGGTTGCGGTCGCCAATGCCTGGCTTGAGGGCGTCTACTCCGCGGTGTACCCGCAGATCGGGCAGGACGAGGAGGGGCTGCGGCGGCTGTTCCGGCAGTTCTCCTTCCCTGGCGGAGTGCCCAGCCACGTGGCTCCGGAGACACCGGGATCGATCCATGAGGGTGGCGAGCTCGGGTACGTCCTGTCCCATGCTTACGGCGCGGTCCTGGACAACCCGGACCTGGTCGCCGTGGCCGTGATCGGTGACGGCGAGTTCGAGACCGGGCCGCTGGCCGCGTCATGGCACGCCAACAAGTTCGTCGACCCGACGCATGACGGCGCGGTGCTCCCGGTCCTTCACCTCAACGGTTACAAGATCGCTAACCCGACCATCCCTGCGCGGATCCCGCGGGAGGAGCTTGAGTCGCTGCTGCGTGGCTACGGTCACGAGGTGCTCACCGTCGAGGGCGATGACCCGATGGACGTGCACCGGCAGATGCTCGTCGCCATGGACGCCGCCCACGACCGGATCCGCGAGATCCAGCGCCTCGCGCGCGAGGAGGGTGACGTCGTACGACGGCCCTGGCCGATGATCCTGATGGTCACCCCGAAGGGGTGGACGGGGCCGGGCATGGTGGACGGCCAGCAGGTCGAGGGCACGTGGCGTGCCCACCAGGTGCCGCTGGCCGGCACCCGCGACGACGACGGGCACCGGAAGCTCCTCGAGGAGTGGATGCGTTCCTACGGTCCGGAGGAGCTGTTCGACCAGGATGGCCGCCCGGTGGCGGCACTCCTCGAGATCGCCCCGAGCGGTCCGCGCCGGACCAGCGCCAATCCGCATGCGAACGGCGGTGTGCTGCGCAATCCCCTGGACCTTCCGCATTTCTCCGGGGCAGCGGTGGAGGTAGCCGAGCCGGGAGGCTCGATCCATGAGCCGACCCGTGTGCTCGGCACCTACCTGGCCGAGGTGATGCGCCGCAACGCCGACAACTTCCGGCTCTTCGGGCCCGACGAGACGGCCTCGAACCGGCTGGACGCGGTCTATGAGGTGACCGACAAGGTCTTCGGTGCCGAGATCCTCGAGTCCGACGAGCACCTGGCGCACACCGGACGGGTCATGGAGATCCTGTCCGAGCACACCTGCCAGGGCTGGCTGGAGGGCTACCTGCTCACCGGTCGCCACGGCCTGTTCAGCTGCTACGAGGCGTTCATCCACCTCGTCGACTCGATGCTCAACCAGCACGCGAAGTGGCTGAAGACCACGCGCACCCTGGAGTGGAGACCGCCGATCGCGTCCCTCAACTACCTGCTGACCTCTCACGTGTGGCGGCAGGACCACAACGGGTTCTCTCACCAGGATCCCGGCTTCATCGACCACGTGGTCAACAAGAAGGCGGAGGTGGTGCGTGTCTACCTCCCGCCGGACACGAACACGTTGCTCTCCACGATGCAGCACTGCCTTGCGAGCATGCACTACGTCAACGTCGTGGTCGCGGGCAAGCAGCCGTCGTACGACTGGCTCGACGCCGAGCAGGCGGACCTGCACTGCGCTCGTGGACTGGGGATCTGGGAGTGGGCCTCGACCGGCGGCCCGGAGCCGGACGTGGTTCTCGCATGCGCCGGAGACGTGCCGACTCTGGAGTCACTGGCCGCCGCAGCACTGCTGCGCGAGCACCTGCCCGACCTGGCCGTGCGGTTCGTGAACGTGGTCGACCTGATGCGCCTGCAGGACGAGCGCGCCCACCCACACGGCTTGTCAGACCGCGCGTTCGATGCGGTTTTCACGACCGACAAGCCGGTCGTCTTCGCCTACCACGGCTACCCGTGGTTGATCCACCGGTTGACCTACCGCCGCACCAACCACGACAACATCCACGTCCGCGGCTACCTGGAGGAGGGGACGACGACGACCCCCTTCGACATGGTGATGATGAACGACCTGGACCGCTACCACCTGGTGATGGACGTCATCGACCGCGTGCCCGGCCTCGGCCAGCGGGCGGCGGGTGTCCGCCAGTTCATGGAGGACACCCGGCGACGCGCTCGCGCGTGGACGCGCGAGCACGGTGAGGACCTGCCCGAGGTGCAGCAGTGGCGCTGGCCGGGCTCAGCCGCCGGCTAGGGCGGCGACCTTCCGAGCGATGGCCAGCTCCTCGTTCGTGGGTACGACGAGCACCGTGACCCGCGACGACGATCCGCTGATCACGGCAGGGCCTGCTCCGGCGGCGCGGTTGCGCTCGGTGTCCACCTCGATGCCGAGCCGGTCCAGTCGGGCCAGCGCGTCCTCGCGCACCCGTGGCACGTTCTCGCCGACACCGCCGGTGAAGACGACGACGTCGGCGCCGTCGAGCACGGCGAGGTAGGCGCCGACGTACTTGCGAATCCGGTGGCAGTAGACGTCGTACGCAAGGCGTGCCCGGTCGTCGCCGCCATCGATCGCGGCGACGAGGTCACGGAAGTCGCTCGCCCCGGCGATGCCCTGCAGCCCGCTGCGATGGTGCAGCAGGTCGTCCAGCCGGTCGACGTCGTAGCCGCCGTGTCGCAGTAGGTGGAGGAGGACCCCAGGATCGAGATCGCCCCCGCGGGTTCCCATCACCAGGCCCTCCAGCGGTGTCAGCCCCATGCTCGTCTCGACCGGCCGGCCGGCCCGTACGGCGGCGGCAGACGCCCCGTTGCCTAGGTGGAGCGTGATCTGGTTGAGGGCCGTCGGGTCGCGATCGAGGAGCTCTGCAGCTCGCCCGGCGACGTACTCGTGACTGATGCCGTGCATGCCGAACCGGCGAATGCCCTCGGCCGCGGCGACATCATGATCGATCGCGTAGGTCGTCGCTACCGCAGGAAGGTCGCTGAAGAAGGCCGTGTCGAAGACGGCGACGTGGGGCACACGTGGGTAGGCGGTGCGGGCGCGCCGAATGCCTTCGACGGCGGGCGGGTTGTGCAGCGGCGCGAGCCGACCTAGTGCCTCCAGATCGCCGACGATCGCGTCGTCAATGACGGTCGGCACTCTGTGGAGGTCACCGCCATGGACCACGCGATGGCCGACCGCAGTGAGGTGGTCGGCGAGGCCGGCGGCCTCGACGGCAGTGACGACATCGTTCACGGCGGCGTCCCAGCCGTCGGCACCGACACGCTCGACGTGGTCACCGCGCACCTCTTCCCCCGAGGGCAGGCGCACGACCTGGTACTTGAGCGAGGACGAGCCAGCGTTGAGGACCAAGACCACGTCGGATCGGGTCATGGTGCGACCCTATGGCGTCGTGATCAGGCGGCGTTGTCGAGCTCGTCGCGGCAGGCGTCGCCGATCATCTGGCCCCAGCGCTCGGCGTGCGCCTCCTCGCCGGCGCTAAGCGGCCCCCGGGTGTCCTCGACGAGGAAGGCGACGGGCTTGCGGAGGAGCCGAAAGCCCCTGCGCCTCAGCAGGCGCGCGGCGGTGAGGCCGGCCGCCAGCGGAAGGCGACGGACCTCCGCGACGCGGGTGTCGAAGACCGCTATCAGCGGGGTGCCGAACCGCTCGGGGTTGATCGTCGCGATCCACTCCCGGGCGCCGATCCCGGCCCGCTCCGCTGGCGCACCCTGACGAACGGCATCGGCGCGGGTCGCCGGCCTGCTCAGCGAGAATGCATGGGTCGGTGCATCCAGCACCACCAGGTCCACGTCGAACGGTCCCGTGGACGCCAGGGACGTCACGGGCACGCTGTGGGCTTCGAATCCGGCCTTCTGCAGGCCCTTGACGATTGCCTCGGCGGCGTGCGCGGTGTTGTCGAACATCGACTCGTACGCGACCAGCGCCTGAAGCTCTGCGGTGCTCATGATTCGTCCCCAGGTGGTTCTGGCACCACCGCGACGGTCGTGTGCGCACGCTCGACGACGGCAGTCGAGATGGAGCCCGTGACCAGACGACTGAGGGAGTTGACCGGATGCCGACCGACGACTACCAGGTCCCACTTGTCACCGCGGCCGACGAGGACCTCGTCGACGAGGCCGTGGGCGACCCGACGGGTCACACGGACGTCCGGGTACTTCTCCGCGAAGCCAGCGACCGACTCGGCGAGGAGGACCTGCAGCTCGTCGACGTCGGTCGGGTCGAGGTCCTCGACGGGCACGGTGCGCAGGCCGGCGACGGCGGCGACCACGTCCCAGATGCAATGGACCACTGTGAGTGGCATTCCGTGGATCGACGCCTGCTCGAAGGCGAACTCGAGGACGGGAAGCGACTCTCGCGTTCCGTCGGCTCCGACGAGGACGCCTTGGCCGCCGTCCTCGCCCCGGCGCGGCCGGCACACAACCACCGGGCATGACGCGAGTTTGGTGACCGCTGTGCTGACGGACCCGAGCAGCATGCTTCGCAGGGTCCCGCGGCCGCGGGAACCCATGACGAGCAAATGGGCCTGCCGCGAGAGGTCCACGAGCACGGGGCGCGGATCACCGACGGCGGTGATCGTCCGTGCTTCGACGTCCGGACGGGCCTCGCGGATCAGTCGCGTGACCTCGTCCTTGACGTCGTGCGATTGTCCCTCGTCTGCCGTGACTGCGACCAGGGGACGGTTCTCGAGGCGCGCCTGTTCGGCCGCCCAGTGCAGGGCGCGTTCGGCGTGCTTCGAACCGTCGACGGCGACGACGATGCTGCCCGGTTGGATGTAGTGGCTCATGGCTCCAGCGTGCTCGCTCGATCGCGCTGAGGTAACGGGCTGAGATCCCGACTTGGAGGGACCTTCGGCCCCTGTCACCGGTGCCTGCCGGGCCGGAGGGGCGAAGGGGTCGACGATCCGCCTGCGCTGGTGCGAGCTCGCCGGCCGCCCGGATCGGTACGGGGTGGGACTGCTAGGCCGAGGTTCCGGTGCGCAGGGTGTGGGGCTGAGATCCGCCGACTCGCAGGTACCAAGTGTCAGGCGGGTTTTGCCTCAGGTACTACCGCCACGGTCGTCCGGACCTGCTCCATCACCGAGGTGGCGATCGAGCCGGCCACGAGGCGGGGGATGGAGTCGACGGGGTGGCGCCCCACCACGATCAGTCCCCACCGCGGTGAGCCGGCGGAAAGGCACTCGGCGGCGAACCCGTGGGCCAACTGGAGTTCGACTCGGACCTCCGGGAATTTCTCGGCGAGGCCGGCGATGGTCTCGGAGAGCAGCATGCGCTGCTCCTCGAGCCCAGGCTCAGTGGCAGGGGCCAAGGCGGGCCCGTGCACCGCCGCTACTGAGTCCCACATGCAGTGGAGCACAGTCACTGGGGCGCCGCGGAGCGACGCCTGCCGAAAGGCGAACTCGACCACCGGGCCCGACTCCGCCGTGCCGTCGGCGCCTACGAGCACGCCGGCGTCGTGCGTGCCCAGGCCATCCGGCCGGCAGACGACCACTGGGCAGGCAGCCTGGCGGCTGACGGTCGCACTGACCGAGCCCAGGATCTTGCTCCGGACCGTGCCGCGGCCGCGGGACCCGAGGACGATGAGGTAGACGCGCGCGGAGAGGTCCACCAGGACCTCGCGGGCATCCCCCAACGTGACGTGGGCTCCGACCTCGAGACCGGGCCGAAGCCGACGTGCCGTGTCGACGGCGTCCATCGCGACCTCCTTCCCGAAGGCAAGGAGGTCGTCGTCGGCGTAGGCATACACCGCCCCGACGCCGGACAGCGTGATGCCCCGGACGTTGGCCGCAGTCGTCGCACCGGCGGCGACCGCGGTGACGACAACGAGAGGTCGACGCTCGAGGTGCGCCTGCTCCGCGGCCCACTGGAGGGCGCGGTCGGAGTCGTCGGAGCCGTCCACGCCGACAATGATGCTGGAAGGACTGATGTGATCGCTCATGGCTCCAGCGTGCGCCCTAGGGGTCGCGGGCGAGTACGGTCGGAGGGCCCTCATCCAGCGGGACCTTCGACTCCGCCCCCGGATACTTGACGACGACTGTGCGGTCGACGAGGGCGCCAGCTCACGACCGCGGTTCATGCGGACCGCGGTCCGGCGCCGCTACATCAACGCAGGATGTCGCTAACGGGTCGCCGAGGCGTGCGAGGCAGGTCGCTGCGACCCATCGCCTGCCACCCGATCCGCAGCAGCAGATGAGGGACGAAAGAGTTGTCGAGCACCTCGTCGCGGATCTCGCGGCGGGTGGAGTCGATTTCGATCGGCTGGCTCATCGGCACCACGGACAGGCCGGCACGTGTGGCTTCGAGCCAGAGCGCGCTGAGTGCTTCGCCGGTTCGCAACCAGCTGCCGACGTCGTCCGCGTCGCTGCCCAGGACGATCAGCCCGTCTCCGCCGGCGATCGCCATGCGGGCGTCCTCGAGCAGGCCGGGGCCGAATCGGGAGCGCGCCCGGAGCGGGTCTGAAGCGGCCGGAAGGACGGCGAGCGGGATCCCGTCGGAGGTTCGCCTGCCGACCCACGAATCCTGTTCACGCAGCCGTCTCCCGTCGAGCTCTCCTTCGGTGACGGCGCGATTCACGACTACTTCCAGGCGGAACTTCGCTGCCGCGTCGGTGATCGCGACGGCGTGTGTCCGCCACTCCTCAGTAATCCGGCACAGGGCCTGCAGCCGTTCGGTCGGCATGGGCCAGGCAGTGAAGCGTCGGCGGTCCGTGCACCGCTGACGTAGCACTTCCACAGCCTCAGGTGAAACCATCGGATGTGCACTCCGGCCCAGGGCCACCCGGGCCAGAAGACTTTCGTCGTTTGTCAGCGGAAGCCGTGAAACTGCCGTCTCCCAGCCGAGGGCATGTGCCGCGAACTGCAGGTGGTGCAACGCGGCGCCACAGCTGATCGCCAGGTTGCGCCCGCTGGGGTCCTCCGCGGGCAGGTGCCGGGCAAAGTCAGCGTGGAGGTCGACTCCGGTCGGGCTGCGGCGCCAGATCCAGGGTTGGGTGTTGTGCACGCTGGGGGCGTGGCGGGCCAGCTCGACGAGCCGCTCCACCACTGCCGTCGTCGGGGCTTCGTCGCGATTCGCGGTCCTCTTGGTCGTCATTTCGTCACACCTGTCCCTTCCGATCCAGAGTCGGCTGTCCAGCCGCGGTGGGGCAGAGTCGAAGGTCCCTTGCTTCGCGGGTCGATCCGCCCTGACGCGTAGGCGGTCGGGGGCTACGGTGGATGTGTGACCGAGGCAGAAGAGACGGCGCCGGTCCGCGAGACCGGTGACGAGATCAGGGTCTATCTCCTGGATGACCACGAGATGATACGGCGGGGCATCCGCGGTCTCTTGGAGGCTGAGGACGACATCGTGGTCGTCGGCGAGTCAGGATCGGCAGCGGAGGCGGCCCGGCGCATACCGGCGCTGCGCCCACACGTCGCGATCCTGGACGGTCGCCTCCCTGACGGTTCCGGAATCGACGTGTGCCGCGACGTGCGATCGCAGGATCCGAGCATCGCTGCCCTCATCCTCACCTCATACGACGATGACGACGCCCTTTTCGCCGCCATCATGGCCGGCGCGGCCGGGTACGTGCTCAAGCAGGTGCGCGGCCACGCCCTCGTCGACATGGTCCGCCGGGTCGCCGCGGGTCAGTCGACCCTCGATCCCTCGGTGACCGCGCAGGTGCTCGAGCGGATCCGGACCGGACCGCCGGTCAACAAGGAGCTCGAGGCGCTCACCGACCAGGAGCAGCGCATCCTCGAACTGATCGGCAAAGGTCTCACCAACCGCGAGATCGCCCGGGAGACTCATCTGGCCGAGAAGACCGTGAAGAACTACGTCTCCTCGCTTCTGGCCAAGCTCGGCATGTCGAGCCGGACCCAGGCAGCGATCTTCGCGGTCAAGCATGGCGACCCGAAGGGCGACTGAGCGCTTCAGGTAGGAAGCACACGTCGGCCGGTCACCGAGCGCACCTCGATGCGCAGCCCGAGTATCCGCCGTCCGCTCGCCCATGGGGTGACTCCGCTGCTCGTCCGCTCCTCCCGTCGGCACCGGCCCCGGAGGAGCACGCTCCACCCCGCACGGTGCTCCTCATCCAGGTCATCGACCTCGAAGACCACTTCCCGGTCTGGACATTCGCGGGCGAGCGCGGAGTAGGGAGTCGTGCGCATCACGACTTCCCGCCCGTCGACAAGGAAGTTCACGGGGAGCACGCTGACTCCCTCAGTGCCGATCCAGGCAACTCGTCCAACGGGTCGGGACCGGATCTGCTCCCAGCACTCGTCCTGGGTCAGCTCAACGAGCCTTCCCCGCTTCTCGTCCGCCGCGTCCATCGCGCACCTCCTTGACCTCGATGCTCTTCTCGCAGGCCATGGACGAACAGGTGCATGGGTCCTGCAGGCGGGGGACTTTCGACCCATCGCCCCACGTGCGCTGTTAGCGTGGTGCGACGGGGACTACGCGGCAGGAGTAGGGGATGGACGCGACGGGATCCGGCGAGAGGGACGAAGCCCACCAGGTGCCAGGGCTCGACGAGGTCGAGTTCGAGGAGCTGGTCCGCGCGGTGCTCGACCGGATGCACGGCGCGCTGGACCAGCAGGCGCGATTGCAGCTGCTGCTCGATGCGGTCGTCGCGATCTCGGCAGATCTGAGCCTCGACGGTGTGCTGTCGAGGATCGTCGCCATCGCGACCAGCCTGGCCGATGCCCGCTATGCCGCCCTGGGCGTTCTCAGCGCAGGACGCCAACGCCGCCTGCGGACCTTCGTCCACCACGGGATCTCCGACGACGTAGCTGCGACGATCGGCGACCTGCCCACGGGTCATGGACTACTCGGCCTGATCATCGACCGCCCGGAGCCCCTGCGATTGCACGACATCGCAGAGCACCCGTCGTCGTACGGCTTCCCTCCTGAGCATCCGCCGATGAGGTCCTTCCTGGGGGTGCCCGTTCGGATCCGGGACCGGGTGTTCGGCAACCTGTACCTCACCGAGAAGGTGGGTGGGGGCGACTTCACTGCCGAGGACGAGGAGGTCGTGGTCGCACTCGCGGCCGCGGCGGGTGTCGCCATCGAGAACGCCCGCCTCTACGAGGAGGCGAGGACCCGGGAGGAGTGGGGGACAGCGACGGCGGGTGTGGTCGCGCTCCTATCGAACCCGAAGCGCGGTAACGACTCGATGCAGACCATCGCCGACCTTGCGTGCCAAGTGGCCGGTGCCGATGTTGTGTGGACCGTCGCTGGCCATGACGAGGACCACGTCGAGGTCACTGCGATCTCTGGCGCACAGCTCAGCGGCGCCGACCTGACTGCGCTTTCGGTCGCTGACCCGATGGCGCGGCTGGTGCTCGAGAAGAGCGAGCCAGCGTCGGTCGAGGACGTTGCCGAGTTGGACGGCGGTGGCGAGGTCCTGCAACTGCCCGGGCTGCCAGACGTCGGCCCGCTGCTCGCCGTCCCGCTGAACCCGTCCGCCCGTGCCAAGGGCGCGTTGACCCTCGCGTGGCGGCGGTCCAACGAGGACCGGTACTACACGGTGGACACGCAGCTCGCTGCCAGCTTCGCCGAGCAGGCCGCGCTCGCCCTCCAGCTGGGCGAGGCACGGGACGACCAGCGCCGTCTGGCAGTCCTCGAGGACCGCGATCGGATCGGCCGAGACCTCCACGACCTGGTCATCCAGCGTCTCTTCGTGGTAGGCCTCGGCCTGGAGGGTGCCGCGCGACTAACCGATCGCCCGGAAGTGGCCGCGCGCGTCGAACAGGCGGTGGACGACCTGGATGCCACGATCAAGGACATCCGGCGCGCGATCTTCGGCCTGGGCTCGGCCGAGCAGTCCAACGACATCCAGGGAGAGGTCACCCGGCTGGTCGAGCGGGCGGCCTCGACACTGAAGTTCCGCCCAAGTTTGCGGTTCGAGGGACCGGTCCGTTCGCTCATCAGCTCCGATGTCACCCCAGACCTGCTGGCTGTGCTCGCTGAGGCGCTGTCCAATGCGAGCCGTCACGCCGAGGCCACAGCGGTCGAGGTGGTGCTCGCCGCTGCGGACCTGATCTCGCTCAGCGTCCGCGACGACGGGCGGGGCATGGGCCCCGACGTGGTCGAAAGCGGCTTGGCCAACATCCGTGCCCGCGCCGAGCAACGCGGAGGAACACTGACAATCGAGTCCGCGCCGGGTGCCGGCACCGCGCTTTTCTGGTCGATCCCCCGCGGATGAACAGGCTACGTACCTCCCGGGATCTTGTGGTCGCGCGCCTGTCGCTGGCGGCCGCTCATCCGCTTGTGGTGCTCGCTCATGCCTCGTCCTCGATCGAGGTGATGAAGATGGCATCGGTCAACGCACGGACGGTGTCACGCTGCTTGGTCTCCCGTTCGCAATCAGGCGACAGCGGGTACCTATTGCTCGTGCCGTGGCCGCCGCTTCGGGACCGAAGTCCTGTGGCGACCAGGCCCCATGGCCGTACCCGTGCCTCCGGAAACGCGGCACGGTGCTGGACATGTACACGCGCACCGGGCCGGAGCGCCGGTCACATCTCAGGCCAGATCTATCGCTGCTCCAGCGCTGTTGGTCGCTCCGGGTCATCCGGCTCGTCCTCAGCCGTAGTCCGCTGTGCCGACGGAGCGATTGCGTCGAGGTTGCCGTGTTGCTTTCGGCGGTGCTGCTGTGCGTGGCGGCGCTGCCGGTCGCCGGTGTCGTCGGGGCGGAGGTGAGGGACCGCTCGCTCGCTGAGGCGCGCTCGCAGGCAATCGACCGCAAACTCGTCACGGCGACCCTGGTCGGGGACCCCGTGCCCGCCACACCGATGCCGGGCAAGACGTCGACCACCGCGGAAGTTGTGTGGGTCGGTTCGAACAGCCGCGAGTTGCGAGCCACCGTGCCCGTCCCGCTGACGGCGCTTCGCGGTAGCGACGTCACGGTGTGGACCACTACCGACGGCGATCTCAGCGATCCGCCACTCACTTCGTCGCAGGCGGGGGCGAGGGCGGGCATCGCCGCCATAACAGTTCTGCTGGCCGCGATGACCATGGTGTGGGTCGCTCTCCTGGGCGTGCGGTGCGGACTTGGACGGAGTCGCGGCCGGGCCTGGGAGGCCGCATGGAGGAGGTACGACCTCGGCTACGAGGCGTGACGCTCGGCGTTGCGAGAGCGGCGGTCAGGTGCTGAAACCAGCACCGGGGTTTGGTCCTACCCGAGGTCGCGACGCTCGAACCGCCATCCTGCTGCGAGCGTCAGCACCCACGCCACCGCGGTCGGGCCGAGTTCTGCCCCCAAGCCCAGGAGGCCCCAGCTAGTGCCGGCACGTGTGAATACAGCGAGAGGCTGATGATCCAGCCGGGCATTTCGAGCAACTCACCGACGAATGCCAGCCTCAGGAAGAGGGCTGACCGTGCCCACGCGGCAACAGGCCAGAACCGGCGAATCGCGAGACAAAGGCCCAAACAGCGCTCACGCCCCACGTAGCGGGCGCCGCGCCAGTGCAGCGAGCGCGAGGTTGCCGATCCCTGGGCCTCCGGCCGGACTGTAGCCGATCCAGGGCGCGGTGCCGGCCACAGCGAGCAACTAGGCAGCTCCCACGAACGCGAGGCCCGCCGTGACCGCGAACCCAGCGTGACGGGCCGACGGCAGTGGACAGCAAAGCTCTGTGCGCCCCTGGTCCTCGTCTCGTCTGCGTGCCTGATCACCGTCGAGACGGAGTAGGCGACGACCACGGCGATCACGGACAGGATCGCGGCGACCAGGGCCCCACCGAGCCGGTCGACCACCGACGGCGCGAGCTCCGGCTCGAGTAGGTCGCCGATGCCCGGCGTGATCATCCCGAACAGCGCGGCGACACCCAGCAGCGGGAGAGCAAGCTGGGTCAGCGCCCCCGCACAGCGACCGCGACTATCCACAGGACTAGCGTCGTCGCGTGCGCGTTAGCGCGAGGGAGAGAGGCCCGCGAGATGCGGCATCCCTGAGCCGGCCAGTGGCGCGCGGCGAGCAGCCGACGCCGTCGAA
The DNA here is from genome assembly GCF_004803405.1 of Nocardioides sp. Taxonomy (GTDB): domain Bacteria; phylum Actinomycetota; class Actinomycetes; order Propionibacteriales; family Nocardioidaceae; genus Nocardioides; species Nocardioides vastitatis. Next base: position 18,580 of record NZ_SSXI01000089.1, on the reverse strand, counting down.
GCGCGCTCGAAGGCTGCGTCGAGGAGGCCTCCGCGTGGCCGGGCTCTTTGAAGCCGACGACGAGACCGCCGCCGGGAGTCCGTCTGGCTGTCCAGTCAGCAGGAACGACGACCGTCAGAACGATCGTCTTCGACGCTTTCGCCGCCGTCGTGCGCGAGGCTGCCCTTCTTGTCGAAGTTGTCACTTGCGGTCCTTCTGGGTCAAGACCAGCGTCTCTGCGACGAGTGATCTCGGTCGTCTCTGCGACGGGTGATCTCGGTGGAGGGTCGTTGGTCCTATGACGCCGGGCACTACGCCCATGGCTGAATCTGCAACGGGCAACCACGCTCGGAAGCATGAACGAGCGATCCGCCGTGTGGATGCCCTGGTGTTGGCTCGAGGAGACCCACTCGGGAGCGGTCGTGATGCTCGGGGACCGTGTCTACAAGTTTAAAAAGCCGGTCGACCTGGCCTTCTTGGACTTCCGCGACCCGCAGGCGCGCCTGCAGGCCTGCGAGCGCGAGGTCAGCCTCAACAGGCGACTATCGCCAGACGTCTACCTCGGTGTCGGCGAGCTGCGGGATCCGTCCGGGTCCGCGGAGCCGGTCGTGGTGATGCGTCGGATGCCAGGCCGTCTCCAGCTCTCGCGGATGGTGCGCGACCACGCGGACGTCACCGTGGAGGTTCAGCGGGTCGCTCGACAGATCGCGACCTTCCACGCCCGGGCGCGGAGCGGCCCCGAGGTGGTCGCAGAAGGCACGCGCGACGCCCTGCGGCGGCGGTGGCGCGCCAACATCGACGAAACGCGCAGTTACGCCGGAGACCTGCTCGACGCAGAGACCGTTGACGAGGTCGCCGCGCTGGCGACGCGCTTCCTCGACGGTCGAGAGGACCTCTTCGACGATCGCATCCTTCGAGGAGCAATCGTCGACGGTCACGGTGACCTGACCGCAGACGATGTCTTCTGCCTCCCCAATGGCCCGCGCCTGCTCGACTGTCTCGATTTCGACGACCGTCTCCGGTACGTCGATCGACTCGACGACATCGCATTCCTGGCAATGGGCCTCGAGCGGCTGGGCGCCCCCGAAGCGGCAGCGACGCTGATCGAGACCTGGGCCGAGCACCTCGACGATCCCGCGCCTGCCTCCCTGGTGCACCACTTCATCGCCTACCGGGCGTTCGTCCGAGCCAAAGTCGGCTGCCTCCCCGGGGCGGCACATGGGTGGCCGGCAGCGAGCCCACGCGTCTACGCCGACGCCGCCCTGGCCCACCTCCGGGCAGGCGCCGTCACGCTGGTCCTGGTCGGCGGCCCGCCCGGGTCCGGCAAGACCACGCTCGCCGGCGATGTCGCCGACCGCTTGGGCATGGTCGTCCTCAGCAGTGACCGCGTACGCAAGGAGCTGATCGGCATCGACCCTTGTCGTGCAGCGGCCGCGCCGGTCGGCGGCGGGATCTACGACGCCGTGCACACCGAGATGACCTACGCAGCACTCCAGGATCGAGCCGAGGTGCTGCTTCGACGGGGCGAGTCGGTCGTCCTAGACGCCTCTTGGACGACTGCGACCGCGCGCGCCGCCGCGGCCCGTCTGGCCGACAGCGTGAGCGCCGACCTCGTCGCGCTCCGATGCGAGGTCGATGCGAGAACGGCGGACGACAGGATCCGCCGCCGTACGGATGTCTCCGATGCCGACGAGATCATCGCAGCGGCCCTTCGCGAAGCCGCCGATCCCTGGCCGACGAGCCACGCGATCGACACTGGCGGCAGCCGCGCAGAGTGTCTCGAGGTGGCCTGCTCGCGCATCCGGCCCCACGCCCCGCCGCACGCCCGCCCACGCCGCCTCTCGCAGATGGAGCCCGACTGACGCGACGCGCGAGGTTGGGCCGGAGGTCAGGCGATCCTCACCACGGTGGCGGCCGCAAAGCCGTTGAAGGACAAGGTGTCGCGGGCCGGTCCACCTCGTCGCATGCCTGGATGCGCGACCGGTGCTTGGCTTCACGTTCCCCTAGGACGGATCGATGACCGCCAGGATCAGGAAGACATTCAGTAGGAGCTTCGCGGCGAGGTCCAAACCGGCCACTGCGAGCGGCAGGTATGCCCGGTGCGGAGCCTCGCGGCGGACGTTGGTCAACAGCTCCTGGCCGTAATGGTCGCGCGGTCGGGGGACCCGCGGCCACTCCGACAGCCGCTCGGGCTCGCACCTTCATCGGGGACGTCGAAAGTCGTCGACATACCTCGATGTTCAACCTCTTGGGTCGTGCGGAGGAGAGCACAAGGTCCCGAGGGCGGGACTACTTGGGGCTGCGCGAGGCGAAGTACGAGCTCACGATCGCTGCCACGGCGATGAGCGCCGCGACGATGACGACAGCTGTCGGCCAGTCCATGGTGTTTCCTCCCTCAGGGTTGCAAGTGATTTCTGCCTGTCGACACCGGCAGGTGAAGCATCCCTGCCGACACCGGCAGGTGAAGCGTCACGGCCGGTACTCCGTATTGGGGACCACGACCGCGCGGCCGTTCACCTTCCCGTCGCGCAGTTGGTCGTAGGCCAGCGGTGCTTCCTCGAGTCCAAACGTAGTCACGTCCGCGTGCAGGAGGCCGCGCGCGGCAAGGTCGAGCACTTCCACGAGCTCGCCGCGGTTGCCCCAGTAGGTCGTCTGGATGCTCGCTTCGTAGGGCACGTTGAAGAACGAGAACGGGAACGAACCGCCCCCGAGACCCACGATCGTGATGTCGGCGAGCTGTCGTGCGCACGCCACTGCCGAAGCGAGGGTCTCGTCGGATCCGACGAAGTCCAGGACCACGTCTGCAGCGAGTCCGTCGCTGGCCTCGCGGACAGCCTGTGCGAGGTGCTCACCGGGTTCCAGCACGAGGTCGGCGCCGCAGCGCTTGGCGAGCTCACGGGCGGACGCCCGTGAGTCGACGGCCACGATCCGGGCCGCGGTGGTCGCGCGCAGGATCTGCACGCCCAGGTGGCCGAGGCCGCCGATGCCGATGACCACCGCCGTGGAGCCGGGAGCGAGCTTCTCCCGTGATCGTCTGATCGCGTGATACGGCGTCAGCCCAGCATCGGTGAGCGGTGCCGCGTGGACTGGATCGAGTCCCGCGGGCAGTGGGACGAGGTGACGTGAGCTCGGCACGAGGAGGAACTCAGCCATGCCGCCGTCCAGCCCCAGTCCCGCACCGCCACCGGGTGGCCGAGCGCGCTCGGGGTGGTCGCAGTAGGTCTCCAGACCGGCGAGGCAACGTGGGCAGGAGCCACAGCCCCACGCACCCACCACCGCGACCGCTTCGCCGGGTTCCAGTCCGTGGACACTGTCGCCGACGGCATGCACCCAGCCGGCGTTCTCGTGACCGAGCGTGAACGGCGGACCCCAGGGCAGCTGACCCTCGGAGAAGTCGCGCATCAGGTGGAGGTCGGAATGACAGGCGCCGGCGCCGCCCACTTGGACGACTACTTCGCCTGCCCGAGGCGCGGGCACGGGAACGTCCCGCAGCACTGGCGCGCTGTGCCACGACTCGAGTCGTAGAGCCTTCATGGTCGCCTCCCATCGGTCGGATGCGACCAGCCTCATCCAGACCGCGGCTCGGAGGCAGAGCACATGGTCCCTCGGGTGAGCGACCTTCGCCCCGAGCGACGAGGACTGGCACGAATCGAGACTGTTGGCGGAAGGGAGGTGTCATGTCCGTACCGTCGTTGTCGGCCACCGAGGAGCTTGGACGTCCTCTCGACCTCCCGTCGTCAGGCCTGACGACGGCGGACGTCGCCCTGCGACGTCAGCGTGACGGGTTGAACCGACTGCCCGAGGCCCCCCGGCCCAGACCCTGGACGCTGCTCGCCCGACAGCTCACCCACCTGCTCGCAGTTCTGCTGTGGATCGGTGCCGGCATCGCGCTGCTTGCAGGGATGCCGCAGATCGCGGTCGCCATCGTGGTGATCGTCGTCCTCAACGCGTTGTTCGCGTTCTGGCAGGAGTACCGCGCCGACGTTTCGACCGAGCGCTTGCGTGCTCTCCTGCCGACCGCGACGAGGGTGATGCGCAACGGCACGACGACCACGATCGGCTTGACCGAGCTCGTCATCGACGACCTCGTCCTGCTCGCCGCCGGCGACCGCATCGGCGCCGACATGGTGCTCGCCGAGGCGCACGGTCTCGCTCTCGACGAGTCGCTGGTGACCGGCGAGAGCGGCGCCGTGCCCCGCAAGGTCGGCGATCGGTTGATGGCAGGCACCTTCGTGATCGCGGGCGAGGGGCGTGCCGTGGTGGTGGCCGTGGGCGAGCGCACGACGCTGGCCGAGATCGCCGCTATGACGGCCGAGGCGGATCGTCCGCCCAGCCCGTTGACGATCCAGCTCAGCCGCGTTGTGAAGCTCCTACCTGATGACGATGCCAGACCTCGCCGCCAACGTGACGTCGAAGCTCGACGGCGCCATCCTGTGAACAGCGCTCCCGGCATCGACGCCGCGCGCGCCAAAGCAGATATCGAGACCGCGTTGGCCGACTATCCCAACGTCACGGTCAACGATCCCGAGGACATCACCGAGAAGGCGCAGGACTCCGTCGACCAGCTGCTGGGGATCGTCACCGCGCTCCTGCTCCTGGCAGTGCTCGTCGCGATTCTCGGCATCGTCAACACCCTCGTGCTCTCCGTCGTCGAACGCACCCGGGAGCTCGGCCTGCTGAGGGCCGTCGGCGCGACGCGCCGCCAGGTGCGGACCGTCGTCCGTCGCGAGTCCGTGCTGATGGCCGTGCTCGGAGCTCTGACCGGCATCGCTCTCGGCACCGTGTCCGGTGTTGCACTGAGTCGCGCCCTCGCAGCGGAGGGCATCACCACCGTGGCGGTTCCGACGGGGACCCTGGCGGTGTACCTCGTCATCGCGGCTGCCATTGGCGTGCTGGCCGCGATCGGGCCTGCCCGGCGCGCCAGCAAGGTCGATGTCCTGCAGGCCATCACTGCCGAGTGAGACACGCGTGTGGGCGGATGTGGCACGTGGAACCGCACTTCGTACGCATGACCGATGTCCCTGGGGGACGGGCTCAATGGCCCTGTCGAGGAGCAGTCCCTCGAAGCATGCTGGCGTTGGAGGTGATGGTCATGTTCACCATTAGAAACCTGGGTGGTGTCGCCTTGTTCCTGGCCGGCACTACCTGGCTGTGGCTGACGCCGGCGTTCGCTGGCCGCGACGTTTCTACTACCGGGCTTCTCTGGGCGAGTACCCGGGTGCTGTCTCTGCTCACCGTCGCCGCGTTCTGCGTCGCGACCTGGGGGCTCTTTGCTCGTCATGGCTGGTGGGAGGCGGTGGCGCTCGGATCGGCGGCGCTCGGCCTGATCGCGCTGGTCCCGTTCCGGATCGCTGCCCGGGCGGGCGGTGAGACCGCGGGCACCGTGACGTGGAATGTCTTCGTGCACGTCGTCATGGTGGCCGGAGTCTTCACTCTGCTGCTCGTACCGCAATTGGAGCGCTGGGTCGACAACCACGTGATGAGCGGGTGAGCTGGGCGATGGGACGACACCGAGCCGGTGACAGTGACCCTGGCTCGGACGCCAGGTGACCTCCGGCGCCGGGTCCGGGACGTTCGGCCCTGCCGTGCTCGGATCGCCGAGATCAGACTGGTCTCGATGAAGGAGGACGTCATGATGATGAAGCACTGGGGGCTGTGTCTGGCTATCGTCGGCGCCGCCGGGCTGGCGCTCCTGGCAGGACTGCCGGCGATTTACCTGCTTGTGCTGGCCTGCCCGCTGATGATGCTGGCAATGATGTTCCTGATGCCCGGAATGCACGGCTCGCAGGAGAACCATCGGCACTCGGACACCACCGAACGCGACGGCTTCGATGAATACGTCGATCGCCGTTGAGGAGGCGGTTGTGGCGGTGAGTGACCCATGGACCGGTGGAACGTGATGAATCGGTCCGTGACCGCGCCCAGCGACGGACCTGATCCCGTCGACCTCGGAGGTGCGGCTCTCGCTGGCACTGGGGAAGCGGCGGAGTACACGTGCCCGATGCACCCCGAGGTCCGGCGACCGGGACCGGGCGCGTGCCCCATCTGCGGGATGGCGCTGGAGCCGGTCACGGTGAGCGCCGGCGCCGGTCCGTCCCAGGAGCTGGCCTCGATGACCCGCCGGTTCTGGGTCGGCGTGGTCCTGTCCGTCCCGGTGCTCGTCCTCGGCATGGGCTCGGACTTGTTCCAGCCGATCGACGACCTCCTCTCGGTGACGGAGTCGAGCTGGACCCAGCTCGTGCTGGCCACCCCCGTGGTGCTGTGGGGCGGTTGGCCCTTCTTCGAGCGCGGGTGGACGTCCGTGCGCACCCGCAGCCTCAACATGTTCACCCTCATCGCCATGGGCACCGGAGTGGCCTGGCTGTTCAGCGTGGTCGCCACGGTTGCGCCGGGGATCTTCCCGGACGCCTTCCGCGAGGACGGCTCCGTCGACGTGTACTTCGAGGCTGCTGCCGTCATCACCACGCTGGTCCTGCTCGGGCAGGTCCTCGAGCTCCGGGCCCGGGAACAGACCTCGGGGGCCATCAAGGCGCTGCTCGACCTGAGCCCGAAGACCGCGCGACGGGTGCGCGAGGACGGCACCGACGTGGAGGTCGCCCTCGACCTGGTGCAGATCGGCGACCGGCTCCGGGTCCGGCCGGGCGAGAAGGTGCCGGTGGACGGTGTCGTGGAGGAGGGCCGGTCCTCGGTCGACGAGTCCCTGGTCACGGGGGAGTCCATGCCCGTCACCAAGACCGAGGGCGACCTGGTGATAGGCGGCGCCATCAACAGCACCGGCTCCTTCGTGATGCGCGCCGAGCGGGTCGGTCGGGACACGCTGCTGTCGCGGATCGTGGCGATGGTGGCGGAGGCCCAGCGTTCCCGGGCACCCATCCAGCGGGCGGCGGACCGGGTCGCAGGGATCTTTGTGCCCGCCGTCATCGGCGTCGCCGTGATCGCGTTCGTCGTGTGGGCGCTGGCAGGCCCCGATCCTCGGCTCGCCCACGCCCTGGTCGTCGCGGTCGCCGTACTCATCATCGCCTGCCCCTGCGCGCTCGGCCTTGCCACGCCGATGTCGATCATGGTCGGTGTCGGACGCGGTGCCCGGATGGGTGTGCTGATCAAGAACGCGGAGGCGATCGAGCGCCTGGAGAAGGTCGACACGTTGGTCGTCGACAAGACCGGAACGCTGACCGAGGGACGCCCGGCGGTCACCCAGGTCGTTCCCGCGAGCAGTGCCGGAGGTGAGCACTCCCTGGACCCCGACGAGATCCTGCGCCTGGCTGCCGGAGTGGAGCGCGCCTCCGAACATCCGCTTGCCGAGGCGATCGTCACTGCGGCCACCGAGAAGGGCATCACGATCCCCGAGGTCAACGACTTCGACTCACCCGCCGGCCGCGGCGCACTCGGAGTCGTCGAGGGCAGGCGGGTCCTCCTCGGCAATGCCACCTTCGCAACGAGCCAGCACGTCGACACCAGTGGACTCGCCGACGAGGCCGACCGGCTGCGCGGCGACGGGGCCACCGCGATCTTCGTCGGTGTCGACGGACGACCCGCCGGGGTGATCGCCATCGCCGACCCTGTCAAGGCCACGACCCTCGACGCCCTCACGGCGCTGCGTGACGAAGGCGTCGCGGTCGTCATGCTCACCGGCGACAACCACGTCACCGCCGAGGCCGTCGCCGAACGCCTCGGGGTCGACCGCGTCGAGGCCGAGGTCCTGCCCGAGCACAAGGCGGATGTGGTCAACCGGCTGCGCGACGAGGGCCGGATCGTGGCGATGGCTGGGGACGGCGTCAACGACGCCCCGGCCCTGGCTGCGGCCGATGTGGGCATCGCCATGGGGACCGGCACCGATGTGGCGATCGAGTCTGCGGGCGTCACTCTTCTCAACGGCGACCTGACCGGCATCGTCCGCGCACGGCAGCTGTCGGAGAGGACGATGGCGAACATCCGGCAGAACCTGGTCTTCGCGTTCGCCTACAACGCCGCCGGCATCCCCATCGCGGCGGGAGTGCTCTACCCGGTGACCGGGATGTTGCTCTCGCCGATGATCGCCGCAGCGGCCATGGCCTTGTCCTCGGTCAGCGTCATCGGCAACGCTCTACGGCTGCGCGCCCAGGACGGCTCGCGCTGACCATCGCTGCGACAGGACCTTTGGCCGGCCCGGTGGTGCGAATTGCTCTGGTCGTCCCCGGCGCCGTTGCCGACGATCGAAGCGGAGGAATCAAGTCGAAAGGGATGCCGTCATGGGTGGAACCACGAGTGGGGATGGGTTGCCACGAGCGCCTCGCGACGATGCGACGGGCAGACCGATGACCAGTCGCCAGCTTCCTCGGCGGTCGGTGCTGCTTGGCTCCCTCGGCGTGCTGGCGGCCGGATCCGTCGCATCCTGCGGAGGCAGCGGCCCGGGGCCGGCCGGGACGCGGCTGATCGGCCCACACTCCGAAGAGGTCCGTGCCGCCGAGCGGCTACGTCGTGCACGGGGGCAGCGGGTGGTCGCGCATCGGATCACGGCGCAGCCCACCACGGTCGACCTTGGCGGGCGAACCGTCGAGACGTGGGCCTATGGCGACTCGGTCCCGGGACCTGTGCTCCGCACGACTGCCGGTGACCTGCTCCGGGTTGAGCTGACCAACAGCCTTCCGGACGAGACCAGCATCCACTGGCACGGCCTGGCGCTTAGCAACGACATGGACGGCGTGCCTGGCATCACCCAGGACCCGATCCGCGCCGGCGACGGGTTCACCTACGAGCTCACCACCCCGGATCCCGGCACCTACTTCTTCCATCCACACTCTGGGGTGCAGCTCGACCGGGGCCTGTACGGCGTTCTCGTGGTCGACGACCGCGCCGAGCCCGGAGGGTACGACCAGGAATGGGTCGTGGTTCTCGACGACTGGGTCGACGGCACCGGTCGGACGCCCGATGACGTGCTGGTCGGTCTGGTGTCGATGTCGGGCATGGGGCACGGCGGCGCCATGGGCGAGGGGATGTTCTCGTCGCTGCTCGGCGGCGCCGGTGATGTCGACTACCCGCAGTACCTGGTCAACGGGAGGACGCCGGCGGCGCCGGCAACGTTGTCCGGCAAGCCGGGGGAGCGCGCGCGGATCAGGATTATCAACGCCGGCTCCGATACCGCGTTTCGGCTGGCCCTGGGCGGGCATCGGCTCACGGTCACGCACAGCGACGGCTTCCCGGTCCGCCCGGTGACCACCGACGCGTTGTTGATCGGCATGGGCGAGAGGTACGACGTGACCGTCGACCTGGCGGACGGCGTGTTCCCTCTCGTGGCCGCCGCGGAAGGCAAGGCAGGGGTCGGGATGGCGCTCGTCCGGACCGCCGCCGGCGCAGCTCCGGAGCCGGAAGTGCGGATCCGCGAGCTCGGGCGTCAGGTCCTCCTGGGCACGGACCTGGCCGCCTCGAGCGGGGTGGGCCTGGTCCGTCGCTCCGTCGACCGGCAGTTCGATGTCGTCCTCGGCGGCACTATAATGCCCTACCGGTGGACGATCAACGGGGCGAGCTTCCCTGACACCAGGGCCCTCGACGTCGCGTCGGGCGAACGGGTCCGGCTTCGGATTCGTAACCAATCGATGATGTTCCACCCGGTGCACCTCCACGGGCACACCTTTGGCCTCGTGGAGGGCGGTGCACGCAAGGACACCGTGATTGTGAAGCCGATGCAGTCGCTTGAGGTCGACCTGGACTCCGACAACCCCGGCCAGTGGGCGCTGCACTGCCACAACATCTACCACGCAGAGACGGGCATGATGACCGTGCTGTCCTACCGGAGCTGAGGGGGATGAGACAGCACACCGACCACGCTCATGGCGGACAGGCGGTCGCCGAGCCCGGCCAGGCCGCCCTCGGAGACGGGCCGCGACCGGACGGCCAAGGCCGGCTGAAGGTGATCCGTGACGCCGCCGGAGCAACGATCGGGACCGTCCTCGGCATCGCGCCCCATGTGCTGCACCATGTCAGCCTCCTGGCCGGCGCTGCCGTTATCACCGGCGCCTCGGGGAACGTCCTGTTCTACGTGCTCGGTCTGGTGCTGATGGCGCCGATGCTCCGGCGCATCCAGCGTCGCTTCGTGACCCCTTGGGCACCGACGATCGCGGTGGCGGTGTTCACCGGGATGTTCGCACTGTCGGCGTTCGTCATCGGACCCGCGATCTCCGGGGCGGATGACCCCGAGCCTGCCGTCCCGACAGATCCGAGCCCGACGGGCCCCGGCCCGCCCGAGCCGAGTCCGTCGGATCCCAGGATCGACCACTTCAGTCATCATTGACCAGGGGGGCCGTGGGAACGGCGTGCTACCGGCGGGTCGACCTTGGACCCGGCAGCCCGGGTTTAGTGAGGATCACTCCGGCGGCCCGATGATCGCTCGCCAATCGATTCAGGCGGGGGACTCCTCGGAGTCGATGGCATCGGCGGCGAACTCGCAGAACGCCTGGTAGGCGCGGGCGCAGTGGCTCGTGGCAGGTCCCTGGCTACATGCGGCCGCCGGCGAAGGCAGCCTGCTCGGCTCCTCTCGACCGAGAGCGGCTTGGCCGCCACGTCCATACCCCGCGCCGGCCGGGCAGTGAGCGCCGGGTGGACGCGAGCCGCCGGCGGCTTACGGCCTCGAGGCGGCCAGCGGTCCCGTCGCGGTGGCCGAGGCGGTCGAAGAGGGTCCAAGGTCCCGCCAGTTTGGGATCTCGGGCCGTGCCCGACGCGGTGCCGGACGCACGATGGCGCTCATGCCGAACCCGAATCCGAGGGCGGGGCGAACTGAACTTTCCGTCGCTGGTCGATATCTGCCCCGGGGTCAGTTATAGGTGGCATGCCCCCTTGCGCGATGCGAGGGGCTCAGCGTTGACTTGGTCCGGAGAGGGGGTGTCCGGATGGTGGACGACCTCGCTCATGACCCGCGCCTCCTCTGGCTGCTCGCACGAGTGGACAAGCAGTGCGTTGAGGCTGTGGAGGAGTTGCTTCGGTTTATCGCGGAGCACTTGGCCATTGCCACGTCGGATGCCGTCACCGTGCGTGTGCTCTCGGAGGACAGACAGTCACTGCTTCCGCTAGCAGCCCACCATCCAGAGCCCATGATCGCTTCCGCAATGGCGTCCATCATGAGCGAAACGACCCAGCCCGCTGATAGCGGTCTGTGGTTGCCTGTGATGCAGGAGCGTAAGCCTCGACGTTGGCGGATGCCCCGCGGCTATGTGCCTGCCGAGGCCTCGGAACAGCAAGCGGCGTTTCTCGAGAAGTTTCCAATCCGCGCCGTCCTTGGGGTCCCCATTCTGCTGGACGACCGACTCATAGGCGGTGTGTCGGTCGTGCGGTTCGCTGTCGACCGGGAGTTCACGGATCAGGACGAGGCGCTGGTCGTCGCGTGCGCCAGCCGGATTGCCCCTGCTCTCGAGTTCCGTAGCAGGTTGAAGGAGGCACAGTAAGCGCTTCGGTTGGCAACTTGCGCTCACTAGGAGTCGAGGAACGCGACAATCCGCGAAACCGATGAGCGGTCGTGTTGGGTACGCCGCGGCCGTCCGGTGCGCCGGCCACGGACCTCCAAGGTGATCCCGTCGCAAGGGTGCCAGCCCCAGCCGTGGTGAGCGGGGCACCGATCGGGTTGGCTGCTACCACCCGGCGGGCGGCTACCGAGTCGCGACCGCGTAGTTCCGCGGCGGGAACAGCCGCCCCACCAGCGTCTTCGGCGAGGACGCAGGCTCCAGTCGATTCGGCCGGTTGTCGTCGGCCATGATTCGAGATCTGTGGTTCGCGGGGCGGAACTCCCAGTTCAAGTCGACGACGCTGCCGTTGGCGCTGGACGGACCTTGATGTCGCCCTCAACGTCCATACCGGCCGAGGTGATGTGCCACCGCAGTCGGGAAGGTTGGTGGTGTTCGAGCACTTCGATTTCCACGTGACGCAGCCCGCCGATGGACCTCACCTGTTGCACGTAGCGTGTCCCAGGCCCGATGGGGGCGGTTGTGACCTTGGTGCGGAGACGACGACCGGGTTGTACGCGAGTTCGTGGCGCGTGTCGGCCAGGAAATCGAACACCTCTTGAGGGGTCCGGGTGATGGCGGTTCGGCTTTCGATCCGGGTCATCGGTGCCCTCCGGTCACGGTGCCGATCACCGATCCGCGCCGGCGGCGCAGCAGCAGAAGCACCCGAGCAGGTACAGGAGCACGATCACCGGTTCGCCCGGGTCGTAGGAGGCCGCGCCCGGGACCTCGGCGGCGACCTGGAACGGCATCGCGACGACGTAACTCACCTGATGCAGCAGCCCGGCGATAAGGGCCAGCGCTCCGAGGACGAAGCCCCGCGCGGCTCGACGCCACAGCATGACGGCGGACGCGGCGTACATTGGTACCAGTCGGGCGAGGTCGAGCGCCATGGACGTCGCCGGTTAACCGTGCCTCGGTCCGCGCCGGGTGCGCCGCCGCCACCGTGATGGCGCCTGCCCGAGCTCGCGCGCGGTGACCCGCTCCTGACCATGGTCCCATCGGCAAAGGGGTCCTACGGAAGGTGTCTTCGGGCCGCTTGGCAGGTGCCGACGTGCCGCGTCCGGGCGATCGAATGGACGCAAGTGCACGAACGGACCAGTCCGGAGGATGGGTGAGATCGCCGACAGCACCGCCTCCATCGGGATCAGCCCGACCAGACGTCCCAACGCGCCGTCCTCGCAGACCGCGACGTCGTCGATCGACTCGTAGCATCGTCCGATCAGCGACTCCCGGACGTCGACGACGCGGTCGTGCGGCGCGCAGACCGGTACGTCGGTGATCACGTAGGAGTCGATCGACCTCGGCAGCAGCAGGTCCGACGACCACGTCCCGGCGTCGGGAGTCGAGGCGGCCATCAACTCGGCGATCGGCTCGACGCCACGCCACCGGCAGACGCTGACTGTTCACGAGCGGGCATGCGGAGGACGGTGCGAATGTTCTCGGGCCGAGCGCGGTGCGGGTCGTTGAGGTAGATCTCGTGGTGGTGGCAGCCGGCCGGCTCGTAGCCCTGGCTCTCCAGGTACTCGCCCTCTTGCCGGTGCCCGGGCCACCGGTGAGCACCACGCGGCGGGTGTGGTGCGTCCGGTCGCAGTCGCAGCTGGAAGCAATCGGCGTCATCGCGGCGCCTCGGCATCAGGCTGGCGCGACTGGCCTTCTCCAGCCGCGTCAGGAGTCCCGGCGGGCATGAGCTGGTGTGGACGACCTGGTCTCAGAGGGCGCGAGGGTGATCTTGGAGGTAGCCGATGACGTGGTCCAGGGTGACCGCGTGGCAAGGTCCGTTCGAGAGTGAGCCGTGGGCGTTGCCGAACGCGACCACGCGAACGGTGTGCCCAGCCGGCGTGACCACCGCACCGTGACGCAAGAGCCGTGCCACGACGTCCTCGGCTTCGGCGGCGGTGCAGCAGCCGAACCGGCTCAGCGTGGTCAGCCGGCTGGCGTGGCCGTGCTTGTGAGCGGTGTAACCGGGGTCGCCCATCGCATCGTGAATCGCGTCAACGTGTTCGGTGGTCACGGCTGGTTAGGCGGTGTGAGAGCGTCGAGCCGAGTCCGGTACTCCTCGGCGTCGATATCGCCGCGAGCCAGCCGCTCGGCCAGGATCTGTTCGGCACTCCTCGTGGCACTGCCCAAGCCCGGAACCGAGGTGGCTGGGGGCAGAGTCGAGGCTCCCTCGGAGGTTGTGGTGGCCCGCACGCTCCACACGATTGCGAACACGATCGCGGCGATGAGCACGACCCAGATACCCAGCATGGTCAGCATCATCGCGATGCCCCAACCGTCGTCCATGTGCCCGTCGTTCCAGTTCTGCATGGCTGTCACCTCACTGCTGCATGCCCCGATGTGGTTGGGGCCTGCTTTCAGTCTGCGGTGGCCTACCTCCGGGGGGTAGTGACCAAGGGCCCGTGCCCGGGGGACCTGCTGCCCTGCCTGGGTGGGGTGGCGAGGACGAGGATCGGAGGTGGGGAAACGGGCACGGCCCGCAGTCCGTGCTCCGAGCAAGGAGTAGACGATGAAGAGAGAACAACTGCCCCTCTATGTGGTCGCACTGGCAGTACTGATCGTCGGGCTTGCCTTCGCTGGAGTACCTCCCGGAACCCTGATCGTGCTCCCGCTGGTCCTGGCCTGCCCGCTGATGATGTTCTTCATGATGCGCGGCGTGCAAGACCACGATGACCACAAGCACCAGCACGGCGCCCCGTGAACGGCGTGGATGTCCTGGTCCTCGCCGGCGTGGCGGTCTTGGTCGCCGTGCTGGCGTGGGTCTTCTTCGGCCCAAAGACTGTGCGGTTCGCCGAGCGGCGCGGCGGCGTGCAGCAGGTCGAGGTCACGGTCAAGGGCGGCTACTCGCCCGGCGGCCGGCCAGGAACCGGCGGCGACCGACGAGGTACAGCATCCCGAGGAGCCCGAGCCGGCCTCCTGGCAGAGCGGTGCCGGAACCGGCGTCAACCCGAGGAACAAGGAGAGGTGAGCGAGAAATGTTGCGACTGTTGGCAAGTGCACTAGGCGTGGCCATAGCGGCGGCAGTAGCGACGTCCGCCGGTGCTGGGGCGGCAACCGCTGCTGGCACCGGCCAGGACTACGGGCAGCACGTACGCACATGTGCCCAGACCATGGGGTTCGACGGGACCCACAATCCCGGCATGCATACAGGCTTCGCGGGCTGGGACGCGAGCCACGCGTGCTGAGACCGCGCGACACTCATCCGATAGAGGGTGATCGAGACCGGCTTGATCAGCCGGTCCCGCCTGCTCAGCAGGTACGCCAAGTTCGCATCCGGTCGACTCCGCCGCTCATACCGCCACCTGCCCGGCAGTACTCGTCTCGCCCCGATCGATGGGGTCGGCGCTTCAATGGGCGGCTTGCTCGCTACTCCGAGGCGGAGAAGCGTGGACCGGGGTAGCTTCGGATTCCAGTCCTACTTGGTCTCGTTCGGGTGCGCCGTATGTACATCCTCAATGAGGACCCATCCGGCGACCTTGGCCTTTTGTTGGTACTCCGGTCAATGAAGTACCAGATGCGGCCACCGCCTGGAATTTTGTACTGATACCGGTCGTATTCCTGCCCCTGGTAAACGCCTGGTGCCAGGTTGGCTTTCATCCGGTAGACACGGGTGCCGTCCTCGTGGGCCGGTTCCAAACAAAGCCGATCCCATGCGTCGACCAGCGCATTGCGATAGGTGGCGAGGCAGTCCTTCCATCCCTTCTCCGCCTGGCGGGAGATGAAGACAGTCCCGTACTCAGTCCGCTTCGTAGTGGGCGGCGTACGAGGTCATCCAGCGCAGGCGGCGTCGAGATCGCACGCAGTTCGGCTACCGCCGCCTCGGTCTCGGTCATTTCGATCGACAACAGCCAGCACCGGCACCGGCGGGTACTCGTCAGCGGCCACGTCGGCGCGCTGCCGGTCTAGCGAAACCAGCGCGCCGACAACTCAGCAGATGCGACTGGGCCGTCCCGATCAGCAGCCCCAGCAGTGCCCCGACGGTTCCGCTACTCGATCGACCCCACGCCGCGGTCGAATCCGTCCACCACGTCGAGCTCGTCGACGACCTCGTCCAACGAGAGGTGCAGCCGGCGGGATTCGAGGGTGGACACACTTTGGACACGGATTGAGGCGCGAAAGTCCGCAAAGTGGAGCAGCGCGCAACATAGCGAAGCAATGCCGGCTGGTCGCCATTCCTGCAGGTCAGAGCACGTTTCCGCCTAGTCGGGCGGGCCAGCGCAAACTGCCGCAATGACATCGATTCTGATGTCGAGGGGTCAGGGGGTCGCAGGTTCAAATCCTGTCAGCCCGACCGACAAACCGCCTTTGACCTGCGGAAACGCGGGATCAGAGGCGGTTTCCGTTTTGACGTGGATCCCCATAGTGGTCGTTTACTAGTCGTAAACGGTTTGGCGTCCTACGAATCCGAGCTCGCGTCGTCGTTCTCAGCGAGCCGCTCGAGGAGCTCGGAGAGGTCGGCCGAGACGGGCGGCTTGGCGATGTAGTGGTCCCGGGTGACCTGGCTCGAGGAGTGACCGAGCTGGCGCGAGGCGAGTTTGGAGGTCGCTGCCTCGGAGATCAGTGTCGCGACCGTCTTGCGGAACGTGTGGGGGGTCACCCACTCATACCCGGTGTCCTTGCGGATCTGGCGCCACCGACGCTCGATGTTGACCACCTGGTGCCAGGTGCCGTTGCGGGTCGCGAAAACGGCGCCGTTCTCGTTGGGTGTCGCGAACTCCCGGCGCACACGTAGCAACTCGGCGGCGAAACGGGGGAGCACCACCGTGCGTCGGCTTGCGTCGACTTCGGCGTGGACTTCCGGTAGGTGCCCTTTCCTGTCTCGGTCTTGATCGTGCCCGACACCGTGAGGACGGGCAGGTCGCCATCGAGTTCCAGGTCACTCCAGCGCAACGCGAGGATCTCGCCGATGCGGCACCCAGTGGCGAGCATCAGGTCGATGATGTCGGCCATGTCTCCCGTTGGCCCTGGGTCCGGGGCGGTCCGCGTTGATCCACCGGCGTACGGCAGCGCGGATCTCGACCAGGTCCTCGATCCGCAGGGCCTTGGTCTCCTGCTTGGGTCGGTGAACCCGGCTTGTCCCGCGAGCCGGGTTCGTCGGGACCGCATCGTGTCGGACCGCGAGGTCGAGCATGGCCCCGAGGACGACCTTGGCCTTGCGCTGCCGGTTCACGCTCTGATCGCGCAACCTCAGCAGAAGCCGGGCCAGCCGGCCTGTGGTGGCCTCGCGGAGCTTCAGACCGCCAGACCTGAGCCAAAATCGACCCTCTGGAGCCTGGTGGCGTTCGGCCACATCGAGGCCCGGGAACGGAACCCTGAGACCGGGGCCCAGGTCAGCGGGCGGACCCGGTCGACCGACGTCGTCGCGCGGCGAGGAGCATGAACGCGCCGGCCATGAGGGCCGTGATCCCTGCGATGGCCGCGACCGGCGGCCAGGGTCCCGCGCCGGTGTCGGGCAGCACCACGCCGGAGGGATCGTCGGACTCGTCGGCCGCCAGGACGACCGTGGCCGTGTCGTCGTTGGAGGACAGGAACCGGCCCGCCGCGTCGCTACCCGTGGCGACGGCTGTGTTACGCACCGACTTCCTCCTCACGTCCCCGGCACTGACCGTGTGTGACTTCACCGTGCAGGTCATCGACCGGGCAGGCTTGAGCATGCTGCGCGGGCAGGTCGCCTTGCCGGCCGTGGGGTCCGAGACGTTGATGCCGCGGACCGTCACCGTGCCGGTGTTGGTGACCCGGATCGTCCACTCGATCCGGTCTCCGACGGCGATCGCGCCGTCGCCGTCGACGTCGATCGCGTCGGCCTCCTTGGCCAGCTCGAGAGAGGCGGCACCGGTCGAGCGCACGGTCACGGTGTCCGGCGGCGACGTCACCGGCGTGCCGGAGGGCGGGGTGCCGGTCGCCGCGGCGGTGTTGTCCAGCGAGTCCCGGTCGAGGTCGGCCTGGGTGACGGTGTAGGTGGCGGTGCAGGTCGCCTGCTCGCCCGGGGCCAGCGAGCCGGTCGCGGCCGGGCAGGTCACCGGTGACAGCTCGCCGGACCCGGTGAAGGCGACCTCGTCGACGGCGACGGCCCTGAGGGTCACGTTGCCCGTGTTGGTCACCAGGAAGGAGTAGGTGATCTTCTGGCCGACCGCGGCGAGCCGGTCGACGTCGGCGGTCTTGACCATGGACAGCGACGCTGCGGGCGGCTGGGGGATGATCACCCTGCCGGGGGGCGAGGTGATCGGTGTGCCCGAGGGCGGGGTCCCGGTGGCAGTTGCGGTGTTCGTCACCGAGCCGGCGTCCACATCGGCCTGGGTCACCGTGTAGGCCGCGGTGCAGGTCACCTGCGTACCGGGCGCGACCCGGGCCGCGGCCGCGGGGCAGGTGATGGCCGACATCGACCCGGTGCCCGTGAACGACCGCTCGGCGACTGTGACGCCGGTGATCGAGACGTTGCCGGTGTTGGTCACCACGAAGGAGTAGGTGATCTGGGCGCCGGGCTTGAGCGAGTCGGGACCGCTGGGTGCGGCCGACTTCACCAGGCTCAGGCCCGGGGCGTCCGGCGTGGTGACCGAGGCCGTGTCCGGCGGCGACTCGATCTGCGGCCCGGTCGGGGGGCTGCCGGTGGCGGTCGCGGTGTTGGACAGGTCACCAGCGTCGACGTCAGCCTGGGTCACCGTGTAGGTCGCCGTGCAGGTCGTCTGGGCACTCGCCGCGAGCGAGGTCGCCGGGCAGGTCACCGGCGACAGCTCTCCGGTGCCGGAGAACGCGGACTCCTCGATCGTGAGGTCCTCGATCGTGACGTTGCCGCTGTTGGTCACCAGGAAGCTGTAGCTCACCACCTCGCCCGCCCACCGCACCGTCGCCGGCGCCGCGGTCTTCTGCAGCGTCAACCCCGGCGCGGGCTCCATCGTGACGGTCGCCGTCGACGGCGCAGAGTCGACCGGCGTGCCCGAGGGCGGGATGCCGGTGGCGGTCGCGGTGTTGGTCACCGAGCCGGCGTCCACATCGGCCTGGGTCAACGTGTACGTCGCGGAGCAGGCCACCTCCCCACCCGGCGCCAGCGAGGCCGCCTCCGCCGGGCAGGTGATCGCCGACATCGACCCCGAACCGGAGAACGACTCCTCGCCCACGGCCATCTGCCTCACGGT
>NZ_SSXI01000206.1 GCF_004803405.1 Nocardioides sp. | reverse complement strand
CGAGGGGGCGCGGTGTGCGGCGCGAGGGGGCGCGGTGTGCGCCGCGAGGGGGCGCGGTGTGCAGCGGACCGTCCGTTTCGGTGTCACTCGACACGCCAACTTCGCGGCCATCCGCTGTGGACAACCCTCCTCATCCACAGGCGGCGTACGACGCCGGCCGGGCGTCGTACGGCGGGGCCGATGCTCTCACCATGTCCGAGCTCACCCTTCTGGGCGGCCAGCCCTTCACCACGGCGATGGCCGTCGCAGCCGGGTTGTCGCGGGGGCGACTCCGCTACCTGAGAGAGACCGGCGTCGTCCGGCACGTGCTGCACGATGTCTACGTCGCCGCCTCGGCGCCCGACTCGTTGTGGCTCCGCGCTCGCGCAGCGGC
Source organism: Nocardioides sp. (assembly GCF_004803405.1). GTDB lineage: Bacteria > Actinomycetota > Actinomycetes > Propionibacteriales > Nocardioidaceae > Nocardioides > Nocardioides vastitatis. Next base: position 28,978 of record NZ_SSXI01000206.1, on the reverse strand, counting down.
GCTCGTCCTGCCCGCCCACGCCGTGGTGAGCGACCGCTGCGCGGCCTGGCTACACGGCATCGATGTCCTCGACCTCGCCGAGCAGGATCTGATCCCGCAGCTGGAGGTGGTCTCGGTGGCGGGTAAGGAGCGCTCACGACGGACGGGGATCTATGGCGGCCAGCGAGACCTCCCCGGCTGCGACGTGATGGTCGTCGAGGGCGTCAACGTCACCACTCCGATTCGCACGGCATGCGACATCGCATGTCTGCGGGGGCGCTACCGGGCGATCGCGACGATCGACGCGTTCCGTCGGAGCTTCGGCCTCACCGAGCAGGACTTCCTGCGCATGCTGCCGCGCTTCGCGAAGCGCCGCGGCGTGAAGCAGTTGCGCGAGCTGATTCCGCTGTCGAGCGACGACGCGGACTCGCAGCCCGAGTCGTGGATCCGGTTGATGATCCACGACGAGGGGTTACCGATGCCGGCCGCTCAGGTGTGGGTCGAGGTTCCTGGCTGGGGCCGCGCGAGGATCGAGAACGCCTACGAGCACCTGCGGACCGCGGTGGAGTACGACGGCGAGGAGCACCACACCCTCACCGCCGATCGGGACCACGACCGCGATCGCCGAGCGGCACTTCGGGACGCGCTGGGCTGGCACATCATCGTCGTACGGAAAGACGGACTGGCGGCCCAGCCGCGCGACATGTGGCTGCGCGAGCTCCGCGCGAAGATCGCGGAGCGCACGCCCGCCACTCCTCCGAAGCGGATCTACTCCCGCGGCCCGGACGACCCGAACTATCCACGCCGGCGCCCGAGGCGAACGGGCTGACGACCGCACACCGCGCCCCCTCGCTCCGCACACCACGCCCCCTCGCACCGCACACCACGCCCCCTCGCACCGCACACCGCGCCCCCTCGCACCGCACACCGCGCCCCCTCGCGCTATTTGCGGCGCCTGCGGGCCCGGGTGACACCGACCAGGCGGGGGCCGGCGAGGCGCTGCTCGACACGGCGGGCCTCGCGGACCACGGGCTGGGCGACGTACTCACCGAGGATCACTCCGGCGGCGAGGGCGATGGCGACGGAGGCGGCGGTGGCCATGGCGAGCAGTCCGTCGGCGACCCGGGTTCCGCCCTCCTCCCCGAGCAGGAAGAGGCTCCGATAGATCGAGAGGCCGGGCAGCAGCGGCACCACGGCCGAGACCACCACGACCAGCGGCGGCACCCGGAACCGGCGCCCGACGGCGTACCCGAACAGGCCGATCAGGAACGCCGAGACGCCCACCGCCCACGGCCGGCCGAAGCCCGCCTCGGCGACGAATTCGGTGACCACGATCCCGACGCCGCCGAGCAGGCCGACCGGCACCAGGATCCGCCACGGCGCGTACGAGGCGAACGCGAAGGCTGCGGCGGCGAGGCCGCCGCCGAGCACGGCAGCGGTCACCCCGACGAGGTTGAACTGCGGCAGGGACAGCCCGGATATCTCCAGGCCTATCGCGGCGCAGAGGCTCAGCCCCCCGCTGACGCCGGCGATGATGCCCGCGGTCGCCAGGACGGCCTCGAGGATCCGCGCGCCGCCGGTCACGAAGAACCCCGACAGCGCGTCCTGGATCGCGCCCATGAAGCCGATGCCGGCCAGCAGCATGATGATGTTGGCGGTCACCACCAGCGAGGCGTTGAGATGCACGAACGGCTCGGCGAGCCGGGTGCCGACCGCCGCCAGCACCGTCGCGACCACCCCGCCCGCGACCTGCTGGTAGAAGACCGGGAGCCGTCGCCGGGTCATCAGCAGCTGGAGCCGGTCGATGCAGATCGCCGCCAGCAGGGCCACGAGCACGACAACGGCCCCGCCGCCCAGTTGCAGCGCGATTCCGGCGCACATGGCACCCCAGCCGAGCGTCGCCGCCCAGCGCGGCCGGGCGTGGCCGGAGGAGACGATCTGCGCGAGCTCGGTCCGGGCGCCGTCGAGGTCCTTGCGACCGGCCGCCACCTCGCGGACCAGGTGGTCGACCCGGGTGAGGTCCTCATAGTCGATCTCCCGCTGCGTGACCTGCCGGATCTGCATCACCGGCGGCTCGTCGGGGTCGAGCTGGACGCTCATCGCGAGCGAGGTGAAGGTGACGTCGATCTGCGACTGCCGCACCCCCAGCGCCCGCGACAGCGCGCGCATCGTCGCCACCACGTCCGCCGCCCCCGCACCGGAGGACAGCAGCACCTCGCCGACCTTGAGACACAGGTCGAGCGTGCGGTGGAGGGTCCGGGTTCCATCCATCGGGCCATGCTGGCAGGTCTTTGGTAGACATCCTCCATGCACCCCGGGACGCCGATCCGCGTCGAGATCACCAAGTGGGGCGAACGTCCGCACTGGACCTACGAGGGCACCTGGCTCGGCTCCGACGAGCACGGCGAGTGGCTCGGGTTCCCGGTCGGCACGCACTACCAGCGACCTGGGATGGAGTTCGTCGCGAACTTCGGAAGCGTGGTGCTGGTGCCGAGAGGCGGACGGGCGTTCCTCGCCGGCTTCAACGACGAGCGAGCGGTCGCCAGGATGTACGTCGACATGGCCACGCCGGCCCAGTGGGACGGCACCGTCCTCCGGTCGGTCGACCTCGACCTCGACGTCGTGATGCTCCAGGACGGCACGATCTACCTCGATGACGAGGACGAGTTCACCGAGCACCAGACGGCTTACGGCTACCCCGCGGAGATCGTGGCGATGGCGGAGTCGTCGGCCAGCAGGGTCCTGGCCGCCGTACGCGCCAAGGAGCCGCCGTTCGACGACACGGCGCAGCGCTGGCTGGACCTCCTAGTCTGATGGTGTGCGCATCGACTTCCACGGGTCACCCGAGCCAACGCTGGGGGTGGAGTGGGAGTTCGCCCTGGTCGACCGGCGCACCCGCGACCTTCGCAACGACGCCGCCCACCTGTTCGCGCGGGCCAAGCCGCGGATGCCCGATCCCACCAAGCTCCACAAGGAGCTGCTGAAGAACACCGTCGAGGTGGTCACCGGCGTCTGCACCACCGTGGGCGAGGCGATGACCGACCTGCGCGACACCCTGAGCTACGTCACCGAGGCCGCGGACGACCTCGACCTCGACCTGTACGGCGCCGGCACCCACCCCTTCGCGTCCTGGACCCGGCAGCAGCTCACCGAGGGGCATCGCTACGAGGAGCTGATCAACCGCACTCAGTGGTGGGGCCGCCAGATGCTGATCTGGGGCGTCCACGTGCACGTGGGCGTCCCCGAGCAGGCGCGGGTGATGCCGGTTCTCACCGCGCTGCTCGCCTACTACCCCCATCTGCAGGCGCTCTCCGCGTCTTCGCCGATCTGGATGGGAGTCGACACCGGCTACGCGTCCAACCGGGCACTGATGTTCCAGCAGCTGCCGACCGCCGGACTGCCGTTCCAGTTCCAGACGTGGCAGGAGTTCGAGTCCTTCGCGCACGACCAGATCACCACCGGAGTGATCGACGAGCTGAGTGAGATCCGTTGGGACCTCCGGCCCGCGATCAAGCACGGCACCCTCGAGAACCGGGTCTGCGACGGCGTCTCGACCTTCACCGACATGCAGGCGCTGGTCGCGCTGATGCATTGCCTGGTGGTGTGGCTCGACGGCCGCGCTGCCGCCGGCGAGACGCTGCCGTCGATGCCGCCGTGGCACGTCCAGGAGAACAAGTGGAGGGCCGCGCGCTACGGCGTCGAAGCGATCGTCATCCTCGACGCCGACTGCAACGAGCGGCTGGTCACCGACGACCTCGCAGACCTGATCCCGCAGCTGCAACCGACCGCCGAGCGCCTGGGATGCGAGGCGGAGCTGGCGTCAGTGCTGGAGATCCCGGCCCGCGGGGCGTCGTACGTCCGTCAGCGCGCGGTCGCCGCGCGCACCGACGGCGACCTGGTCGCCGTGGTCGACTCGGTGGTGTCTGAGCTGCGCGCCGAGATCGATCAGTAGGGCCCCGACGTCGCCGCATCGGTCGGGCGCGTCTTGTGACCGCTGTCACGACACGCAAGGATCGAGCATCCGCGACGAAAGGTGCTCCCCGTGGTCTCTGTCCCGAGCTTCCGCCCGATCGACCCGACCTCGAGTGCGTTCCTGCTGGCCGAGAGTCGCAGCCAGCCGATGCACGTCGGAGCGTTGCAGCTGTTCGAGGACCCCGCGGACGCAGGACCGGACTTCAGCCGCCAGATGTACGAGTCGATGCGCGACACCGACAAGGTCGCGCCGCTCTTCCTCAAGCACCCGCACCGCTCGGTGAGGACGGGCGGCACCCTGACCTGGCGCGAGGACGACCAGTTCGACATCGAGCACCACCTGCGGCACAGCGCCCTCCCCCAGCCCGGCCGGGTCCGCGAGCTGCTCGAGCTGTGCGGCCGACTGCACTCGACCCGGCTGGCGTGGGAGCGGCCGCTGTGGGAGATGCACGTGATCGAGGGGCTGGCCGACGGTCGGGTCGCGCTCTACACCAAGATCCACCATTCGCTCGTCGACGGGATCTCCGCGATGCGGCTGCTGGCGAGCGTGCTGACGACGGACCCCGATCGGCGCGGCATGAAGGCGCCCTTCGCCGACGGCGCTGCGCAGCGACACAGCCCGGCGCCGGCTCCGGGCCCCGACGCCGATCCCGGTGGACTGCCTGCTGTGGTCGCCGGCGCTGCGGCCGATGCGGCCGGCACCGCGGTGGAGGTCGTCAACACGGCTGCCAAGTCGCTTGCGGACCTGCCCGCGGACGTCGTACGCACCGCCCTCGGGATCAGCTCGGAGGCGGCCGGCATGCCGATGGCGCTGGTGAGGACGCTGCGCAAGGGGCTGCGGAACGAGACGTCCGCCGTCTCCCTGGCGGCCCCGCGGACGATCTTCAACCAGTCGATCACCGGGTCGCGGCGGTTCGCAGCGCAGGACTGGCCGGTGGAGCGGCTGCGAGCGATCGGCAAGTCGACCGGGACCACCATCAACGACGTGGTGCTGGCGATGTGCAGCGGCGCCATGCGGACCTACCTCACCGAGCTCGACGCGCTCCCCGACCAGCCGATGGTCGCGATGGTGCCGGTCGGGCTGAAGGCGAAGGAGGCCAGCACGGCCTCATCCGAGGGCGGCAACGCCGTCGGCTCGGTGATGGTGCGGATGGCGACCGACCTGACCGACCCCGCCGATCGGCTCCTGGCGATCCATCGCTCGATGCAGGACGGCAAGGAGGCGCTGTCGTCGATGACGCCGGCCCAGATCGTCGCGATGAGCGCGATCGGCATGGCGCCCTCGATCGTGGTGCCGATGCTGAAGATGCAGGGCTTCGTCCGGCCGCCGTTCAACCTGATCATCAGCAACGTGCCCGGTCCGCGCTCCCCGCACTACTGGAACGGGGCCCGGCTGGTCGGCAACTACCCGCTGTCGATCCCGATCAACGGGATGGCGCTCAACATCACCTGCACGTCCTACGACGACAAGATGGGCTTCGGCCTGACCGGCTGCCGACGGACGGTCCCCCGGCTCCAGCGGCTGCTCGCGTTCCTCGACGACGAGCTGGGTGCGCTGGAGGAGGCTGCCGGGGTCTCGTGACGGTCGCTGCGCGACCTCCTCGGCCAGCGGTCAGAACTCCCGGAAGCCGCCGCCGACCCGCTGGGCGACCGCCTGCAGCCGGGCCCGGGTGACGGCCGAGACCGTCGGGTAGCCCGCCAGCGCGGCGTTGCTGCCGGCTCGTGTCGGCTCGGCGGAGTTGATCGACAGGCAGGTACGACGCCCTCCGTCGGCCGCGTTCGCGAGGGCCACCGCGTGCCCGGTGGTGCCGCTGCCGGCGAAGTAGTCGATGACGCGGCAGTCGGGCGGCATCGTGTCGAGGATCCGCCGCACCAGCCCGGTCGGCTTCGGCGACTCGAAGACGTGGCCGAGCACGGACTTCAGCTCGGCCACCGCCGTGTCGGTGGAGCCGACCTCCTCGGCGAGCCAGACGGTGCGGAGCTTCTTGCGCCGGCCCTTGCCGTCGTGGCTGACATGCAGCCAGTCGCGCTGGAAGACGTCGACGCGGTCCCCGGTCGCGCCCCGGACCACCCGGCATTCCAGGTCGTCGGGGCGGGCGTCGATCCGTGGCCGCGACCAGCGCCAGACCGCCGGGGACCCGTCGCCGAACACCGGTTTGATCTCGACCGCCCCCTCGAAGGGCTCGGTTCGGACCTGCCCGGTCTCCAGCGACGCCCACACCGCGAAGTGGAGGGTGGGCGCGGTCATCGGGTTGAACTTCTTGTTGGTGTTGCGCAGCGGCAGCCGGCGGTAGCGCCGCCCGTCGGCGGCCAGCAGCGGGAAGTCGGACTCCACCACCGTCGTCGGTGAGGATGCGTCGAGCACGCAGCGGTCGGCGTCCTTGGCGTAGGCGAGCAGGTACTCGTGGGAGGTGGCGAAGCCGCGGCCCAGCTGCCGGCCCTTGGGATTCAGGTTCGCCACGATCTGCGCCAGAAGGTTCGCCTCGCCGAACACCTCGTCCATCAGCAGGCGCAGGTGGGCGACCTCGTGGTCGTCGATGCTGACGAAGATGGCCCCGGTATCGGCCAGCACGCGGCGGCCCGCCTCGAGCCGGGGCCGCATGAACGCCAGCCATGCCTCGTGGCGCCCGGCCAGCCCGGCGCCCCGGTCGCCCCGGAAGTCGTCGCGGTAGGCGAAGTCGTTGCCGGTGTTGTAGGGCGGGTCCAGGTAGACCAGGTCGAAGGAGCCCTCCGGCAGCGTCGGCAGCACGTCGAGGTTGTCGCCCTCGGCGAAGGTGTTGCACACCCGCCCGTCTGATTCAGCCGCCACCCGCCCATCGTGGCAGGCTCGCCCCGTGCCACGCCGTACCTTCACCCGGGCCGAGCTCGAGTCGTTCCGCGACGCCGAGGTGCCCGACCTCCTGCCGACCAGGCCCGAGCACCGGCTGCGGCTCCTGTTCGTGGGCATCAACCCCGGGCTCTGGACGGCCGCGACGGGCACCCACTTCGCTCACCCGGGCAACCGGTTCTACCCGGCGCTGCTGCTGGCCGGCGTGATCGACCACCCGGTCGACCCGGCCGACGGCATGACGGACGAGGACCGCGACCGCCTCCGGGCACGTGGCATCGGCATCACCAACCTGGCCCCCCGGGCGACCGCGAAGGCCTCCGAGCTCACCAGCGAGGAGCTCCGCGAGGGCGGCGAACGGCTGGCCCGGCTCGTCGCCGCCCAGAGGCCCCGGGTGGTCGCGGTCGCCGGGATCACCGCCTACCGCACGGCGTTCGGGCTGCCGAAGGCCGTGCCGGGCCGCCAGCCCCACGACCTGGCCGGCGCCGAGCTGTGGGTCGTCCCCAACCCGAGCGGCCTCAACGCGCACGAGACCGTGACGTCGCTCGCCGACGCCTACCGACGGGTCGGCGAAGCGGCCGGTGTGGTGTCCAGTGCCCGTCGCACGGTGGTCGGAGCGGTCATCCTCGACGGACCGGCCGGCGGCGTACGCCGCGTGTTGGCGGCCCGCCGCACGACCCCTCCGGAGCTGGCGGGCCGCTGGGAGTTCCCCGGCGGCAAGGTGGAGCTGGGCGAGACACCCCGGGACGCGCTGGTCCGCGAGGTCCACGAGGAGCTCGGTGTGACGATCGCGGTGGGCGACGAGCTGTCCGACCTCGGGCGCGCCTGGCCGATCTCGGACGTCCACGAGCTGCGCCTGTTCCTCACCACCGTGGTGGCCGGTGAGCCCAGGCCGGGCGACGACCACGACGCGGTCCGGTGGCTCGGCAGCGACGAGCTCGACGACGTCGAATGGCTGGACTCCGACGTCCAGGCCCTGGGCGCGGTCCGCGAGGTGCTGGTCCGAACGGCAACTCGCGACGCACAATGAACCCATCCTGAGTCTCGGCCGCTGCCCGGAAGCGAGGTGATGACGGTGACCTTCACCCAGGTCGCGCTGCTCAACGCCTCCTACGAGCCGCTCGGGACGGTGACCTTCCAGCACGCCGTGCGCATGCTCTGGCGCGAGGTCGCCACCGTCGAGGAGGCACACCAGGCACCCACGGGCGAGGTCCGCATGATCGGTCCTCACCCGTGGCCGAAGGTGATCCGGCTGGTCCGCTACGTAGCCGCGCAGTGGATGCACCGGCCGGCCGGATACACGAGGCGATCGGTGCTGCTGCGCGACCGGCACCGCTGCGCCTACTGCGACGGACGGGCGACCACGGTCGACCACATCGTCCCGCAGTCCCGCGGGGGGAGCTGGTCGTGGCTGAACACCGTGGCCGCCTGCGAGCGCTGCAACAGTCGCAAGGGCAACCGGACCCCGTCGGAGGCCGGCATGCACCTGCGGCTGCGGCCCTACGTCCCGACCCGCGCGCAGCTCATCCGGCGCTGACCCCGCCCGGCACGGCGCGGAGGGAGCTCCGGACAGGGGCGAAGCCGGGGCCCGCCAGCCCCGCGGGACCCCGGCTCCTTCTTGTCCCCCGGGCCGTATCCCCCCTCGACGGCCCACGGTCCGGGAGACCGTGCAGGGGTGCACGAGGCACCCGGTCAGGGCAGGATGCTGATCGCCTTGATCGCGTCCTTGGCGCGGTCCTTGATCGCGGCGAACGGTCCGAGCACGAGCTGCGCCGCCGTCGACCCCGCAGCGCTCGGGTGCGGATGGGTGGGCGCCACCTTCTCGGCCGCGCGCACCTCCAGGCCCATCGCTCGTCGTACCTCGGCGTCGTAGGCCTGGAGGATGATCGGGAACTCCTCCTGCTCCTCGGCCTCGGCATGCTGGAGCACGGCGTGTTCCAGGGTGGCGAGGCGTACGTCGAAGTCCGGATCGCCCACGTCGACCTCCTCGAGCTCCTTCAGCACCTCCGTTGCCGCCGCCTCCTCCTCGTTGCGGGCCGCGGCGATGGCCTCGGCCCCCTCACCACTGGTGGAGGTCATCGGCCGGAGCACGAGCTCCTCGGCCGTCTCGTGCACGGCCAGCAGCGCCCGCAGCTCGTCGAAGAGCTCCTGTTTGCGCGCGCCGGCGGAGTCCGTGATCGCAGGGAACAGCTCGCGGATGCGGGCGTGCTGTTCCAGCAGGATCCGGACCACGTCCCCCTCGGGCAGCTCGGCGGCCTTCTGGCGGTCCTCAGCAGCGGTCCCCATGACGCTCCTCCTGTCGGACGGTCAGTTCGAACCCGCGGTACCCGACCCCCCGCAACGACATACCGGACCCTGAGGGTGCCCCGGCTCACCGCAGCCGGGCCTCCTCTGGAGCGGGGAGCCGGCCCCGCGTCGCGACCAGCACGACGACGTCACGCAGCGATCGCAGCGACACCGCAGGCATCTCAACCGTCCTCGTCCAGCAGGCCGGACCTCTGCGCGGCGTTCACGATGCGCCGAACGTTGGCCTCGGTGCCGCAGTTCTGGCTGATCAGCTCGTTGCGCCGGGCCGACCACTTCTCCCCCAGCTCGAATCGGACGTTCTCCGGGACCTCCTGGCGAGCGGGCTTGAGGATGGTCAGCTCCTCCTCGGCGATGTGGTGCGCGACCAGGTTGCTGAGGTGCTCCACGGCGTCCGCGAAGGCCTGGGTGTCGGTGCCCTTGAGCTCGAGCACGGCGAGCAGCGCCTCGTTGCCCTCGGCGTGCTCCTCCCGACCGTGCTCGACCTCGTCTCCTCCGACGTCGTCGCTCCTGCGGGCGAGAACCGGGTAGACGAGCTCCTCCTCCGCCTCCCCGTGCGCGATGAGGACGTGCGCGAAGGCACGCCGTACGGCGTCCCTGTCGGCCGTGCCGTCCCGCAGCTGTGCGAGGAGCTTCTCGAAGCGGCGGTGGTCCTCGGTGATGAGGTCGATGACGTCGCCCGAGGATGGGCGACCGAGGTCGATACCGGTGCTCATGGCCGCTGAGGTACCCGGAACGTTTCGGGATAGTCAGAACGGGGGGTCCGCCCCGGCCGATCGGCCATACGCTCGGCGATCGAATCGCGGATGCCCGAGCCTGACCCCATACTTGACCGGTCCTTCCAGCGGCGACGAACGGCTGCCATGACCACACTGATTGACCGCCTGCGTTCATCGCGCGGCTGGTGGTTCGACCTCTCCGTGTGCGGCGTGGGGATCGCGCTGTTCGTCCAGGCCTCCGTGGGTGCCCTGCGCGACGGGTCCGGCCTGAACGCGGTGGCGTTCCTCGGGATCCCGCTGATCCTCGTCATCGCTCGGTTCCCGGTCGTCATCGACATCCAGGACGGCGGGATCGAGGTCGGGTTCGACTCCTGCGTCCTGATGTTCCTGCTGTGCACGCTCGACGCGCACGACGCACTCGTGGTCTGGTCCCTCGGCGTCCTCCTCACCCAGCTCACGACGGCGAAACGGCTGTCGTCGAAGATCTTCAACATCGGCGTCGGCATCACCGCGGGCTTCCTCGCCAGTGCGGTGCTCGGTCTGGTCCGGGGCGAAGCGCTGGGGACGCCTCGAGAGCTGGCCGCCGTCGCGGCCGCGGCAGCGGTGTACTTCGCCGCCGACTTCGTGGTCTCGGCATTCTCTCTCGCCATCAGCGGAGCCACGACGCTCCGTGACCAGGTGCTGCAGCCCGGGACCCTGCTCGCCATCGGCTGCTTCGTGCCGTTCGACACGCTGGGGTACCTGGGCGCCGTCGTCCACCGGAGCGCGCCGCCGTGGACGCTGGTCCTGCTCGCGGTGCCGCTGACCACCCTGCTGGTCGCGACCCGCGCTCTGACCCGCGGGCGGGAGAACGCTCGCCGGCTCGCCGTGCTGTTCGACGCCGCCGTCCGCGCGCAGACGCTGTCGCAGCGGGGCGCCGTGGCGCACGCTCTGCTCGGGGACGCCCGCAAGCTGCTCCGCCTCCAGCAGGTGGCTCTCCGCTCCGACCCGCCCGTCTCCGGCGAGGTCGGCGCCGAGATCCACGACGGGGACACGCAGCTGTGGATCGTCGCCAAGGCGATGGACCGGGCACGGTCCACGGTGACTGCGGACGAGCAGGCGCTCAAGACACTCGCGGCGGTCGCAACGGACGCGTTCGCGCGCCTCACGCTCACCAGCGAGATGGTCCACGTGGCGCGGCACGACCCGCTGACCGACCTGCCGAACCGCGGCATCCTCCTGGACCGCATCGACCACGCCCTGTCCCGCGCCCGCCGCCGCGACGGACTCGTCGCTCTCCTGTTCGTCGACCTGGACGGGTTCAAGCCTGTCAACGACCGCTTCGGCCATGCCGCCGGTGACGCGGTCCTGATCGAGGTGGCTGGGCGCCTGCGCGCGTGCGTCCGGGGCGCCGACACGGTCGCCCGGCTGGGCGGTGACGAGTTCGCGATCCTCTTCGAGGACACCGACACCGCCCACGTGGAGGCGGCCTGCGAGCGGGTGCTGAGGGCCGTGCGCGAGGGGGCGTGGGTCGCCGGGCACCGCGTCCCGCTCAGTGCGAGCGCCGGGATCGCGTACGCCGCGAGCCGGGACGACGGTGAGGGGCTGCTCGGCAAGGCCGACCTGGCGATGTACGCGGCGAAGGCGGAGGGCAAGGACCGCCTGGTCCGCTACGAGGACGCGATCGGGCACTCGCGCCTCGAGCGGCTGGTGATGGTCGAGGACCTGCGCCGCGCGATCGCCGAGAAGCGGATCGATGTCGTCTACCAGCCGGTCGTCGCCACCGGCACCGGCCGCATCGTCGGCGTCGAGGCCCTCGCCAGGTGGACCCGGGACGGCGTCGCGGTGCCCGCGGACGTGTTCATCCGGGTCGCCGAGGACGCGGGGATGATCGTCGACCTGGGCGACGTGGCACTGTCCGCCGTCGCCGCCGACGCAGCGACGCTGCGCGGCAGCCTCGATGGCTCGATCACGATGTGCGTCAACGTCTCGGCGCAGCAGTTGATGGATCCGACGTTCGTCGACCGCGTCCGGCGGGCGACCGTGGCGATGGCCGGTGTCACCCTCGTCCTGGAGATCACCGAACGCGAGGGGATCGACCTCGACCCGGTCGTGCTCGCGTCGATGCATGCGATCGCGGACATGGGAGTGAGCTTCGCGATCGACGACTTCGGCGTCGGCTTCTCCTCGATCAGCTACCTCACGAACCTGCCCGTGCGGATCCTGAAGGCGGACGCCTCCCTCTCGGAGGGGATCGACACCGACGAGCGGGCCAGCGCGCTGCTCCGCTCGGTCACGCAGATGGGACAGTCCCTGGGCCTGGACGTGATCGTCGAGGGGATCGAGCGCGAGTCACAGATGGCCGCGATCGGCAGTGCGGAGGGACTCTACGTCCAGGGCTACCTGCTGCACCGGCCGATGTCCTTCGAGCAGCTTCGGCGCGTGCTCTCCGAGGACCGCTCGACCTCCGCTGCCGGCCTGAAGCCCTCGGCACCGGCTTCCGTACGCTCCAGGTAGCGGTCCCGAGTGGTCCGCCTGCGCTCGTCTCGCGCCGGTGATCACGACCGGCTGGCGAGCCGGACGAGCCGCTGGACGTCCGGCGCCGCGTCGAGCAGGTCCACCGGGACGGCGAGCGGAATGCGCCAGTTCTCACGGTCCACCGTCCCGGGCACGTTGACGCGCCGCTCCTCGTGGACCGCGTCCTCCAGGGAGAACGAGATCAACAGGGACGGCGCCCGGACCAGCTGGCGATAGGCCGCCTCGACGGCCTCAGTGGCCGTCGCGTCCGGCGGGAGGCCGTCGCGCACGAGCTTCTCGAGCAGCTCCCGTCGGTCGCCGGCGACGTCGTCCTTGCTCATGTCGGTCGACGCGAGCTGGTCCTCGGCATCCGAGCCGGTCCACAGGCCGGCGACGGTGGGCAGGTCGTGGGTCGTGACGGTCGCCAGCGCCGCCACCGGCCAGTCCGCCGGATCGTCCTCCTCGAACCAGAGCACCTTGTAGGACAGGACGCCCCGCTCGGCGAGGGCTTCCGGCACGCCCGGCTCCACGGTCCCCAGGTCCTCGCCGACGACGACCGCCCCGGCGCGGTGGGACTCGAGCGCGACGATGTCGAGCAGGTCGCCGCTGGGGTAGCGGACGTAAGCGCCCTCGGTCGCGGTGGCGCCGTCGGGGATCCACCAGAGCCGGAACAGGCCCATCACGTGGTCGATGCGCAGGCCGCCTGCGCCCGCGATCGTGCGCCGGACCGACTGGATGAACGGCTCGTACTCCGCGGCGCGCAGCCGCCACGGCACGAGTGGCGGTGCCCCCCAGTCCTGGCCCAGCGAGTTCAGCGCGTCCGGCGGCGCGCCGACCGAGACCCCCTGGGCGAGGACGTCCTGCCAGGCCCACGAGTCGGCGCCTCCCCCGGAGACCCCGATCGGAAGGTCCTGGATGACAGTCAGGTCACCCGTGGCGTCACGGAGCTGTACGTCGACCTGCCACTGGAGCCAGGCGTGGAAGGCGACCTCGGCGGCCTGCGCCTCGGCCACCTCCCGCACCGCTGAGGTGGCTGGCCGCTGCAGCTCCCGCGGCCACCCGTGCCAGTCCGGGCCGTGCAGCTCGGCGAGGACGCACCAGACGGCGAACTCCTGCAGCTCCTCGCCCTGGGTCGCCCGCCACTCCCGGAAGTCTCGACTTCCCCCGGTCTCCAGCTCGCTGCGCCGGAAGGCGGCCCGCAGGGCGCGGCGCTTGACCCGCCAGATGGGGTCGCGGTCGACGAGGGCGGCATCAGCCAGCCGGCGCACCTCCACCGCGTCGACGTCGTCCGCGGCGAAGCCGGGCACCTCCTCCACCCGCAGGTAGATCGGGTTGCGGAACCGGCGGGTGGCGGGCAGATAGGGGCTCGCCTCCTGGGGCACCGTCGGCGCCACTGCGTGCAGCGGGTTCACCAGCAGGAACCCGCCGCCCTCCTGCTCGGTCCAGGTGCGCAGCGACCGGAGGTCGGCCAGGTCGCCGATCCCCCAGCTGGCGGACGAGCGAGCGCCGTACAGCTGCACGGCCCAGCCCCAGAGCCGCCGGTCGGGGAGCCAGCATCTGCCGGGCGAGACGATCAGGCGACGACCCGAGCCGCCGTCGCCGATGCGGTGGTAGCCGAGGGGGAAGTCGACGGAGAGGTGCCCGTCGACCTCGCGCTGCGTCCCGTCCTCGCAGACCACCCGGACCCGGCCCAGACCGAGGTCGTCGCCGGGTCGAGCGACGATCGGTGCGCGAACCTCGAGGTGGTCCGGGGGCCTGCCGATGATCTCGCGGAGCCGAGCCACGGTGTCCTCGCCGACCCGCTGCGGCCGGTCGTCGGCATCCACCCAGTCCCGCTGGATGCCCCACGCGTCCGCATCTGCCCCGTGCCGCCCTGCGCCCGTCATGCCCTCCCGGTTCCCCGAGCTGGCCGGCGGCATCCCCGTGCCGGCCTGATTGCGCAGGAAGCGGCCTGCACCAGTACCGTCGGACGAGGTATGGACACGAACGCCGATCTCCCCGACAGCGACCCCCTCTCCGACGTCGTCGACGCACTCTGGGCGGAGGAGTACGACGTCGAGCGGCCCCTGCCGGGCGTCCTCCACGTCACGGGACGCTTCTCCAACCCCGAGCGGATCGCGCTGCGCGCGGCGGGTCAGGCGGACGACCGGCCCGTGGCCATCTGGGCGACCAGCCACCGTGGTGACTGGGTCCTCGTCTGCTGGAACCGGCCCGAGCTGGTGACCATCACCCAGAAGGGGGCCACCCCGCAGCGCTGGCGCCACCGCCGGCTGCCGCCGACGCTGAACCCGGGCGCCCAGACGTTCCTCGATGGCGCGTCGTCGCCGTTCGACATCGTCACCAGGCCCAAGCACCAGCCGACCGCCGCGGCGCGCACGGTCCTCGAGATGTTCGGGATCACCGAGCCTGCGCCCCCGGGCTGGGTGGCTCCGGTCGTCGAGGTGCCGGTGCCCACGGAGCGGTTCGTGCCGGTGTCCGCCAAGCCGCAGCGCGCGCCCCGGGCGCCGAAGCCGGAGCCGGTGAAGCCGGCCGAGCCCGAGATCCGGATCTGTCCGAACTGCTTCATGGCGCTTCCCGCGACCGGCGTCTGCGACAACTGCGCCTGACCCACACGCCCGAGGGCCCTCAGCAGCGGGCTGCCGAGTCCCAGGTGCGCTGGAGCACCTCACGGTGCGTGGGCAGCGCCGCGTCGTACACCGTGCGGCCCTCCTCGGTGAGGCAGACGAAGACGCCACGGCGGTCGTCCTGGCACACCGAGCGACGGACGAGGCCGTCCTTCTCGAGCCGGGCGACGGCGCGGGAGAGCGCGCTCTGGCTCAGGTAGATGTCCTGGGCGAGGTCGGCCATCCGGTAGTTGCCGCAGTTGGCGTCGACCAGCCGGTCGAGGGTCTCGAACTCGCTGAGACCGATGCCGTGCCGGTCCTGCAGCGACTTCTCGAGCGCGCAGCTGATCGCCGCATGCCGGTCGAGGAGCTCGCGCCAGTCGCCCACCAGATCGCCGGACGCCGTGCGGGCACGGCCTGGCGAGGTCTGGGCGGACGTCTTCGACACACGCGCATCCTACCGGCGACGTGACATTCATGCAAACACATTAATTGCGCTTGCATTCAATGCACACGCATGGAACGCTACTCGCCATGTCATCAACCTCCGCTCCCCCCGCGACCAGCGCCATCCGCTGGACCTCCCGCACCTGGGCGATGCTGATCACCCTGTGCATCGTGTTGTTCCTCGACGGGCTCGACGTCTCCATGATCGGCGTCGCGCTCCCCTCCATCGGCGCCGAGCTCGACCTCTCGACGTCCTCGCTGCAATGGCTGATCAGCGGCTACGTCCTCGGGTACGGCGGCCTGCTGCTCGTCGGCGGCCGCACCGCCGACCTGCTGGGCAGGCGCCGCGTGTTCCTGATCGCGCTCGCGGTCTTCGCGCTGGCCTCCCTGCTCGGTGGGCTGGTGAGCTCCGGGCCCTTGCTGATCATCACCCGCTTCATCAAGGGCCTCGCCGCGGNTCCCGGAGGGACCGGCGCGCAACAGGGCGCTGTCGATCTACACCGTGTTCGGCGCCGGCGGCTACTCCTCCGGCCTGCTGTTCGGTGGCCTGATGACCGGCGTCGGCTGGCGCTGGACGTTCCTGCTGCCCGTGCCGATCGCCCTGCTCGCACTCGCCGCAGCATGGGTCCTGATCCCCAAGGACAAGCCGGTCGGAGAGGGCGGCCACGACTTCGTCGGCGCCCTCACATCCGGCGGGGCGATGCTGCTGCTCGTCTACACCGTGGTGACGGCACCCGAGGTCGGCTGGGCCTCGACTCGCACGATCCTGTCGTTCATCGGCGTGGCCGCACTGCTCGCGGCGTTCGTGCTGGTGGAGAGCCGGATCGCGCACCCGCTGATCCGCCTGGGCATCCTGCGCAAGCCGACCCTGTTGCGGGCGAGCATCGCCATCGTCGCCGTCGGCGGCTCGTACTTCAGCTGGCAGTTCATCGTCACACTGTTCCTGCAGGACAACCTCGGCTGGTCGCCGCTGGAGCTGGCGCTGGCGCTACTGCCGATCGGCCTGATGGTGACCCTCTCGGCGGTGTTCTCCCACAAGCTCGTCGACCGGTTCGGCACCTCGCCGATCATCGCGGTCACGATGACCGTGATGGCCCTGGGCTACCTGATGTTCGTCCTCCGCCTCGACACCGACCCCTCGTACCTCGGCATGCTCCTGCCGGCGCTGATCCTGATCGGCGTGGGATGGATCGGCTTCCCGGCCATCAACATCCAGGCCACCAGCGGGATCGACCCCGACGAGCAGGGCCTGGCGGCCGGGGTGCTCCAGACCTCCATGCAGGTCGGCGCCGCGATCGTGCTCGCGGTGACCACCGCGGTGATCGCGTCCGGCACCCAGGGCAGCACCTCGCCCACGGCGATGCTGGACGGCTACCGTCCGGGGCTGGCATTCGCCGCCGCGGTCTGCGCGGTGGGCGCCCTGGTGGCGCTCCTCGGCCTCGCGGCGGAGCGTCGGCAGGGCGGTGACGACGACCTCGATGCGTCCGAGGTCGAGCCGGAGCTGGCGAGCGCCGCCTAGCTGGCCGTCAGCACTCGAGCCATGTGGGTCCGGTCCGGCGACCGGGCCCACATGGGCGCGCGGTCATGGGCGCGCGGTTCGATCCCGGCGGAAGCGCCTCAGCGCGCGGGCGTCCCGGCGTGGTAGATGCCGTTCACGAGCCGCTCGTGGGTCTTGGCCCGCACGGCCGCAGCGTCGCCGAGGCCGGTGACGAAGTAGCCCTCGACCGGCTCGCCGGTCTCGTCGTTCACGACCCATGCCGTGAGGAACGGCGTCCAGGACCAGGTTCCCTTGCGGTCCCGCATCTCGACCAGCACCTTGCCCATCTGCCGGGCTGGCACCGGGCGCTCACCCTCCCCGGTCAGCCGGTCGGCCAGCTCGCCGTAGGTGATCGGCTCAGCGGTCTCCTGTGCGATCGCAACAAGGATCTGCTCAGCAGCGCGGGCGAGGGTCGGAACGGAAGTGAGGGCCACAAGACCAGTCTGCCCCCTGTGTGGGCATTGGCTTGCATTCAGCCCGACAGAGCCGGCTCCGTCCGCGGCTCGAACCCGACGCTCACCCGGCTCGGGTAGAGCTCGCCTAGCAGTCGCCGGTCGGGCCCGCGGATCGGTTCGACCACGCAGGTGCCGCGCCGCGTCACCACCCGGACGAGGCCGTGCGGCGACTCCCATCGATAGGCGTCAAGGGACAGCTGCCGGAGGTGGTAGCCCAGGTGGGTCTTGGCGCGGTGATGACGCCGCGTGAGCGGTGCGGCGTTGCGGTCGCCGGTCTGCCCTGGCGGCCCGTGGACGTCGTACGGCGTCGGGTGGTCGAGGTCCAGGCCCCTGCTGATCATCGAGGTGCTGTGCGGGAAGACGTCGTAGAGGTTGCGCAGCCCGGTGCGCTCCTTGCAGGCGGCGGGATGCTCGTAGGCGTTCACGGAGACGCCGTCGTTGAGATCGATGACCGGTTTCACCGACACGTTCCGATGACGCAGCAACTCGACGACCTGGGCGAGCAGCATCGGCCCGATCCCTTCCACCCGCGCGACCCCGGGCACCCGGCCGGTCAGGACGTCGCGGTGGAGATGGACGAAGATCGTCGCCGGACGGCGTCGTGACCCACGCCCCGGACGCGTGCCGCTGTCCGGACCGCCCTCAGCGAGCCCGTCGAGGAACCTCGCAGCATCGTGAGGTCGCGCGAGCAGCTCGACGGCCTCGGCACGGAGCTGGTCCATCGTCTTCACGTCGTCGTCGCCATCCGACACGAGGTTGTCAGCCAGGGCCTGGGCGAGCTCGGTCACCGTCGCCTCGAACTCCACCGCGCCGGCGGTCGACAGGCGCATCCCGACGCCCTGGACGGCGGGCTCGCCATCGACCTCGGCGACCCGCTGCCCCGGACGCCTCCGGCGCAGCCACACGCCCTTGCGCGCCTCATCCCTGCGGATCCGCTCCTCGTGGCCCGAGAGGTCGGCCTCGATCACCCGGGCCTCGGCGATCGCGAGGATCCGCGAGGCGCTCTCATCGACCGCCGCTCCGACCGCGGCGTCGACCAGCCTCGCCTGTTGCTTGGTGAGCCGGCGCGACAGGGAGGCGACCCTGCGGGCGACCCAAAGATCGATGCGGAGCGACTCGGCCGCAGCCCACACCTCCGGAAGCCGGTGACGTAGGTCGAGCCCGTCGGCGAGCCTGTTGGCGGTCGCGACGCTGCCGGCGCGTCCCGCCATCGCGAACTCCTCGAGCCTGAGCAGGGCGACCCCCGGCGTCCCTTCACCGCCGATCACGGTGAGCCGGTCGCCGCCGTACTTCACCGGGACGGCACCCGGGTCTGCCTGCGGGTCGGCGGAGTGGCGGTCCTGCCACTGCAGCAGCAGACGCATCCGGTCGACATCGATCTGCCGCTGGGCCAGCACGGCGTCCTGCTCCGCAGCGAGGATTGCCGCGGAATCGAGGTGGGGCAGGTCCCGGTGCATGACTCCATTCCAGCATCGAGCACCGACACTGGGACCTCGCCGGGAGCCGCCTGTGGATCACGCGTGATGGCCTCGGTGATCGAGGTTCGAACGACCGTCGGGCGAGTCCTTCGGCCGAGATCTGCCAATCGGCCACGGCCTGCCGGGAATGTTGTCAGCCTGATTCACATGTCGGTCGAGGACGTCACCGTCGCGAGGTGGAAACGGTTCGGCCATGACCGCGCCTACGCCACTCACGCAGACGGCACAAGCCTCGGCTATCGCGACCTGGCATCTGGATCGGATCATCCGGAGCCCGCGGCAGACGCCGACCTCCTGCGCCGGGCGGTCGACGCGTGGGCTGCGATCGAGAGTCTCGTCGCATCCATGCCCGACCCTGCTGTCGCTCCTGACGCGATCACCGCGACAGTGATGCCGCTGGTGCCTGCGTGGACCGATCTCGCGAGCAACCCACCGGGCGTCATGGCGCGCGCGCAGGCCATCGCGGAGTGGGAACGTCGAAAGTCAGCGAGACGCGTGATGCCACACCTCGAGCGTCTCTTCAACGTCCACACTGACGAGCGCTCATGGCGGAAGGGAGCAGATGGCGAGGAGGTCGTCGGCGCTCGGCTCGAGCGGCTCGCCGCCAAGGATCCGCGCTGGCGGTTCCTTCACGCGGTGCCCGTTGGCTCTCGCGGCTCTGATATCGACCATGTCGCCATAGGCCCGGCGGGCGTGCTGACCATCAACGCCAAACACCATGACAAGGCGAAGGTGTGGATCGGCGGGGACACGCTGATGGTCAACGGGCACCGGCAGCCATACGTACGCAACAGCCGGCACGAGGCCATGCGGGCCTCCCGTCTGCTCACAGGAGCATGCGGCTTCGAGGTGTCTGCCGTCGGAGTGATCGCCATCGTGGGCGGTGTCGAGATCAAGACGAAGGCGCCGCCTGCTGACGTCAGCGTTGTCCGCCAGAAGGACCTGAATCGCTGGCTGCGGAGACTGCCGGTGATCCTCGGTGAGGATCGGATCGAGCGGATCTACGACCAGGCGCGGCGATCTACGACGTGGGCGTGCTCCTAGTCGACGACACGACAGCCACGGCCGGCGACCGTCCGCAGAGGGCCGTCGACCTGAATCGCCTGGGGCGACCGATCTGCCGCGTCCGCGACGGCACGGGCACTCTCCCGGTTGCCCTGCGCCACCACGCGGGTGAGCATGGAGGATGGCCCCACGGGTTGGCAGGAAGCTCAGCGTCGGGCTCGTGGTCTCGGTGCTTCTCGTGGGGACGGTGGGTGCGTTGCTGTGGTCGTTCCAGCGGCAGTTGATCTACTTCCCCGACCCAACGCCGGTGCCGCCGGCCGGGGAGGTCATCGACGGTGCCACGGACGTCACACTGCACACCGAGGACGGTCTCGAGCTCGGCGCGTGGTTCGTCCCGGCCGACCCTGCGACCGCCACCGGGATGGCCGTGCTCGTCGCGCCCGGCAATGGCGGCAACCGGGCCAGCCGGGCGGGCTTCGCCTCCGCGCTGAGCCGTCGCGGGTTCGCCGTACTGCTGATGGACTACCGCGGGTACGGCGGCAACCCCGGCCGTCCCAGCGAGGACGGCCTGGCCGCCGACGCGGACGCGGCGGTCGACGGGCTGCGGGACCTGGGGTTCCCCGCGGCGCGGACGATCTACTTCGGCGAGTCGCTCGGCGCCGGCGTCGTCGCGGCCCTGCAAGCCCGTCACCCGCCGGCCGGGATGGTGCTGAGGTCGCCGTTTCCCGAGCTGGCCGACGTCGGCTCCCACCACTATCCGTGGCTGCCGGTGCGCGCGCTGCTCCGCGACCGGTTCCCGGTCCTCGAGCACCTCGCCGAGAGCGACGTACCGGTGACCGTGATCTACGGACAGCACGATGGCGTGGTCCCCACGAAGCTCAGCGCCCGCGTCGCCGACCATGCGCCGACCTTGGTTGAGCGGCTGGTGATCGAGGGCGCAGACCACAACGACCCGGTCATGTTCGGCCCCGAGGTCGCCGACGGCGTCGCCCGGCTGGCACGCACCCTGTCCTGAGCGCAGGGCGCGACGCACGGCCTGATCAGTCGGGATAGGCGACGTGAACGTCGTTCGGGGACGGCGCGCCCTTCCCGGTCTCGACGAGAGCCTTCAGGCTCATCAGGTAGGTCGCCCACTTGGTGCCGCAGTGGTGCATGAACTCGACCGGCTCCCGCCAGCCCTTGTGCTTGAACATGACGATCGTGTGGTCGCCGTCCTGACGGAGGTTCCACTCCACGGTCGTGCCGACCCATTCCGTGGGGCCGTCCACGACCTCCCATCGCACGAGCTCGGAGTCGCGCCTGTCCAGGACCTTCATGTCGAAGCCGCCGGGCGGGAAGCGGAACTGCAGCACGCCACCGACCTCGGCGGAGCCGGTGGTGTCGTCGGTCCACCAGCTGGCAAGCCCCTCGACGGTCGTCAGCGCGTCGTAGACCTTCTCCGGGGAGGGCGTCACGACACCGACCCTGTGCAGGATGTCCACCATCTCGTTCTCTCCTTGACTCGTGACGGCCCCGGCTACCGCCGGGACCGCGGCTCAGGCGAACCTCCTGGCTCGCCATAGTGCAACACTTGGTTGCACGTACCGTACGGAGTCACGCAGAGATACGCAACCATTAGTTGCGCAATAACTCAGCCGCCCGTTACTCGCCCTCACCGGCAGGCGTGCCCGGCTCCTTGAGCTCGGCGACGAACAGCCGACCACCACCCGAGGACTGCCTCGTCGTCACCGTCAGCTCGACGAGGGCCTCCGTCCCGTCGCCCCGCAGGGCGGGAACGGTCACCGACCGTTCGAGCAACGGGCTACGTCCGACGTTCAGGTGCAGCGTGAAGCCCGCCAGGTGCGCCTGGTGGTAGCGAGCGGGGATGATCGCGAGGATCCGGCGGCCGACGAGCTGATCGGCTCGGCTGTAGCCCAGCATCTCGAGCGCGACCTGGCTCGCCGCCACGATCCGGTTCCGGTCGTCGGCGGCGACGAGGGCGAGCTCCGACGCTGCGATCTCCTCGGTGTCCCGGTCGACCGGTGGTGTCTGCGGTGGTACGTCGAGCAGTCCCGCCCACGGCGTCCCCGGCGCGCCGGCACTCTGCTGCACCACCTCCCGGCACAGCCACTGCCGCAACGCGCGCATCTCGGGCTGCATCGGGGGTGTCAGGAACTTCCCCGCGAGGGCCAGCTCGAGAGCCGCGTCCAGGGTCTCGTTGAGCATGGCGAAGCTGGGCACCAGGGCGCGTGGCACATGCAGCAGGACCCGGTCCTTGGAGACCAGCGGCTCGATCGCCGCCGCCAGCAGCTCCTCGGGCTGGTCCCCCAGCTCCGGCGCCGGGATGCTCTCGATCAGGAGCGCCATCGCCTCGTGCGCGGCGGCGTGCATCTCGATCTCGTCGACAGCGTCCAGGTCGTCGAGCCGGAACAGCAGGTACTCACGCAGCACCGACTCTGCGTGCTGGTGCCACGCCGCGTGCAGCAGCAGAGGTACGTTGCGCAGCGTGACGGTGACGGCGTCGTCGGCATCCTCCGCCTTGGCGACGCGGGCCGGAGCGGTCTGCGGCCCGTCGTCACGGGCCTCGGCCCCCGGCGGGCTGAGCTCGAACCAGACCGTCTTGCCGTCGCCCGTCAGGTCGACGCCCCACTGGTCCGCGAGCGTCTCGAGCAGCTGCAGCCCGCGGCCGGTCCCGGCCATCGTCCCGTAGTCGCGCCGCACCGGGAGATGCGCCGCCCCGTCGGACACCTCCACGCGCACGGTGCCGTCGAACAGGGACAGCGCGAAGTCGATCGGCGTCCCCGCGTGCATCAGCGCGTTCGTCACCACCTCGCTGACCAGCAGCTGGGCGTCGTCCACGAGCGGTTCGTGGGCGGGCTCGCTCAGGGTCTGCCTCGTCAGGGCGCGGGCCTGGCCGACGCTGGACGGATGTGCGGGGAAGCGGCGACGAATCGGTGCCTGAGACGCGCTCACCGAGACCCCCGCGGTCCAATCTCAGCGCTGCCCGCTCCAGCTTTCGAGCCAGCACCGATCTGCCGCGATTCCCCCATACATCCCGATGCTAACCGCCACCACCGGAAGGGTGGGTTCGCCGATGTCACGTCAGGCCCGGGGGCCGGTGCGACCAAGGCTTGTCGAAGTGCTTGCCGTCGCCTTGATCGACGCTGACCGTTCGCTGACCCGTGCTTGGTCACAGTGGTGACTCCTGATCCACCAGAGCAAAGGGAGACACCATGAAGAAGCTGTCGATCATCGCGGCCGGTGCCGCACTGCTGGCCCTCGCCCTGGGCGGGCCGGCCGCGATGAGCACAGCGGCGGCCGCGACGCACGGCGACGCCGCAACCCAGCACGTCGCGACCAGCCGCGGCAACGCACCCAGCACAACCCAGATCGCCGCCCTCTTCGACCGCTGGAACGCCGCGGTCGAGACCGGAGACGCGGAGAAGGTGGCAGACCTCTACGCACCGGACGCCGTGTTGCTCCCCACCCTGTCCCCGCAGATCCGGACCACGCGTGCCGGGATCGTCGACTACTTCGAGCACTTCCTCGCGCGCCACCCCAGCGGGCAGGAGATCCGCTCCGTCGTCAAGGTGCTCGACGCCCGGTCCGCGATCGACACCGGCATCTACCGCTTCACCTTCCACAACGCCGACGGGACAACCGACTCCGTGGACGCCCGCTACACGTTCGTCTACGAGAAGCGGGACGGCCAGTGGTGGATCATCAACCACCACTCGTCGCTGCTGCCCGCAGCCAGCTGATCCTCACGCACAGCCCGCCGGTGGGGGTGTCGTCGAGCACGACGCCCCCACCGGCGTCGGTCATCAGCTGGTTGACGATCGCCAGGCCGAGACCGGAGCCGGACCGGCCGGTGAGACCACGGCCGCGCCAGAACCGGTCGAAGGCCCGCTCCTTCTCCTCCGCCGACAGCCCAGGCCCCTCGTCGTGGACCTCGAGCACGATCCGATCCTGAGAGCCCTGGACGTCGAGCCTGATCGGCGCCCCGTCCGGCGACACTGCGAGAGCGTTGGCGAGGACGTTGTCGAGCACCTGCTCCACGTGTCCCGGGCCCGCGACGACCGGGGCCAGGTCCTCGGACGCGCCGGTCACCTCGAACCGGATGCCGCGCTCGGCCGCCGCCGGGCGCCAGACGGCGAGGCGCTGCTCGACCGCGTCGGACAGGTCGACCCGCTGCGTCCCACCGGACCCGGCGTCTGCGCGGGCGAGCATCAGCAGGCCGTCGGCCAGCCGACTCATCCGGACCACCTCGCTCGTCGCCTGCTCGATGTCGGCCCTGACCCCGACGTCGTCGACGCCCTCGGCGATGTTGTCCAGTGCGAGACGCAGCGCGGTCAGCGGGGTGCGGAGCTGGTGCGAGGCGTCCGCGACGAACATCTGCCGGGCAGCGACCAGGCTCTCGAGGCGCTCAGCGCCGAGGTTCAGCGTCCGGGCCAGCGTCTGTATCTCGGGCGGACCGGTCACCGGCGCACGAGCCGTCAGGTCACCGTCGCCGAGCCGGCCGGCCATCGCGTGCAGGTCGCGCAGCGGCCGGGTCAGCCGACGCACCGCCACCGCGCCGAGCACGGCCGCGACGGCGAGGATCCCGACGGCGAGCGCTGCCCGCAACATCCAGATCTCCCAGACCTCCTCGTCGATCTGGTCGGTCGGGTAGCTGATCCGGACGGCCTCGTGGTCGGAGGCGGCGACAGTGACGACCAGGGCGGTGTCGGTCCAGTCGGCTCGCGTTCCGCCGCGCCAGGTGGAGAGCAGCTCGACGGTGCCCGGTGTCTCCCGCTCGTAGGTCCGGATCGTCGCGGCCAGCGAGTCGCGAGAGGCCTGGTCTCGGCTCGCGAGCAACAGCGCCATCGACGTCGCGTCCCGCTGGACGGCCGCTGCGGTGTCGTTGCGCATGTGCTGGCTGACCGGGACCGAGAGCGGCACCTTGAAGGCCAGGAGCGCGACGGCGACCAGCAGCACGTAGGCCACCGTCAGCCTTCGGATCATGGGGTGGCCGAAGCCGGCTGGACGACGAGCCGGAAACCCATGCCGCGGACCGACTCGAAGATCAGGGCGCCGGCGAGCTTCCGCCGCAGAGCGGAGACGTGGACGTCGAGGGTCTTGGTGGGGCCGAACCAGTTCGTGTCCCAGACCGCCTCCATGATCTGTTCCCGGCTGATCAGGGCGCCGGGCTCCTCGGCGAGGAAGGACAGCAGCTCGTACTCCTTGCGCGCCAGCTGCACCTCGACACCGTCGAGGAACACCCGCCCCGCCCTGCGGTCGATGGTGACCCGGCCGTACTGGCCGTCCTCGGAGGGGCCCTCGCCCGGGCGCACGCGCCGCATCACGGCCCGGATCCGGGCGACCACCTCCCGCACGCCGAACGGCTTGGACACATAGTCGTCGGCGCCCAGCTCCAGCCCGACGACGCGGTCCGCCTCGTCGCTGCGCGCACTCACGACGATGATCGGGACGTCGCTGCGGGACCGCAGGGTCCGGCAGACGTCGAGGCCGTCGCCGTCCGGCAGCCCGAGGTCCAGGAGCACGAGATCGCTCCGCGCCGCGTGGAGCGCTTCCGCGGCGGTCGCCACCCAGTCGACCTCGTATCCGTACATGGCCAGCCCGCGTCGCAACGACATGGCGATCGACTCGTCATCCTCAACCAGAAGCACTCGCACGCGGCAAACCATAGGCGCGCCGGCCAGCTCGGGACGCGCACGGTCTGGAGCAGGGAATCCGGACCGCGATCCAGCGGTTCTCCCAGTGATGACCAGCGACTTCGATGCCGACGCCCTGGATGCGTACTCGGCAATCGTCACCTCCGTCGCAGCGCAGCTGACGCCGCGGGTGGCGGCCCTGCGCGCCCGGTCGTCCCGAGGCGAGTCAGCGGGGTCGGCGGTCGCTCTGACCGGCGAGGGCCATCTGATCACCAACTCCCACGTCGTCGGTGACGCCGACGGCGGCACGGCGGAGTTCGCGGACGGCACCGTGGCCCGGTTCGAGGTCGTGGGTCGCGACCCGCTCTCGGATCTCGCGGTGCTGCGGACCGACCGGGAGGTGCCGAGTCCGCCGGAGTACGGCGACTCCGACTCGCTCCTCGTCGGCTCCCTCGTGGTGGCGGTGGGCAACCCGCTGGGCCTGTCCGGCACGGTGACCGCCGGCGTGGTGAGCGCCCTGGGACGAAGCATGCCGGCGCGTTCGCGCACGGCGGCCCGGCTGATCGAGGACGTCATCCAGACCGACGCCGCGCTCAACCCCGGGAACTCCGGCGGTGCGCTCGCCGACAGCCGTGGACGAGTCGTCGGCATCAGCACCGCGGTGGCCGGCATCGGACTGGGACTGGCCGTGCCGATCAACGCGACCACCCGAGGGATCATCGGCGCGCTGATGCATGACGGGCGGGTCCGGCGTGCCTACCTCGGCCTGGTCAGCACGCCCGCCCGGCTGACGCCCGCGCAGGCGGAGCGGTTCGGGCAGCGCCGCGCGCTGCGCGTCGTGGAGGCGATGGGGAACAGTCCGGCGGCGCTCAGCGGACTTCGCGCCGGTGACCTCGTCCTCGCGGTCGACGGCGTACCACTCGGCGACGCGCAGTCCCTGCAGAAGCGGCTGTTCGCCGACGCCATCGGCCAGCGGATGGAGATCACGGTGCTGCGCAACGGGGCGCTGGTCGACGCGGTCGTGGTGCCCACCGAGCTCGTGGACTGACCGTGCTGCCGTGACGGTCTCGACCGGCCGTCCTCAACGGTTGCCCTGACCGCCATGTCGGCGCATCCTGTGAGGAGGAGGCCCCGATGAAGTCCTCGACCCTTCCCGACGGCATGCCGGTCCTGTCCCGCGGCCGACACCGATGGCCGCGACGCGGCGCGTGCTTCATGGAGTTCGCCTCACTCCTCGCCGGCGAGCGGTGGAGCGACCACCCCTCCTGCACGCATCCCCTGCTCGGACAGCTGGCCCGCCAGGTCAACGACTGCACCAGCGACGCGGGTCGCCACCAGCTGGTGCCGCTGATCCCGTCGGTCGTCGGGCTGCGCGGGGACGACCGGACATCGCTCACGGTCGCCGTGGCGGTCGCCGCGAGCGCCCTCCTCGACGCTCCGGAGGGGACGCAGCGCGCGCTCGCCGCCGGCCTGCTCCGCGCCGAGGAGGTGTCCGCCGACGCCGGCCCCAGGCTGGCCACGACCCGTCGCCAGGCGCGGTCCGCGCTCGACCTGGTTCCCGGCGCGGTCGCCTGGGTCCAGCGGCTCGGATGTCACGACCGCCTCACCCTGCAGACCTTCGGCCATCGCTGCGCCCCGACGATGATCCGGTGCGCAGTGGAAGGGGTGGTGGCGACCGGCAGGCCCGACTGCGACCAGCGGCTGCGCGCCCTGCTCGAGGCGGGTATCGCCGCCTGCCCGGCGCCCGAGCCGGAACGCGCGAGCGGCCCTCCGGGCGTCGTACGCGCCAGATCGTGAGTCGATGAGCGTCACCTCGCCGACGGCTCGGCGTGCCGGCTTCGACCTGCTGCAACACGACGAGCTGTCGGCGGCGTGGACGGCCGACCTGCCCGGCTCGCGGACGCCGCACGTCGTGGTCGGGCTGCCGTCCTTCGCCCTCGACCGTGCGGTGTACGACCACTACGGCGACCGGGTGCCACCGCTCGAGAACCGCTACCTGTACGTGCTGCTGCGCGCCAGGGAGCCTGCCACCGAGGTGGTCTTCCTCTCGTCCCTCCCCGCTCCGGCCGACAGCCTGGAGAGCTACCTGTCGCTGGTCGGGGCCGAGGAGCGGAGCCGGGTCCTCGCGAAAAGTCGCCTCGTCAGCGCCGACGACCCGTCGTGGCGCCCTCTGGCGGAGAAGCTGCTCGAGCGCGGTGACATCGTCGACGAGCTGCGGCGCTACGTCGGCGGCCGGCCGGCGATCCTGGAGCCGTGGAACATCGGGCCCGCCGAGGAGGAGCTCTCCGTCGCGCTCGGCATCCCTGCCAACGCGACCGGCACCTCCCGTTGCCACCTGGCCACCAAGAGCAACGGCCGGCGGCTGCTCAGAACGGCCGGGGTCGCCGTACCCGAAGGCTCCGAGGACGTGACCTCACCCGCGGAGGTGGTCGCCGCGATCCGGCGGCTCCTGCGGCTCCGGCCGGAGGTCAAGGAGGTCGTCGTAAAGCTCGACGACAGCGTCGCCGGGGATGGCAACGTGACCGTGCCCGTGAGCACGGTGACCGGTCTCGACGACGGGCGCGACGATGGGCTTGACGATGAAATGGCCGCAAAGACGATCGGCAGCCTGCTGCCGCCGTGGTACGTGGAGACCCTTCGCCGCGGCGGTGTCGTCGAGGAGCTCATCGCCGAGGTCGAGGTGCGCAGCCCGAGTGCGCAAGCAGCGATCGCGCCCGACGGCGGCGTCACCGTCATCGGGACCCATGAGCAGCGCCTCGGCGGCATGAATGGGCAGGTCTTCGAAGGCGCATCGTTCCCCGCGCTTCCGGAGTACGCCGTCGAGCTGGGACGGAACGCGTACGACGTCGGCATGGAGCTCGGCCGACACGGAGCGGTCGGCCGGTTCTCGGTCGACTTCGTGGTCAGTCGTCACTCACCCGGTGACACCTGGAAGGTCTACGGCCTGGAGATCAACCTCCGCAAGGGCGGCACGACGCACACGCTCGGCCTCATGCGCCTGTTGCGCGGCGGCAGCTACGACGCCGGGCGCGGCCAGTTCGTCGACGCCGAGGGCCGTGTCGCGTGCTACGCGGCGACCGACAACCTGCTCCGGCCGTCGTGGGTCGGCCGCCCTCCACGCGACGTCCGGCAACGGCTGGCCGACGCCGGCCTCACCTATGACCACAGCACGGGGACCGGTGTCGTGGTCCACCTGCTCGACTGCCTCCGAGTCGACGGACGCATGGGCTACACGGCCCTGGCCGACAGCCCCGAGGACGCCGCCGAACTCGAGGGTCGGGTGGTGGCTGCGCTGTCGTGACGGGGGCTGGTGAGTGGCGCACGGAGCTTGGTCGCGCGGGGTGCTACTTACCGCCCACTAAAGGCGCCCCACACCGCCCAAGGACGCGCTCGTCGTCGCGCGGGTTGTCATTGGGCAATCCCGCCGATTCAGCGTCGACCGGGCTGCGCCGCGCCGAAGCAGGGCGGCTGAGATGCCGGCGCGACCGCCCGCCTCTTCCCGCCTTGCTGCGCCGCCTATGGT
>NZ_SSXI01000243.1:181-33380 GCF_004803405.1 Nocardioides sp. | reverse complement strand
GACCCGCAGGCGGGCACCGCCGAGCACATCGCGCACAACGCGGCGGTCCTCGCGGTCCCCGAGGCGGCCGCGGCCAGCGACGGCGCGCTGCCGGGGCGCCTGGTCGTCCTCGCCCTGGCCCCGGAGAGCGTCCACGCGGTCACCTCGGCGGCCGTCTCCGCCTTCGTGACATTCACCTGGGCATCGAGTTAGATGTGACGCGCTGTAGCGGGCAAGGCCGTCCCGGGACCACCCGGGACCACTCGGGAACCAGAGGAGAAGAAGATGTCCGGCTTCAAGAACTTCCTGCTCAAGGGCGACCTGGTCGAGATCGCGGTGGCGTTCATCATCGCGACCTCGTTCGCGACGGTGGTCTCCACCTTCAGCGCCACCCTGATGGGCTTCGTCGGCAAGATCTTCGACCAGCCCGACTTCGGCTCGGCGACGATCGCTGAGGTCAACGTCGGCCAGTTCATCAACGCGCTGATCGCGTTCGTCATCCTGGCCGCGATCGTGTACTTCCTGGTCGTGGTGCCCTACACCAGGGCCAAGGAGCGCTTCTTCCCGGCCGAGGCGAGCGGCCCGACCGAGATCGAGCTCCTCACCGACATCCGCAACGCGCTCACCTCCCGCAGCTGACCCGCGGCGGAGCGGTCCCGTCTCACCCGTGGTGAGGCGGCACCTGCGCCTTCAACCACTGGTCGGCGGCCGAGTCGTCCTTCGTGGGCGGGGCGTCGTCACGCTCGTCGGAGGTCACCGACGGGAGGACGTCGCCGAAGATCTCCGCCAGTCGCTGCTGGCGTTTCCATTCCGGCTCGCGCTCCTGCGGCGGGTTCGCCTCGGGCTGTTCACGCCGGTCGTTCACGTGCACAGCCCGGCTGCCGCGCGACCGTCGTCCGAGAGGCCCTGATCCGCTGGGTCGGTCGCCGCATCGGTCGGGTCACCGGCGGTCTCGCTCGCCGAGTCCGACGGCGTGGCGCTCCCGGTTCCCGACGGCGGGGCACTGGTTGGGGCCGACGGCGACCCGTCCGGGTTGTCCGCGGCGCTGATGGCGTCCTTGAGGAACATCGGGGTGAGGGGCTTGTCGCCGATGACCAGCCGCCAGAGCTGCTCGACCTCGGGCGTCCACTCGACCCCGCCACTGACCTTGTCGGTGCCGCCCCACGGCGTCGTGACGAACTTGATGTTGCTGGGCCCGATCCCCTGCGCGGTCGCGGCCAGGTCGGCGATCCGGGCGATGTTCTTGAAGTCGGTCTGCAGCGAGCTGGTGGCGGCGTTCATGAAGCCGATCAGCCGGTCCGGACGGGTGAGCATGCCCGCGGTCAGCACCTTGTTGATCATGGAGCCGATGAACGCCTGCTGACGGCGGGTCCGGTTGGTGTCGGTGCCGTCGCCGATCCGGTAGCGCGCCCGCATGTAGGTGAGCGCCTCGTCGCCCTTGATCTCCCGGGTGCCCGCCTTGAGGTAGATGTTGCGCACCTCGTCGTTGATGTCCTCGGGAATGCAGACCTCGACGCCGTCGAGGGCGTTGACCATGTCCTTGAACTGGCCGAAGTCGACGACGACGTAGTTGTCCAGGCGAACCCCGGTCAGCTGCTCGAACTGCTGCACGGTGCAGGCCGGGCCACCGACGGCGAACGCGGCGTTCCACTTCTCGTAGCCGCTGCTGCCGGCGATCTCCTCGCCATCCTTCTTGAAGCAGGTCGGACGCATCACGGCGGTGTCGCGCGGGATCGAGATGCCGTAGGCGAACTTCCGGTTGGCGGAGAGGTGGAACAGGATCGTGGTGTCGGACAGGCCGCCCCCGGCTTCGTTGTCCACGCCGCAGCCCTCGCAGGCTCGGCTGTCCGATCCCATCACCAGGATGTTGAGCGGCTCCTGCGGGCCGACGACCTGCTTGTCCGGACGGTCCTGCAGCTGGTGGTCGATCG
Organism: Nocardioides sp.; assembly: GCF_004803405.1. Classification (GTDB taxonomy): domain Bacteria; phylum Actinomycetota; class Actinomycetes; order Propionibacteriales; family Nocardioidaceae; genus Nocardioides; species Nocardioides vastitatis. Next base: position 31,470 of record NZ_SSXI01000243.1, on the reverse strand, counting down.
CCTCGACCCGGATGTTGCCGTTCCAGTTGTTGTAGAGCAGCACCACGCCGACGGCGGTCGCCATGGCGAGCGCGAGCAGGCTTGCGCCGATCACCTTGGTGACGGTGCGGCCCGGCTGCGGCGCCTTCCGCTTGCCGGCGACGCGAGGGCGACGGTCGGCACGCGAGGTCGCCACACGGCGGGCGCGCCGGCCCGGCTCACCGGGGTCTGTCCCGGGATCAGCTTGCTGCGTCATCGATCACCTGGTCGTGCGGCCGCTCGGGGCGGAACTTGCGGGAAGGGCGCTGCCGAGTCAGCGGCCGTTCGGCGCTCCGTCGCGCCGCGCGCCCACGGTACGTGAGCAGTACAAGACCTCCCGACGGTGGCGCTCGACACATTCTCGCCGCTCGCCGCCGGATCGACCAATCCGCAGGCGCGCCGACGCGGTGCCCCGGTGGTCGCGGCGCGGCCCGATGGGCATCGCCCGGCGGCTCCTGCGAGAATGTCCCTGCTTCACCGGCGGCCCCCGTAGCTCAGTGGATAGAGCAGCCGCCTCCTAAGCGAAAGGTCGTAGGTTCGACTCCTACCGGGGGCACGCGTGCGATGTCGGCACGACATCGCACGACTCGCGGCGGTCGCGCCGTGGCCCGGCCACGGCGGCGGGGCGCGATCAGGTCTCGCCGTCCGGCTCGGACCACTTCGCGCGCGCCAGGACGGCGCGAGTCAGCTCGGGCGGCGTCCGGTGACTGGCGATGTCGTCGGGCCAGGCCTCCACCTCGGCCGCCGCCCAGTCCGCCCACTGCGCGACGAGCGCGTAGAAGTCGGTCAGGAACGCGCCGATCAGCAGGGTGGTCGCGCGGCGCTCCTCGTAACGGCCGCCGCCCTCGGCGAAGCGTTCAGCCGCGACGATATTGGCGGCGTTCACCTCCACTGCCCACTCCCTGACCTGGGAGATGGTCGCCAGCGCGTCGGTGCGGCGGCCGTGGTCGGCGAACATGAGCTTCACCAACCCCTCGAACTCCAGCGCCGGCCCGTCGCCGGGGTCGGCGAGCCAGGCGGCCAGGGCCCGCCGGCCGTCGGCCGTGATGCTGTAGACGGTCCGCGGCCGCCGCCCGACCGGCTCCTCGCGAGCCGTGGCATAGCCGTGCGCCACCAGTTTCTTGGGCTCCTCGAAGAGCTTGCTCTCGGCGCGCGGCCACACCCGCCCCACGCTGAGCTTCATCGCCTTGGCCAGCTCATAGGTGGAGTACGGCCGCACCGCGAGCAGCCCGAGCACGCCGTACGTCGTCGTGGTGAGAACGGTTGACATGACCCTCCCTTTGGGAGTAAACCTAGCAGATGTCCTCTCGGGAGTGTGACTGCGAGGAGATGACACCGATGAGCAACACCACAGCCGCCCCGAGCAACGCCCGCCAGGCCCGTGACTGGGACGGCGAGCACGGCCGCTACTGGGCGGACCACGCCGACCTCTACGACCGCAGCGTGGCCGGCTACCAGCCCGCTCTCCTGGCTGCGGCTGGTCCCGCACCGGACGACCGGATCCTCGACGTCGGCTGTGGCTCCGGACAGCTCGCGATCGACCTGGTCCGCGCGGCCTCCGGTGCACGCGCCCTCGGGGTCGACCTGTCCAGCGCGCTGCTCGACGTCGCTCGCCGCCGGGCGGCGGGGCTCGCCGTGGAGTTTCTCCAGGCCGACGCGCAGGTGCACGACTTCGGGCCCGCAGCCTACGACCTGGTCGTGAGTCGAACCGGGACGATGTTCTTCGGCGACGCCGCGGCGGCCTTCGCCAACCTGGCCAGGGCCACCTCCCCCGGCGGCCGCCTGGCGATCCTCGTATGGCGCGGGCTGGACGAGAACGAGTGGCTGCGAGAGATCTTCGAAGCGCTGCGTGTCGGCCGAGACCTGCCGATGCCTCTCCCGGGTGCCCCTGGCCCCTTCGCCCAGAGCGACCCGGCCGTGGTGGAGCCGCTGCTGAGAGCCGCGGGCTGGTCCGACGTCACCTTCGACGCCCTCGAACGGTCGATCTGGCTGGGCGAGGATCCTGACCACGGCACCCGATGGCAGCTGGGCCAGTCCGCCTGGATCCTGCTCGGCACCGACGACGCACAGCGCGCCACGGCTGCCGCGAACCTCCGCGCGCTCTTCGCGGCGCACCACACAGCCGATGGCGTCCGGCTGAGTTCGGCGGCCTGGCTGATCACCGCCCGCCGGGCACCCTGAGCGGCCCGCTGAGCCTCAGGCGCGCACGGCCAGCGCGCCGCCATACCCCTCGGCGACGGTGACGTCGCGGACGATCCAGCCGTCCAGCGTCCGGCAGGGAGCGGCGTCGGTGCCCAGATAGTCCACGTGGGGGTCGCGGCCCAGGCCGATGCCGACACCCTTGAGGTAGGCCTCGGTTCGCGACCACGCGCGGGTGAAGCGGATCGCGGCGTCGCTCGGGTCGCTGGTGCCGACGATCTCGGCCGTCTCGCGCGGATGGAGCAGGCGGGACAGCGCGATCGGGTCGTCCGCGTGCCGCTCGACGTCGACGCCGACCGGCACGTCGGCCACCGCGACCAGCACCTGGCCAGGCGTGTGCGACAACGAGAACTCCACCGAGGATCCCTCGGCCCGCGGCCGGCCGTGGGGCTCGCCGCACCCCGGGCACGGGTGCCGCCCCCAGACCACCTTCTCCGGCGGCGTCATCGTGGCGGCACCCAGCAGCAGCCGGGCCGCGGCGTGGCCGATCTCGTAGGCCCGGCGCAGCTCCGCGCGCACGTACGACGACGCGTGCTGCCGCTCGGCGTCGTCGAACCACGCGCGACCGATCTCGAGCTCCTCCTCGGGGAAGGACGCCGTCTCCACGAGCCACACGCCGAGTCGGGCGCCTCCGTCGGACCGAGCCGGCGGGTCGCTGAGGAAGGAGCCGAGAATCGTCGGCTGCACCGGTCGGGCGGAGCCGTCCGGCACAGCCTCGGACGCGTTGCGAGTCATCAGGAGACGAGGCTACAGCGGATGGGGAGTCGGGGCTCCCTCAGCTTTTCGACGGATCGGGCGCGCCCTCGTCCCGCGTGCTCTCCTCCCGATCAGCGGCCGCGCGCTTCGCCTTCGCGATCGTGTCCTCGACGACGGCGCTCATCCGGGAGCCGTTGGGCCAGCCGTCGTAGTGGCAGGCCAGGATCACCAGCTCTCGCAGCGCGTCCGCGTCGAGCTCGTCGTTGGCGTAGGCCGCCGGGATCTGGATGCCGAGCACGTCGTTCGCGCGCTGGCCGACCAGGAGACCGATCAGGAACAGCCGACGGTCGCGGTCGGTGAGACCGGGCCGCTGCCAGATGTCGCCGAAGAGGTGCTCGACGGTGTACCGGAAGAAGTCGCCCGTCCCATCGGTCATCTCGAAGCCGTAGACCTGCTCCATCCGCTCCAGGCCTCTGCGGCGGGCCTCCGGGAGCCCGGCGAACCTCTCGGACTTGGTGGACCTGTCGGACCTGTCGGACTTGTCAGGGGCCATGTCGGTGCGTCTCCTCGGGAAGGCCGAGCCCCGGGCCGAGCCGGTCCAGGGCGAGGCGGGACAGGGGCAGGTCGACCTCGAGCTGCTCGGCGAGGGCGATCGCGAACCTCAGGTCCTTCTCGCCCAGCGCGCGTACGTGACCGAACACGCCGTGCCAGAAGTCGCCCTCGGGAATCGGTGCCGCGGTGTCGCGGTGCATGATCGCGCCGGGTCCTCCGGTGATCTGGTCGGTGTGGCGTACGACGTCGCCCAGCGCCACGAGGTCGAGGCCCGCCGCCTCGGCGAGCCGCTGCGCCTCCGTGGCGGCGGCGAACGCGACGAAGTGCAGCAGGTTGCGGGCCAGCTTGAACTTCGTGCCGGCCCCGATCGGGCCGGCGTGGAGCACCTTCGAGCCCATCCGGCGCAGGGTGGGCTCGACCGCGGCGTAGGCCTCGTCCGAGCCTCCGACCATGATCGCCAGCGTTCCGTCGGCCGCGCCCATCGGGCCGCCGGACACCGGGGCGTCCACCACGCGCACGCCGTACGGCCGGGCGGTCTCGGCCAGGGAGGCCGGGGTGTCGGGTGCGACCGTGGAGTGGACGACCACGGTCAGCGGGCGACCCTGGTCCCGTCGGTCAGCGACGCCGAGCACCTCGCTCAGAACCTCGCGCACCTGGTCGTCGTCGCGGACCATCACGCAGAGCGTGTCGACCAGCTCGGCGAGCTCGGCGACGGAGCCCGCAGACTTCGCACCGGCCGCGGTCAGCTCGGCCACCGGGTCGGGCGCGACGTCGTACACCCAGAGGTCGACAGCGTCCTCTGCGCCGGTGCCGACCAGGAGACGTTGCGCCATCGGCTTGCCGATGTTGCCGAGGCCGACGAAGCCGACGGCGCCGACGGCGCCCCGGGTCGGGCCGCTCGGGCCGGTCGGGCCCATCGATGCCATCGACCCCGTCATGCGCGGAACGTCTGTCCGCCGTCGACCGCGATGATCTGGCCGGTGATCCAGGAGCTGGCGTCCGAGAGCAGGAACAGGCAGGCGCCGACCAGGTCGTCCGGCTGACCCATCCGCTTGAGGGCGAGGTTCTTGACCAGGTCCTTCGCCGCGTCGCCGGCCTGCGTACGGGTGGCCTCCGTGTCGGTAGGGCCCGGGGCGATCGCGTTGACCCGGATGTTCATGCCGCCGAGCTCGTGAGCGAGCTGTTGGGTGAGGCCGTTCACGCCCACCTTCGCCAGGCCGTAGAACCCGGAGTAGAGGTAGGCCGCCGTGCTCGACTGGTTGACGATCGAGCCGCCGCCCCGCTGCTGCATCGCCGGGTAGACCGCCCGGGTCATCACGAGCGCGCCGTCCATGTTGACGCTCATGAACCTGCGGTAGTAGTCCCAGTCGACGCTGATGAGCAGGTCGAACTGCATGGCGCCGTAAATGGCGGCGTTGTTGACGAGGCCGTCGACGCCGCCGTACTCGGCAACGACCGTCTCGACCAGCGCGTTCGCCGACTCCGCCGAGGACACGTCACAGGCGACGAACATCGCCCTCCCGCCGTCGGCCTGGATCTGCTTGGCGACCTGCGCGCCCGCGTCGACGTTGATGTCCGCGACGACGACCGACGCCCCCTCGGAGCCGAGCGCCTTCGCATAGGCCTCGCCGATCCCCTGGGCCGCGCCGGTGACGACGACGACCTTGTCCTCGAACCGCATGTCTCTCCCTGTGGATAGTCGCTTGCCGGGCTGCATGAATCACCGGTTAACCGGCGATTCCTGCACTTCTGGGGCGTTGCAACGGCCGGGAAGTGCAGGTTTCACCGGTTAACCGGTGATTCCCACCCCGCCTCACGCCGGCTCCGCGATGGTCTTCATCTCGAGGTACTCCTCGAAGCCTGCCAGGCCCATCTCCCGGCCCAGGCCGGACTGCTTGTAGCCACCGAACGGCACGTCGGGGCTGAACCACACGCCGCCGTTGACGGCGAGGGTTCCGGTGCGGATCCGGCGGGCGACGGCCTTGGCGCGGTCCAGGTCGGCCGACTCGACCGAGCCGGACAGGCCGAAGTCGGAGTCGTTGGCGATCCGGACCGCGTCGTCGTCGCCGTCGTGGGGGATCACGACGAGGACCGGGCCGAAGATCTCCTCCTGCGCGAGCCGCGAGGAGTTGTCCAGGCCCGCGACGACGGTGGGCTCCACCCAGAAGCCCGGCTGGTCGAGAACCCTGCCGCCGGTGACGATGCGGCCGCCCTCCTGCTCGGCGAGCCGGAGGTAGCCTGCGACCCGGTCGCGCTGGGCCCGCGAGATCACCGGGCCGCAGATCGCGCCGGGGTCGGCGGGGTCCTTGACGCCGATCGTCGCCATCGTGGCGGCAGCGACCTCCACCGCCTCCTCGTACCTCTCCCGCGGGACGACCAGCCGCGTCGTGAGGGCACAGCCCTGGCCGGCGTGGATGCAAGCGGTGAACGCGGTCGCGCCGGCCGCGGCGGCCACGTCCGCATCGTCGAGGACGACCGCGGCGGACTTGCCGCCCAGCTCGAGGAACACCTTCTTCAGCGTCGGAGCGGCGGCCGCCATGACCGCGCGGCCGGTATCGGTCGAGCCGGTGAACGAGACCATGTCGACGCGCGGGTCGCTGGTGAGCCTCGCCGCGACGCTGTTGTCGCTCGGGGTGACCACGTTGAAGACGCCGGCCGGGATGTCGGTGTACTCGGCGACGAGCCGGCCGAGCTCGCAGGCGACCCACGGGGTGTCCGGCGCGGGCTTGAGCACCACTGTGCAGCCGGCGGCCAGCGCCGGTCCGATCTTGGCGAGGTTGATCTGGTTCGGCACGTTCCACGGGGTGATCGCGGCGACGACGCCGATCGGCTCGCGTCGCACCGTCCGCCTGGTCGGGATGCCCATCGGCTCCGCGACGCCGAGATCGGTCTCCCACTGGTAGGACTCGAGCAGGTCGGTGACCCATTTCAGGCCCGCGACCGGGACGTCGAATCCGGCCGCGCCCATCATGAAGCCGGGCATCCCGACCTCGGCCGTGGTCAGCGCCCGGAACTCGTCGGCGTTGTCCGTCAGCGCCTGGTGGAGCTGGCGCAGGCAGCGGACCCGGAGCTCGATGTTCGTCGACCAGTCGGTCTCGTCGAACGCCCGGCGGGCGGCCCCGATCGCGGCGGCGACGTCGGAGGGGGTGCTGTCGGGAGCGTGGCCGATCAGCTCGCCGTTCGCCGGGTTCAGGATCGGGTACGACGCCCCGTTGCTCGCGCCGCTCAGCTTGCCGTCGACCAGCTGCTGCGCGGGCGGCGCGGCGATCATGCCGCCGGCGCCCGCGCTCATGCCTGCACCTCCGCAGGCCTCTGCTGGAGGAACCTGCCCTCCTCGACCGGGGGCGGCCACACCGGCGACGGGAGGTCCTCGAGGTGGTAGTGCCCCGGCACGCCGTGGCCGGTCACCTTCATCCGCTCCAGCAGCCGCTCGGGCGCCTTGCCGGCCTTGAGGATCTCCATGAACGTGTGCGCCGTCGACGGCATGTCGAACCAGTCGCGCTGCCAGGCGATCTTTACCTGACCGGCATTGGCACCGTGCGTCTGACGCTCGACGCCGAACCACGAGCCGCCGATGCCGAGGATCTCGTACTCCTTGCCGGTCGCCTCGTCGACGATCCCGGACCGCTGCTTCCAGAAGCCGACGATCATGCCGTTCCGTTCGTCCATCACCGTGGCCACGTAGTCGTAGTGCCAGCCGTCGAAGCCGTCCATCTCGATGCCGATGGCCCAGTCCCGGATCTGGTCGCGACCGACCGCCATGAAGTGCTCGTCGACGGAGTACATCCAGCCGTAGCTGGCGTCCTCGGCGTAGTGGTCGGCCATGATCCGCCAGTCGCCGATGCGCTCCGCCTCGCGGTTGATCTCGAGCCAGGACTCCCAGAACTCCTCGATCTCGGCCCGGGTCAGTGCGTTGGATCCGTTGGGGTCACTCATGTCAGTCCTCTTCGATGGAGAGTGCGAAGGCAGGGCAGTACCTCACCGCGGTGGTCACGGCGGCACGGCGCGTTTCGTCGGGGTGCTCCTCAAGGAGCGCGACGACGTCGGCGGCCTCGTCGAAGCCGAAGACGTCCGGGGCCTCGCCCTGGCAGAGCTGGTGGCCCTGGCAGATGCTCGTGTCGGCAATGACCTTCATCGCGAACGCCTGCGGTAGCGGACCAGGCACGGCTGCTCGAGCTGGATCACCATCTTCGAGCAGTCGTCGCGGTAGGACTCGGACGGCTGCGCCATCTCGAACTCGAAGTCGCGGAGGGTGACCGAGAAGATCGCCTTCATCTGCATCATCGCGAACGCGTTGCCGACGCAGCGGTGCTTGCCGGCGCCGAAGGGGATCCAGGTCCAGCGGTTCTGCAGGTCCTCCTGCCGCGGGTCGATGTAGCGACCTGGGTCGAACGTGTCGGCCCCGGGGAAGTCCTCCTCGATCCGGTTCGAGACACGGGGGGACGCGGCGATCAGCGTGCCGGGCGGGATCCTCTGGCCCAGCAGCTCGAACTCCTCCTGGACGAGGCGCATCAGGATGATCAGTGGTGGATGGAGACGGAGCGTCTCCTTGAGCACCGACTCCAGCACCGGGATCGACCGCAGCGCCTGGAAGGAGACCTCGACCGGGCCAGTGCCGTCGGCGCCGGTTCCGTACAGCGCGTCGAGCTCGGCGACCACGTCGGCCATCACGTCCGGGTGGCGGAGCAGCTCGATCATCGCCCAGGACGCGGTGCCCGACGAGGTGTGATGACCCGCGAACATCATCGAGATGAAGATCCCGGTGATGTAGTCGGCCGACATGTCGATGGAGATCAGCACGTCGAGCAGGTCGCGCTCGTCCCGCGGAACCGTCCCGCGCTCTCGACGCCGGTCGATGATCCCCTGGACCAGCTCCACCAGCTTCAGCCGCGCGGCGTCCCGCAGCTGGAAGCTCTCGATGTCGGCGTACGGGTCGACATAGGCGATCGCGTCGGTGCCGCGCTCGAGCTCGTGGTAGTGGTGCGCGAACCGACCGTCGAGCTCCTCGCGGAACGGCTTGCCGATCAGGCACGCCGACGTGGTGTAGATGGTGAGCTCGGCGAAGAAGTCGAGCAGGTCGACCTCTCCCTCGTCTCCCCAGTCGGCGACCATCCGGCGGATCTCGGCCTCGATGGTCTGCGCGTGGCCGCGCATCATGTCGCCGCGCAGCGCCTGGTTCTTCAGCATCTGCTGGCGCTCCTCGGGACTGGCGTCGAAGACCACGCCCTTGCCGAAGATCGGCGTCATGAACGGGTACGCCGCAGCCTGGTCGAGCACCTCGTCGGGCGCCCGGAAGAACGCCTCGTTGGCCTCCGCGCCTGTCACCAGCACGACGTCCTTGTCGGCCAGGCGGAAGCGCCCCACGTCGCCGCACTCCGTGCGGACCCGGGTGAAGAGGCCGATCGGGTCCACTCGCATCTCGGGCAGGTGGCCGGTGCCCCGGATGAGGTCCGGCACCTCGCTGCTCCGGTCGTCCAGAATCGTGGACACCTGGGGCACCCCGGCCAGCAGGTCCTGCGGAATCGCGGTCATGACGGGTCCTCCACTCGGTCGCTCTCCGCCGGCTCGTCGTCAGCCACCGGTGCTTCGGGATTGACGTCCACCGGTGAGATGTGGACGCCGCGCGGCGCGCTGACGACGGTGGCGATCGCGTCGGCGATGGCGCGCGCCTTCAGGAAGTGGGGGTGACGCGCGTGGCCCCACTTGACCCACTGGTTGAGGACGAACGCGGCCTCCTCGGGGTCCCAGTCCATCCCCATCTCGCTCCAGGTCGGACCGGGCCGCACCACCGACGCCCGGACGCCGGTGCCCTCGAGCTCCATCTGCAGGGCGCTCACGAGCCCCTCGAGGCCGGCCTTGCTGGCGGTGTAGGCCGACATGAAGGGCCGCGCCCGGACGGCGACGTCGGACGAGACGAACAGGATGTCGCCGCGTCGGCGCTCGACCATGGCGGGCACGAACGCGCGGACCAGGCGGTGCGGACCCAGCAGGTTGACGTCGACCTCGCGACCGAACCGCTCCGTCTCGACCTCGATGATCCTGCCGGGGCCGAGGAGTCCTGCGTTGCTGATGACCACCTCGACGTCGCCGAGGCCGGCCGTGACCTTGGCTGCGAAGTCCGCGACGGAGTCGGTGGACGAGACGTCGAGCGGGTGGGCGACGGCCTCGCCGCCCTCGGCTCGGATCGCGGCGGCGAGCTCCTCGCAGCGGTCGACCCGCCGGGCGCCGAGCGCCACCGGGAACCCCGCAGCGGCCAACGCCTTCGCGGTCTCGGCGCCGATGCCAGAGGAGGCACCCGCGATCACGGCGGGCCGGCGGTCCGGCTGGGCATACTTCTCGCTTCCCATCAGTCCCCCTTCCGGTTCACGAACGTGACGGGCAGCGAGGCGAACCCGCGGACGGATGTGGAGTGCACCCGCACCGCGCAATCGCCGTACACCTCGAGGTGCTCGACCCGCCGGACCAGCTCCTCCAGCACCACCCGCGCCTCCAGTCGGGCCAGGTTGGCGCCGAGGCAGAAGTGGCGACCGGTGCCGAAGCTGACGATCTGGCTCAGCTCCGCCTTGTCACGGTGGATGTCGTAGACGGTCGGGTCGGTGAAGACCCGTTCGTCACGGTTGGCCGAGCCGAGCAGGACCAGCGCCTTGGAGCCGCGCGGAATGGTGACGTCGTGCATCCGGACGTCCTCGACGACGTGGCGCGCCAGCATCTGGCTGGAGGTGTCGTGGCGGAGCGTCTCCTCGATCCAGGGCACCACCAGCGTCGCCGGCTCCGCGGCGCTGCCGAGCACCTCGTCGCGCTGCGCCGGGTGGGCGGAGAGGTGGTAGAGGGCGTTCCCGAGGAGCTTGGTGGTGGTCTCGTTGCCGGCGACCACCATGAGGAAGAGGAACGCCATGATCTCGCCGTCGCGCAGCCGGTCCCCGTCCAGCTCCGCCTCGACCAGGGCGGAGGTCAGGTCGTCGCTGTGCTGCGCGCGACGCCGCTTGACCATCTCGGAGTAGTAGGACATCAGCGCGACGGACGCCTCCATCCCGGCCTGGGGGACGTCGCGGACGCCGTCCTCGCGATGCACCACCAGGTCGGCGAGGCGGCGTACCTCGTCGCGGTCGGCGACCGGCACTCCCATCATCTCGGAGATGACGTCCATCGGGAGCTTGCCGGCGAAGTCCCTGATCCAGTCCGCCTCGCCGTTCTCGGCGTTCCTGGCGAGGGTCGCGGTGAGGTAGACGTCCGTCAGGCGCCGCACCTCCGGCTCGAGCTCGCGTACCCGACGCGGGGTGAACGCAGCGGAGACGAGCCTGCGGATCCGGGACTGCTCCGCGCCGTCCAGGGCGAGGAACGACATCACCTTGTGCGCGTCGGGGCTCCACGCGGTCGCATCCAGGGAAACGCCCATCCGGTTGGAGAACCGCACGTCGTCGCGCAGGGTCTCGAACACGTCGGCGTGACGGGAGATCACCCAGATGTCGTCGCGCTCGTTGTGGTGGACCGGGTCCTCGTCGCGCAGCCGCTGGTACAGCGGGTACGGGTCCTCGTGGAAGTCGTAGTCGTAGGGGTCGAAGAGCAGCGGCCCCGACTGCGCTGTCGCGGTCGTCATCAGTTGCCGCGCAGGATCACGTCGACCGCCGAGGCAAGGCGCTCTGCGATCTGGTCGTAGGTCATCAGCCCCATCCCGGCCTGCAGCAGGGCGCCGGAGAACGTCAGCACCAGCACTTCCAGTACGGCGGGATCGGCGGGCTGGTCGGATCGGTCCGGGTCCTGCAGCGCCTCCTCGAAGCGCGCGAGGAACTCGCCGCCGATCTTCAGCCGGAGCCGCGCGACGTCGGGGTCACTGCCCAGCAGCGCCGGAGTCACCGCGGCGGCGAGCTCGGGCTCCTCGACGATCCGGGCGGTGAGCGCACGGACGGTGCCCTGCAGTCGCTCCACCCGGGTCTCACCGCGGACGGGGGCCAGCGCGTCGCGGGCGGCCAGGTGGCGCCAGAAGAGCTCCGCGAAGAGGTGGTTCTTGGAGGCGAGGTAGGTGTACGCGGTCGCGGGCGACACTCCCGCCCGCTGCGCCACGGTGCGGATCGTCAGCGCCTCGTACCCCACGGCACGCAGCTCCTCGAGGCCGGCCGCCATCAGCCTCTCGACGGTCTCGACCTGGCGCGGGTTGAGGCCTTGGCGTGGCGTTTCGAACACCTGACTGGACATATGTCCAACATAGGAGACGATCCGGCATCCCGCAAGCATCGATCTAGAACTCGTTCTAGGCTCGGGATGTTCGCATGCTCCTCGCGGGCCCCTCAGCGACCGAAAGGCGTCAGATGCGCAACGGCATCGTCCTGTTCACCTCCGACCGCGGGATCACCCCGGCCGCCCTCGCGCGGGCCGCCGAGGAGCGAGGGTTCGACACGATCTACGTACCGGAGCACACCCACATCCCGGTCCGCCGCGACGCCCTGCACCCGACCGGTGGCGAGGAGCTCCCCGACGACCGCTACCTGCGCACGCTCGACCCGTGGGTCTCCCTCGCCACCTGCGCGGCCGTGACCACGAGGATCGGCCTGTCCACGGCCGTCGCGCTCCCGGTCGAGTCCGACCCGATCACCCTCGCGAAGACCCTCGCCACCCTCGACCACCTCTCCGGCGGGCGGCTGTCGATCGGCGCCGGCTTCGGCTGGAACACCGACGAGCTCGCCGACCACGGCGTCCCCGCAGCGCGTCGCCGCACGGTGCTCAAGGAGTACCTCGAAGCGATGCGCGCGCTGTGGACGGAGGAGGAGGCGGCCTACGACGGCGAGTTCGTCTCGTTCGGTCCCAGCTGGGCCTACCCCAAGCCCCCGCAGGGAGTGATCCCGGTCGTCATCGGCGCGGGCGGCGGGCCGAAGACGCTGGCCTGGATCGCCCGGCATGCCGACGGCTGGATGACCACGCCCGTCGAGACCGATGTCGCGGCGAAGGCCGATGCGCTCCGCGAGGAGTGGGCGGCGAACGGGCGCGCCGGCGAGCCGCAGATCCGCGTCCTGGTCGCCAGGAGGCCCAGCGCGGAGGACTTCGCCGACTGGTCCGCCGCGAAGGCGACCGAGCTGATGTGGGGGGTGCCGGACGCGGACGAGGCGACGGTGCTGGCACACCTCGACAAGCTCGCCGGCCGACTCGGGCTTGCCTGATGCCGACGTACCTGACGAACGAGATGCCCAGGCCATGAATTCACGACAGGAACGTCAGGTGCGCAGCCGTTACGCCGACCTCTCCCGCGAGGAGCTCGCTACCCTCGTGCCCGAGCTGCTGTTGATGGGCCAGCTGATCGACCGCTCCGGCATGGCCTGGTGCATCGCGGCCTTCGGTCGGGAGGAGATGCTGCAGGTCGCGATCGAGGAGTGGGCGGCGGCCAGCCCGATCTACACCCGGCGGATGCAACGGGCGCTCGGCTACGCACCCGCGGTCGAGGGCAGGGGCGACGTGGTGACGATCTTCAAGGGGCTGCAGCTCGACATCGGCGCTCCCCCGCAGTTCATGGACTTCCGCTACACGGTGCACGACCCGTGGCACGGCGAGTTCCACCTCGACCACTGCGGGGCGCTGATGGACGTCGAGCCGATGGGCGAGGCCTACGTCACGGGCATGTGCCACGACATCGAGGATCCGACCTTCGACGCGACCGCCGTCGCGACCAACCCGAAGGCGCAGGTGCGGCCGATCCACCGGCCGCCGCGCAGGCCGGCCGACCGCAAGCCCCACTGCGCGTGGACCGTGATCATCGACGAGTCCCACCCCGAGGCGGAGGGCATCGCGGCGCTCGCTGCCAACGAGAGGACCCGGGCCGCGACGCTCGAGCTCGAGCCGATCGACCCGAGCGACGAGGGACGTGCCGACTACACCGGACCGCTGCTCTCCGACATCGACTTCGCCGACTTCTCCCGGTCGGCGCTGGTGCGCATCGCCGACGAGGTCTGTCTCCAGATGCACCTGCTCGACCACGCCTTCGCGATGGCTGTGGCGGAGCGCACCGAGACCGACGCGGAGCTGCTGAGCATCCGCCGCAAGCAGCTGGTCGGCGTGGCCGGCATCGGCGCGGAACGCCTCGCGCGGGCGCTCGGGCTGACCGACGCGACCGACCCGGTGACGGCGGCAGTGCGGCTGCTCGCCGTACATCCCCTGCTGAACCCCGCGGCGTACGTCGACGCCGAGATCTCCGGGCACACGCTCACCGTCCGGCCGTCTGCCGCCCACGAGGACGACGCGTGGATCTCGCTGTGCGGACCGGCGTGGACGGCCGCGCTGCAGGCAGTCGTGCGCGGGGTGGACCCGCGCCTCCGTGTGCAGGTGCGCGGCCTGGGCGAGGAGGACGCGTGGCAGCTCACCGTCGTCCGCGGTGAGCTGCCGGCCAGGGAGGCCGACGAGGTGGCGGTGACGAGGGTCAGCACCGGCGCCGCATTCCAGTTCCAGCCCCGGAAGTCGCTGCCGATCACCCCGATCTGAGAAACCGGCCCAGAAAGTGCAAGGTTCGAGGCCGCGGGCGCTCTCACTCTCGTCAGCCAAGTCCGCGAGCCGAGAGGGGACCGATGTGCACGCGCCCCCGCCCACGCCCGAGATCCGTACAGTCGCCCCATGAACCAGGCGGTCGAACCCGACTCGGAACTCGTCGCCGGCGTCCTCGCCGGCGACCGGCGGGCGTTCGCGGGTGTGTACGAGCGCTACGCCGACCGTCTCTACGACTTCGCGTTCTCGATGGTGCGCAACCGCGAGGAGGCCGCGGACTGCGTCGCGGACTCCTTCGTGGTGATGGCGGAGAAGCTCGACCAGCTGCGGGACCACTCCAGCCTGCGACCGTGGCTCTACTCGGTCGTCCGGAACGAGTGCCTGCGGACGCTGAGAGGCCGGGCGCGGGTGGCGCACGACGACGAGTGGCTGGCCGAGATGCCTGACCTGGGAGACGGACCCGAGCAGCAGGTCGAGGCGGCGGCCGTCCAGCACCAGGCTCGGGACCTGGTGTGGGCCGCCGTCGAGGGCCTGAACGACCGTGACCGCGCACTCCTGGACCTCCACCTTCGTCAGGGGCTCGAGGGGGCCGAGCTCGCAGCGGCCATGGACGTCACCCCCGCGAACGCGTACGTCATGCTGAGCAGGGCCCGCGACCAGGTCGAGCGCGCCCTCGGCGCCCTGCTGATCGCGCGTCGCGGGAGCGAGGACTGCACGACGCTGGCCGACCTGCTGCAGGACTGGGACGGCCGCTTCTCCCCGTTGATCCGCAAGCGGGTGGCGCGCCACATCGACGGCTGCGACGTGTGCGAGAGCCGTCGCAAGGTCATGGTCAGCCCGCTGGCCCTGCTCGCTGCGGTCCCGCTCGTGGCGGCGCCCGCAGGACTGCGCGAGCGGGTTCTCGACGACCAGCGCCTGGTCGCCTACTACGCGGACCCGGCAGCACCACCGGTCCCCCCGCCGGGTGGCGACGGCCATCACGGGAGGCGCGGCGGCCTCCTGATCGGCACGACGATGCTGCTCATCGCGCTGGGCACCTGGGCGGTGGTCACCTGGTGGCCCGCGTCCGGCGACGACCTGGTGGGGATCGACTCCTCGACCAGCGCGGCGAGCACCGCGGACAGCGCCACCAGCGACCCGGGGCCGACGGGTCCCACCTCGGAGCCCAGCCTGGTCGCTCCAAAGGAGCCCCCGGTCTCGGACGAGCCGTCCCCTCCGGGGGAGCCCTCGCCGACGGCGACGACCGACGAGCCCACCGTGGCGACACCGGCCTCGCTCCAGGTGTCGACCCGCGTCCTGGACCTCGGCAGCCGGTCCTCCACGGGGAGCGTGCGACTGAGGAACACCGGCGGCACCGCCCTGGAGTTCACGGCGAACCCGCGAGCGGGGTGGCTCGATGCGAGCCCGGGCAGCGACTCCATCGAGCCCGGCGCGGCGACCACGCTGCAGATCAGTGCCGATCGCTCGGCGCTGCCCGAGGGTGCCAGCAGCGGGCGGGTCGCCGTGGCCTGGTCCGGCGGCACGGTGCTGATCACGGTCCGCCTGGCCAGGGACCTCGCGCCACGGATCGGCGCCATCGAGGTGCTCGAGGCCGACGAGTGCGACGCGACCGGCCGACTGGTCACGGTCGCGGCCACGATCACCGACGGCTCGGGCGTGGCGTCGACCCGAGTGTCGTGGGAGGGCCCCAGCGGGGCTACCGGTCAGCGGACCGCGTCCCGCTCCGCGGACGGTTGGCGCGCGACGATCGGCGGCTTCCCGGTCGGCGGTGACGTCGTGGTCACGTTCGTCGCGACCGACCCCGGCGGCCACCAGGCACGCCGCACCCGCACGATCTCGGTCGACCCCTGCCCCGGCTGATCCGCCCGCGGCCGGCCACGACGCCGAAACCTGCAAGACCTGGCGCCTCACCTGCTCCTACCTGCGCAGCCAACGCACACAGGAGGACGGGACATGGGCAGAAGCGCACGACTGGGGACCCTGATCGGAGCGATCGCGGGCCTGGGGCTGGGGGCGGCGGGCGTCCTCGGCCTGGTCGACGACCGACCCGCCCCGCCGACGGTGATCACCGCCCCCGCGCCTCCGACACCGGCGCCGTCGGTGCCGGCAGCGCCCGAGCCGCCGCAGCCGGTCCCCGTACCCACCCGGATCGAGGTGCCCGCGATCGGGGTCGACGAGCGACTCACCGGTCGCGGCCTGCGCGACGACGGGACCCTGGACACGCCTGACTTCGGCGACGCCAGCTGGTACGACCCGGGGCCGCGTCCCGGGGAGCCCGGTGGCGCGGTCGTGGTGGCTCACGTGCACGGACCGGACGGCCCCGACGTGTTCTGGGACCTGGTCACGCTGCAGCCCGGTGACCTGATCCGGGTCCACCGGGCCGGCGCCGTCGCGACGTTCGTCGTCGACGACGTCGAGGACGTCTCCAAGGACGACCTTCCGTACGACGAGATCTGGCCCGACACGAACGAGGCACTGCTGCGGCTGATCACCTGCGGAGGGAAGCGGGACCCGGAGCTCGGCTATCCCGACAACACCATCGTCTACGCGCACCTCGCCTCCACGAGCCCCTCCCCCTGACCGGCGGTCGAGCCAGCAGGGACCCGCCCGGATGGAGTGATGACGGCCGGATCCCGGTCAAAAAAGAAATCCGGAGAAGTCGCGAGGAAATCTGCAAGGTCGGGGTGGGCGCCTGCTCTTACCAGCATCGAAACCAACTCGAGGGGCCACCACGAACGGTCGCCCCGAACCCCCAAGGAGAATCCGATGAAGAACAGCACCCGCACCGCCGTCCGCCTCCTGATCGCCGCGCCGCTCGCGGCCAGCGCCATCGCCGTCGGCGGCGGCCTCGCCCACGCCGACGACAACATGGACTTCCAGGTCCGGCCCGGCGTCGTCGACCCGAAGCCGACCGGCCCGACCGACATCGCCAACCCCGAGCCGGGGCCGGTCGACCCGACGGGTCCGGGCGACATCAAGAACCCCGAGCCGGACGAGGAGCCGGAGCGCCCGGACGACATCACGAACCCGGAGCCGGACGAGGAGCCCGAGGTCCCGGACGACATCACGAACCCCGAGCCCGACGAGGAGCCCGAGGTCCCGGACGACCTCACCAACCCCGAGCCGGGTGACGACCCCGGTGACGACAACCCCGGCGACGACAACCAGGACACGCCTGGCGTCGACGTCGAGGGCACCGCCGACGTCCCGGTCCCGAGCCGCATCGACGCCGGTGCCGGTGCCAGCCAGGACGAGCGCATCGATCTCGCGTGGGTCCTCGCCGGTGGCGGACTGGTCATGGCTGCGGGTTCGCTCCTGGCCCGCCAGCGGATCGCGCGCGGCGCCCGCTGATCTCACACCACAGGTCGGCCGCCCGGGAAAGCCCGGGCGGCCGACCTGCATGTGCGTCGCGGATGGGCTCCAGTCGGCCCCGTCGACTCCCGGCTAGCCTCGGCGCTCGAACGTGATCCCGGCACTCCGGAGCCGGGCCAGCAGCGCCTCGCCCATCGCCACGGTCGGGGTGACCTGGCCCGAGACGTTGGGGTTCTCGTCCAGCGCGAGGCACATCGCCGACTCCGCCAGCATCGTGGCGGTCTCGGTGTACCCGGGGTCGCCGCCGGACACGCGCGTGTGCACCTTCACTCCCGCGCTGTCGGCGACGAAGTCCACGGTGAACCAGGACCTCTCGCGCCGCTTCTCCGAGGGGCCCTCACCCTGCGGCACCTTCTTCAGCAGCAGGTTGCGCAGCGGCGGGACCTGGGCGGCCACGGTGAGGCCGGTGACGCCGACGGCCCCGCCGGCGGCGTACCGCAGCGTCTTGGTGCCCGCATAGTGCGAGTACGTGAACTCCGGGCCGTACGACGACAGCGCTGCGCCGCTGCGCGCGACCACGAACGGGTCGATCGTCGGCAGTGGCAGCAGCCAGTAGCCGAGGTCCCCGTCCCGGTGGGGCCTGCCGGCCGCCGCCCGTGAGCGACGGCCCTCGGGCCGCGGCTCCAGCCGACGTCGGGCCTTCGCGGCCTCCCTCATCTGGCGGGCGCGGGAGAACGCGGTGAGCGCGGAGTGGAAGGTCCCGCCGGAGAACCCGGCCTTGGACCGCACCACACCCCGCATCCTCACCGGCTCGGTGATCTCGCCCCCGAGCTCAGCGGCAAGCTCCTTGATGGTGAAGTACGCACCCAGGTCGTGCGGGACCGAGTCGAACCCGCAGGCGTGCACGAGCCGTGCGCCGCTGCTCACCGCGGTCGCGTGGTGCTCCACGTAGGCGCGGTCGACGAACTCGGGCTCGCCGGTCAGGTCGACGTAGTCGGTCCCCGCAGCCGCGCAGGCGGCGACCAGGGGGCTGCCGTACTCCAGGTAGGGGCCGACCGTGGTCGCGACGACCCTGGCGGTCGCGGCCACCTCGGCGAGCGCGTCGGCGTCCGAGGCGTCGGCGACCAGCAGCGGCATCTCGGCCAGTGCCGGGTTGGCCTGGGCGAGGTGCGTGCGCACCTTCTCCAGCTTCTCCTCGTTGCGTCCCGCGAGCGCCCACCGCAGCGTGGCAGGCGCGTGCGCCGCGAGGTAGTCGGCGGTCAGACCGCCGGTGAAGCCGGTGGCGCCGAAGAGCACGACGTCGTAGGGGCGGGAGTTGTCAGCCATGCGGCGATCCTTCCATCGCGCGGAGATCCGATGGAACCCCGCACCCCCCGAGCGCCGTCGTAGGTTCAGCACACCATCAGAGCAACGGAGAGCCCGTGGACCCGGACACCGAGACGGCGTACGCCGCCTACGTCGAGCAGAGCTGGCCGACCCTGGTGCGGGCGGCGGTCTTCCTCGGCGCCCGTCCGCACGAGGCCGAGGACCTCGCCCAGACCACCCTGGTCCGCTGCTACACCGGCTGGGACCGGGTGAGCAGCGCCGAGAACCGCGACGCCTACGTCTACCGGATGCTCCTCAACTGCCTGCGCGACACCCGCCGCAGCCCGTGGTGGAAGGCAAGCCAGCAGTACAGCGACCCGCAGGCCGTGCTCGACCGGCCGGAGACGCACGGGGCCGGCGTCCGACCCGACGCGTCCGAGGCCGTCGCGATCGCCGACGCGGTGCAGCGTGCGCTCGGCTCGCTCCCGAAGGCTGCTCGCGACGTGGTGGTGCTGCGCTACTTCGTCCAGCTCACCGAGAGGCAGACCGCCGAGGCACTCGGGATACCGCCGGGGACGGTCAAGAGCCGACTGTCCCGCGCGCTCGCGCACCTCGCCTCGAACGACCATCTGCTCGACCTGTCCGGAGGACCGAAATGACCGACCTCGAACGACTCTGGGACGACTACCCCACCGGCAGGCCGCCGGTGCGCGAGATCCTCGCCGAGGCCGGCGGCGGAGCGGCGAGCCCGAAGCGCCGGCGTCTCGTCGTACGACCGCTGGTGACGGCCGCGGCCGTGACCGGCCTGGCCGCGTCCTTCGTCGTCGGCACGCTGGTCGGCTCCGACGGGGGCGGGAGCAGAACGCCGCCCGGCGCTCAGCCGCTGCCCAGCAACGTGGCCTTCCAGGGCGACCTCGAGGCGGCTGAGTCCTGCGAGGAGCTACTGGCGTCGTACGTCGACCGCGCGATCGGGCTGGTCGGCCCCTGGGGGTGGGGCGGTCCCCTGTACGGCCAGGGCTACGCGGGCGACGATCTGCTCGGCGGCGCGCCGGTCCCGCTCGACGAGCCGAACAGGCGAGGGGGGATGGCCGACAGCGCACCCGGACCTCGCGACGGCACCGAGTCCGCGTCGGGACCGCAGACCGACCGCCAGGTCAACAGCGAGACCGGCACCAACGTCCAGGAGGCGGCGGTCGACGAGCCGGACACGGTCAAGACGAACGGCGAGATCCTCACCCTGGTCCGCGACGACGAGCTGGTGACCTACTCGGTCAGCGGCTCCTCCACCGAGAAGCTCTCCAGCATCGACCTGCCCGGGATCGAGGACGCCGAGATCATGCTCAGCAAGGACACGGTCGTCGCGATCGGCGCCGACGACACGGACCCGGACCGCGCCGCCGACCCGGACGGCTACCACCGCCGCTACGGCCGCCAGCCGCCGGTCGGAACCCGGGTGCTGACCGTCTCCCTGGCCGATCCCAGTGAACCGGCGGTCGTCGACGACATCGCCTACGACGCCGGCCTGCTCTCCGCGCGCCAGCACGGGTCCGCGGTCCGCCTGGTCCTCTCCTCCGGTCTGCCCGACCTCGACTTCGTCGAGCCACGCGGTCGCCGCAGCGAGAAGGACGCCTTGAAGCACAACCTGCAGGTCGTCGAGGGCTCGACGATCGAGGACTGGCTGCCGACCGTCACGGTGTCGGGCGAGAGCGGCGACAAGGGCCAGCAGCTGCTCGACTGCACCAATGTGGCCATCCCCGACGACGATCTCGGCCTCGACACCGTCAGCGTCGTCGGCTTCGAGGCCGGGGCGCCGGACCGGCTGGACGCGATCGGCCTGGCCGGGGCGACCGACATCGCGTACGAGTCGGCCGACCATCTGTACCTCGTCGCCAGCGGCGACGCACCGCAGTGCATCGACTGGTGCGAGGGCGACGGCAGCCTGGTCGGCCGGATCGGCGGGGATGGCGGCTCGTCGTACCTCTTCGACTTCGCCCTCGACGGGACCTCCGCACGCCACGTCGCCTCCGGCGAGGTGGAGGGCCGGATCCGCGATCGCTGGTCGGTCGACGAGGCCGACGGCGTGCTGCGGGTCGCGGTCGGCCCGACGTCGGAGACCGGCAACTTCAACTCGATCGTGACCTTCCGCCGCGCCGGCGAGGACCTGGTCGAGCGGGGCCGTTTGGACGGCCTGGGCCGCAACGAGGACATCCAGTCCGTGCGGTGGTTCGACGATCTCGCGATCATGGTGACGTTCCGGCGGGTCGACCCGCTCTACGCGGTCGACCTCACCAGCACCGCGAAACCCCGGCTGCTCGGCAAGCTCAAGATCCCGGGGTTCTCGTCCTACCTGCACCCGCTCGGAAGCCGGCGCATGGTCGGTGTCGGCGAAGGCCCGGACGGCACCGGCGGCTGGGGCGCGCAGGTGGGGCTGTTCAACGTCGTCGACCTGGGACGTGTGCGGCGGATGGACGTGGTGAGCTACGGCAACGGAACCGAGGCCCTCGCCGGGTCCGACCCGCGCTCGTTCACCTGGCTGCCGGAGCACCGCACCATGCTGACCGTGGTCCAGAGGTGGACCGACCGGCGGATCGGCTACGTGTCGGTGCTGCGGCTGGTCGACGGCGAGCTGCGGAACCGGATGGTGAGGGTGGAGTTCGGTGATGACGTCGACCACGTCCGGGCCGTGCCCATGCCGGACGGCCGGGTGGTCCTGGTGACCGGCGAGCATGCCCAGTTCTTCGAGCTGTAGCCGCACGTGGGCCGAGCGCGGCCGGGGCGGGTTCGACGTAGGCTCGAAGCATGTGCCGCAACATCCGAACGCTCCACAACTTCGACCCCCCGGCGAGCACCGACGAGGTGACGGCGGCGGCGCTCCAGTACGTCCGCAAGATCAGCGGTACGACGAAGCCGAGCCAGGCCAACCAGGCCGCCTTCGACCGCGCCGTCGCCGAGGTCGCCCACATCACCCAGCATCTGCTCGAGGACCTGGTCACCACTGCTCCGCCCAAGGACCGCGAGGTCGAGGCGCAGAAGGCCCGCGAGCGCGCCCGGCTGCGCTACGGCTGAGCCGATGGGCCGGGTGGCGGACGCTCTCCGGGCCGTGGCCCGGGAGCACTTCCTGCCCGCGGAGCAACGCCCCTTCGCCGGCCTCGACAAGCCGCTTCCCATCGGGCACGGCGTCACGAACTCCCAGCCGACGACGGTCGCCAACATGCTCGAGCTGCTCGATCCGCAACCCGGCGACCACGTTCTCGACGTCGGCTGCGGCTCGGGCTGGACCAGCGCGCTGCTCGCCCACCTCGTCGGTCCGTCGGGCTCGGTGGTCGGGGTCGAGCTGATCCCCGAGGTGCTGGAGTTCGGTCGGGCCAACGTCGGCGGGCTCGAGGGCGTCGAGCTCCGACAGGCCGAGCCCGGCGTCCTGGGCTGGCCGCGGGGGGCGCCGTACGACCGGATCCTGCTGTCCGCGGACGCCGGCGAGTTCCCCGACGTCCTGGTCCAGCAGCTCGCGCTCAGCGGGGTCCTCGTCGGCCCGGTGAACGGCGAGATGCTGCGCGTCACCCGCCTCGTCGACGGCCAGGTGGAGGTCGAGGAGCACGGGGCCTACACCTTCGTCCCCCTCATCGACCGGCCTCTCGTCGACCGGCCTCTCGTCGACCGGCCCGACATCGAGCGGCCCGACATCGAGCGGCCCGACATCGACCGGCCCGACATCGACCGGCCCGAGTCGGTCGAGGAGGACCGTTGACGCCGCCGGTCAGCCGCGCGGCGCCTGCGCGGCGCCGGTGACGCCGATGCCCTCCGCGAACTCGACGAGCTGGTCGTCGGTGAGCCCGACGGTGCGCCAGGCCTGGATCTCGACGCGGCGGTCGCCGTCCACGTAGGAGAGGGTGCGCGCCAGGCCGTCGGGGGCCTCGCGGATCGCGCCGGGCTCGCCGTCCACCTCGACCGGCGTGCCCTCAGGCGCGCCGGGGGCGGCGTCGAGGGACTGCAGGGTGACGACCAGCTTGTCGGCGAAGCTGAGGTAGTGGCTGCTGTCCCCGGTCGGGGCCAGCGTCAGCACGAACGCGTCGGAGCCCTGGACCACGAACCCCGCCGGCACCTTCGCCACCGTGAAGCCCTCCGGCTGCCGTCCCGAGTAGGAGACGAGCGCGACCTCTGCGGTCGAGGAGTCGCCGGTCGTCGGGCCGCCCTGGGACGGACCGGCGGCCGGCGAGCGGCCGCCGTCGACGGGGTCCTGCGCCACCAGGAGCACACCGAGGCCTGCGCCCATGGTGAGGGTCAGTCCGACGCCCGCCATCGCGGCCCGGGTTCGACGGCGCCGGACCAGCGCCGTCCGGCCACGCGCCACGTCGCGGCCGACGGTGGCCTCGGCGGGGACCGCGGCGGTGCCGGCGAGTCGGGCGAGACGGTCGGTCAGGACGGTGAGGTCGTCGGTCATGGCAGTTCTCCTCGGAGCGTGCGGGCGGGGGTCGGGGCGGCGGGGGTCATGGCGACGCGGAGCTTGTCGAGCGCCCGCGCGGTCTGGCTCTTGACCGTGCCGGTGCTGCAGCCGAGCGCGTC
Source organism: Nocardioides sp. (assembly GCF_004803405.1). Lineage (GTDB taxonomy): Bacteria > Actinomycetota > Actinomycetes > Propionibacteriales > Nocardioidaceae > Nocardioides > Nocardioides vastitatis. The sequence goes on along the minus strand of NZ_SSXI01000243.1, from coordinate 8,364 downwards.
GGCGGTCTCCTCGACCGACAGGTCGTGGACATGGCGCAGGACGACGGCCGCGCGCATCCGCGGCGGCAGCTCGGCCAGCGCGGTCACCAGGGTCGGGTCGTCGCCGAAGGCGTCGTCCGGCACGACCGCCTCGTCCGGCACGGCCGACGAGGCCTCCTCGCGACGGACCCACGGGCGCCGACGGTGGTCGATGAAGCCGTTGACCAGGACGCGGCGCGCGTAGGCGGCGGGGCTGCCGGCGCGGGCCCGACCCCAGGCGAGGTAGACCCGCACGAGCGCGGTCTGGACCAGGTCCTCGGCCAGGTGGGGGTCGCCACCGGTCAGCAGCCGAGCGGTCGCGACGAGTCGGCCGCGGTGCTCCCGGACGAAGGCGGCGAACTCGTCGTCGCGGGGCAGGCTGCGGATGCTCACACCTCTACAACAATGCGGGCGAGTCCCGGGTTGCACGGCGCGCCGTACTCTCGATCCGTGACCACCGCGCTCGACCTGCTGGCCGACCGCCCGCTCGTCGTCCTCACCGGAGCGGGCCTGTCGACCGATTCGGGGATCCCGGACTACCGGGGGCCGAACTCGCCGGCGCGGATGCCGATGACCTACCAGGAGTTCGTGTCCGGCCCGGCCGCGCGCCGGCGCTACTGGGCTCGCAGCCACCTCGGCTGGTCGCGCATGAGGCGCGCCGTGCCGAACGCCGGGCACCGGGCGGTCGCCGCCCTCGACGCCGACCTCGTGATCACCCAGAACGTCGACGGCCTGCACGAGGCCGCGGGCACCCCACGGCTGGTCGCCCTGCACGGACGGATCGCCGACGTGGTCTGCCTCTCCTGCAGGAGTACGACGACCCGACCCGCGCTCCAGCGGCGACTCGAACAGGCCAACCCCGGCTGGGCCGCGCGGCACGCGGACGTCGCGGTGCGGCCCGACGGCGACGTCGACCTCGACGACACCGCGGACTTCGTGGTGCCCGACTGCGAGGCACCCGGCTGCGGCGGGCCGCTGAAGCCCGACGTGGTGTTCTTCGGCGAGAACGTCCCGAAGCCACGCGTGGCGCGCTGCTACGCGGCTGTGGAGGCCCTCGCCGAGTCGCGCGGGGCGCTCATCGTCGCCGGCTCCAGCCTCACCGTGATGAGTGGGCTGCGGTTCGTGCGCCGCGCGGCACTGCTGGGCGTGCCGGTGGTGATCGTCAATCGCGGGCGGACGCGCGGCGACGACCTGGCGTCGTACAAGGTCGAGACGGGCACCAGTGAGTGGCTTTCCCTGCTGACCGCTGCGCGGCAGCCGCGCCGCGCGACGGCCGGGAGCCTCACAACCTCTTGACGAAGATGTGGTCGGCCGCCTCGGGGAAGATCTCCGCGGTCTCGCCGCCGGCGCCGACGAGGACGCCGTCCGGGGTCGCCTGGATGGTGATCGTCTTGTCCGGCAGGGCGCCCACGCGACGCATGGCGCTCATCAGCGCCTCGTCCTTCTGCATCTCCTCGGAGATCCGGCGTACCAGGGCGCGGGTGATCTCGGGGGTCGCGGCCTTGGACAGCGGCTCGACGTCGTTCATGAAGTGCTCGCCGATGCGCTCCTCGCCGAGCTCCGCGAGGCCGGGGATCGGGTTGCCGTAGGGAGACTCGGTCGGGTGCCCGAGCAGCTCGATCAGCCGGCGCTCGACGGTCTCCGACATGACGTGCTCCCAGCGGCACGCCTCCTCGTGCACGAGCTCCCAGTCGAGCCCGATCACGTCGGTGAGCAGGCGCTCCGCAAGGCGGTGCTTGCGCATCACCCGGGTCGCCAGACGCTGGCCCTCCTCGGTCAGCTCGAGGTGGCGGTCGCCCTCGACCGTGAGCAGCCCGTCGCGTTCCATCCGCGCCACCGTCTGCGACACCGTGGGACCGCTCTGGTGGAGGCGCTCGGCGATCCTGGCCCGCAGCGGGACGATGCCCTCCTCGATCAGTTCATAGACCGTCCGGAGGTACATCTCGGTGGTGTCGATGAGATCGCTCACGCGCCCATTCTGACCTATGCCGAGCGACGCGGCTCGACGCCGGTCTCCTTGATGCCGGATGGGAGGGTATGGGAGTGGCGATCCTGACCGTCCCCCACCGCTTCAACGGCCCGCCCAGCTCCGGCAACGGAGGCTGGGTCGCCGGCGCGCTCGCCGCCACTCTGCCCCGCCAGGCGGTCGGCACGGCGGTCACGGTCACCCTCAGGCTGCCCCCGCCGCTGTCGACCCCGCTCCAGGTCGAGCCCACCGCGGCCGGCGCGGTCCTCAGCCACGACGGTCGGACCGTGGCCGAGGCCCAGTACGCCGGAGACCCGCTCACACCGGTCGCCCCGGTCCCGGCCGGGGAGGCGGCGCGCGCGGAGGCGTCGTACGCCGGACACCGGAACCACCCCTTCCCGGGCTGCTTCGTGTGCGGGACCGCGCGGGAGCCCGGTGACGGCCTGCGGATCTTCGCCGGCCCGGTCTCCGCGCCGAGCACCGACCGCCGGAGGGTGGCAGCCACCTGGACGCCGTACGAGTCCAGTGTCCCGGTAACCTGGGCCGCGCTCGACTGCCCCAGCGCCTGGGCCAGCGACCTCGAGGGGCGACCCTCGGTTCTCGGCCGGATCACGGTCGAGGTGCACAGCCTGCCTCGCACGTCCGAGCGATACGTCGTGGTGGGCGAAGAACGTCACATCGAGGGACGCAAGACCCACACGGCCTCCACCCTGTACGGACCCAGCGACATCGTGGTCGCGACGGCCGAGCAGGTGTGGATCGCCGTCGACCCGAAGGATTTCCGATGACCACCACCTCCTCCGCGCGTCCGGGCGGGACGCCCTGGTGGTACGACGCCGTCGTCTACCAGGTCTACGTCCGCAGCTTCTCCGACGCGCACCCCGCCGGGGGCGATGGCGTCGGCGACATCCCGGGGATCACCGCCCGGCTCCCCTACCTGCGCGAGCTCGGGGTGGACGCCCTGTGGCTCACCCCGTTCTACACCTCGCCGCAGAAGGACCACGGGTACGACGTCGCCGACTACCGGGACGTCGACCCCCTCTTCGGCTCGCTCGACGACATCGACGTACTGCTCGAGACGGCGCACGGGCTGGATCTCCGGGTGATCGTGGACCTCGTCCCCAACCACACCTCCGACCAGCACGCGTGGTTCCGGGCGGCGCTCGCCGCCGGTCCCGGCTCCCGCGAGCGTGCGCGGTACCTGTTCCGTGAGGGCCGCGGCCCCGAGGGCGACCTGCCGCCCAACAACTGGGAGTCGGTCTTCGGCGGTCCGGCGTGGACGCGGGTCACCGAGGCCGACGGCACCCCGGGGCAGTGGTACCTGCATCTCTTCGACTCCACGCAGCCCGACCTGGACTGGCGCAACCCGGAGGTCGGCGACATGTTCGAGGACGTGCTGCGGTTCTGGCTGGACAAGGGTGTCGACGGGTTCCGCGTCGACGTCGCGCACGGCCTCTACAAGGAGGAGTCGCTCCGCGACCAGAAGCGCCTGGAGAAGGAGCAGAAGAAGTCCGCGTCGATGGTCGAGCGGGTGCTGAACGACGAGCCCATGTGGGACCAGCCCGAGGTGCACGACGTCTACCGCCGCTGGCGGCGCGTGCTCGACTCCTACCCCGGTGACCGGATGGCCGTCGCCGAGGCGTGGACCCAGACCACCGAGTCGATGGCCCTGTTCGTCCGGCCCGACGAGCTGCACCAGGCGTTCAACTTCGCCTGGCTCGGCACGAAGTGGTCGGCGGAGGACTTCGCCGAGGTGATCACCGGCTCCATTGCCGCGGTCGCAGCAGCGCAGGCGGCGCCCACCTGGGTGCTCTCCAACCACGACGTGGAGCGGCACCCGACGAGGTACGGCGGCGGCCCGGTCGGACTGGCCCGGGGCCGCGCGACGACGCTGGCCATGCTCGCCCTGCCCGGCTCGGCCTACCTCTACCAGGGCGAGGAGCTCGGGCTCGAGCAGGTGGACGTCCCGCCCGAGGCGCGGCAGGACCCGTCGTGGCGCCGCACCGGCAAGCCCGGCCGCGACGGCTGCCGGGTGCCGATGCCGTGGTCGGGTCAGGCGCCGCCGTACGGCTTCGGACCGGCTGCGGGTCAGCCGTGGATCCCGCAGCCCGCCGACTGGGCCGACCTCACCGTGGAAGCCCAGGAGGCCGACCCCGAGTCGACCCTCGCCTTCTACCAGCGGGCGCTCACCACCCGGCGCAAGGTGTTCACCGGCGCGGACGAGTCGACGGTCGCAGCCGCCGAGGGCGACCTGCTCCTCATCGTCCGCGCGGGCGTGAAGGTCCTGCTGAACGCCGGCCCCAGCGCGGTGGAGCTCCCCGACGGCGAGGTCCTGATCTCCAGCTCCCCGCTCACCGCCGACGGCAAGCTCCCACCCGACACCGCCGTCTGGCTCCGCTGACCCCGCGAAGGGGCGCAGTGTGCGGCGCGAAGGGGCGCGGTGTGCGCCGCGAAGGGGCGCGGAGTGCGGCGGCTCAGCGATCGGTGGGAGGGCTGAGCGCGTCGTTATAGCGCCGCAGCATCCCGGCGAAGTCGCCCAGCTCCTCGGCGGTCCAGTCGTTGAGCCGCTGGTCGAGTGCCTTGCGCCTCGACTGGGCCACCGCGTCGATCCGCCGCCGCCCGTCCTCGCTCACGGTCAGCAGGGTGGCGCGGCCGTCCTCGGGGTCGTCCGCGCGGTCGACGAGGCCGAGGTCGATCAGGTGCTGTGCGTGCCGGCTGATCGCACCCTTGTCGATGCCGAACACCGCACACATGGCCGACGCCCGGATCGGGCCGTGGTCACGTATGTAGCCAAGAACGAGGTACGACGCCGGCTGGAGGTCCGGATGCACGGCCTCCGAGCGCTCGCGGATCACGCGGCGCACCCGGCGGATCAGTACTCCCACCTCGGTCTCGATCTGGCGCAGCACCTCGGCCCGATCGGTCATCGGCGCGCCTCCTTTGCGACGTCCGCGGCCTGGTCCACATTCTCGTCGCTGTCGGCTGTCGCCGCGAGCGTGGTCCGGAGTGGGACCTCCTTGATGAGGACGACGCAGATGAACGCCAGGACTGCGAAGGGCACCGAGACCAGGAAGAGATGTCCCACTGCGTCCCCGAACGAGTTCTCGTAGAGGACGCGGATCGGGACCGGGAGTGCATCCAGCTTAGGAATGTCGCCGGTGGAGTGCTGCATCTCGGCAATCTGCTCGGGCGAGATCGTCCCCCGGCGAGCCAAGCCCCGGATCCCCTCGGTCACGCTTCCAGAGACCTGGTGCGCGAGCACCGCGCCGAGCACTGAGACGCCGACCGAGCCTCCGATGGAGCGGAAGAACGCGACCAGGGAGCTCGCGGCGCCGAGATCTGCGGGCGCGGCGTTGTTCTGCACGGCGAGGACCAGGTTCTGCATCGTCGCCCCGAGGCCCAGCCCGACCACCACCATGAACGCACTCACGACGGCCAGCGGCGTGTGTGCGTCGATCGAGCCGAGAAGGGCGAGGCCGACGATCACCAGCACCATGCCGCCGACCAGCCAGCGCTTCCACCGGCCCGTGTGGGTGATGACCCTGCCGCTGACGATGCTCGAGAGCAGCAGACCGCCGACCATGGCGATCGACATCAGCCCGGCCTCGGTGGGGCTCATCCCCCGGGCGAGTTGGAAGTACTGGCTGAGGTAGACGGTCGCCGCGAACATCGCCACACCGATCATGACCGAGGCGCCCGTCGCCAGCGCCGTGGTGCGGTCGCGGAAGAGCCGGAGCGGGATCACTGGCTCGGAGGCCAACCTCGCCTCGACGTACATCGCGGCGGCGATGAGAGCGAGCCCGCCCCCGACGAGCACGACGGAGATCCCGGACAGCCAGTCGAAGCTCTGGCCGGCGAGGCTGACCCACACGAGGATCAGGCTGATGCCGGCCATGATCAAGACGGCGCCGGCGTAGTCGATCCGCACCGGGCGCTTGACCACTGCGAGCCGCAGTGTCTTCTGCAGTGTGAAGAAGGCGAGCACTGCCACCGGCAGCGTCACGAAGAAGCAGCCTCTCCAGCCGAGCGGGCTGTCGACGATGAGGCCACCGAGCAACGGGCCGCTGACCGTGGCGATGGCGAAGACGGCCCCGATGTAGCCGCTGTAGCGACCGCGTTCGCGCGGCGACACCATCGATGCGATCACGACCTGCACCAGGGCGGTGAGCCCACCGATGCCGAGGCCTTGGAAGGCACGGGCGCCGATCAGGGTGCTCATGCTGCCGGCGAGGCCCGCAGCGATCGACCCGATGCTGAAGATGACGAGCGCGGACTGGACCAGCATCTTCTTGCTGAAGATGTCCGCGAGCTTGCCCCAGATCGGCGTACTCGCGGTCATCGTCAGCAGCGTGGCGACGACGATCCAGCTGTAGCCGGTCTGACTGCCGTGGAGATCGGTCACGATCACCGGGAGGGCGTTGCTCACCACCGTGCTGGAGAGCATGGCGACGAACATCGCGAGCAGCAGCCCGGTCAGGGCCTCCATGATCTCGCGGTGGGTCATCTGACCCGGTCCGCTGGTCGGCCTGGGCGTCATCCGGCGGGCATCTCGATTCACGGCAGTTGGTTGATCTGATCAACCATACGACCAGTGGTTGCCCAGCACAACCGTCCGCACACCGCGCCCCCTCGCGCCGCACACCGCGCCCCCTCGCGACGCACACCGCGCCCCCTCGCGCCGCACACCGAGCCCCCTCGCGCCCCCTCGAAAAATGCGGCGGCCCGCAGATGTGGTCGAAGACCCTCCCCGGTGGACGGGCCGGGGTCACCTGCGGGCCGGGTGACTGCGATGGATTCGCCGCAGCCGCATAGGTCCTGAGCTCAGACGTGGTCCGGCTCGAACGGCAGGCTGCTAGCGGGCAGCCACCTCACGCGTCCCAAAAGAAATCATTCTTCGGACCACCTCCTTTCCCGTGTGCGACAACGGTAGGTCGCGGTTGGGCACCGCACAACGGGATATCCGCGCGTTTCGACCGCCCTCCCGAGGGCGCAGGCGCCGGGGCCTGCGAGTTCACCCACAAGGCCGTCAGGGCGCGAGGCGCTCCACGACCCAGCTGCCCTCGACGAGCCGGTACCGCAGCCGGTCGTGAAGCCGTCCCGGCCGCCCCTGCCAGAACTCGAAGCGAACCGGCCGCACCCGGTAGCCGCCCCAGGTCGGCGGCACCGGCACCGCCCGGCCCGCGAAGCGCTCCTCCATCTCGCGGTAGGCATCCTCGAGCTGCGCGCGCCCGGCGACCACCTGGGACTGCGGGGAGGCCCACGCCCCGAGCTGCGAGCCCCGCGGCCGCGAGGAGAAGTACGACGCCACCTCGCCGCCCTCCAGCGGCTCCGCGACTCCCTCCACCCGGACCTGCCGCTCCAGCGGGTGCCAGGGGAACAGCAGCGCGCACCGCGGCTCGAGCGCGAGGTCGCGCGCCTTGTCGGAGCCGGTGTTGGTGAAGAACCGGAAGCCACCCGCGGAGATCCCTTTGAGCAGGACGGTCCGGGCCGAGGGCTGTCCCTCAGGCGACACGGTCGCCACGATCATCGCGTTCGGCTCGTGCAGGCCGGCAGCCACCGCGTCCCCGAACCACCGGCGCCACTGCGCCCAGGGATCGGGGTCGGCGTCAGACTCGGCCAGCCCGGCGACGCCGTAGTCCTGGCGCAGCGCGGCGAGATCGACCTCCCCCTCGCCCTCAGTCATCGGAGTGCTCGCGCGCCTGGGCCAGCTCGTCCTCGAGGTCGGTGACCCGCTGCCGCAGCTCGAGCACATGGCGCACCCCCGCGAGGGTGACGCCCTCGTCGGTCAGCGTCAGCACCTCGCGTAGCCGGTCCACCTCGTTGCGGCTGTAGCGGCGCTGACCGCCACCGGAGCGATCGGGGTGGATCAGCCCCTGGTCCTCGATCCGGCGCAGCGCGGCGGGCTGCACGCCGAGGATCTCGGCGACCTGGCCGATCGTGTAGAAGGCCAGCGAGCTGTCGTCCAGCGGCGATCCCACGCCTGACGTGACCATCTCTCCGCCCTCCTCCTCGAGGCTGCCCGTGACGTCTCCAAACGACCGTGGCCCAGCCCCAGAGACTACCCGCCGCCCGGTCCTTGGCTCTGGATATAAATTTCACCTCGCTCTACAGCAAACCTCCAACTTCGTCCTCAAGTCTTCGCCCATGCAAGGAGAGTGTGCGATGTCGACCATCCTGATCCCCCACTGTGCCGACAACT
>NZ_SSXI01000243.1:0-153 GCF_004803405.1 Nocardioides sp. | reverse complement strand
GACAACCGTGCCGACAACCGTGCCGACAACCGTGCCGACAAGCAGGTCGACAACCAGCACACGGCCGCGGCACCGGGCTGCTCGGCTGGCTCCGTGCCGACCCGCGGCGCGCACAAGCGGCGGTCAGCGGGCTCGCGGTGTGCGTGGCCACCG
>NZ_SSXI01000151.1:2053-36368 GCF_004803405.1 Nocardioides sp. | reverse complement strand
ACTCGCCCTCGCGGCCGACGTGCCGCTGGCCGCGGTTCGACGGGCCGCGATGCTCGCGGGCGGCGCGACCTACGTCGTCGACGCGGCGTTCGAGGGCGTCGCTGCCCTGGAGCGGGTCGGCCTCACCGTCGGTCGCCCGGTGCTGCCGATGCTCGCGTCGTCGGCACCGGACGTGGCTGCGGCGCTCGCGAAGGCCGCCGGCGGCCGCGATCGCGAGGTCGCCGTGGACGCGAAGCTGGACGGCATCCGGATCCAGGTGCACCGCGACGGGGACGACGTCATGGTGGCGACGCGCAGCCTGGACGACGTCACCCACCGGCTGCCCGAGATCGTGGAGATCGTCCGAGGTCTCCCCGCTCAGCGACTGGTGCTGGACGGTGAGGCGCTCTCGGTCGGTGCCGACGGCAGGCCGCGGCCGTTCCAGGAGACCGCCTCGCGGACCGCCTCCGGCGTCGACCGGAGCGCGACGGTCGTGACGCCGTACTTCTTCGACGTGCTGCACCTCGACGGCCGCGACCTGATCGACCTGCCGGCGGCCGAGCGGTGGGCGGTGCTCGACGCGCTGGTGCCGGCCGAGCACCGGGTCCGCCGCTGGCAGGGCACCGATCCGGAGCTGGCCGAGGCGTTCAGCCGGGAGATCCTCGCCGCCGGCCACGAGGGCGTCGTGGTGAAGTCGGCCGACGCCGCGTACGAGGCCGGACGCCGCGGGTCCGCGTGGGTGAAGGTGAAGCCGGTGCACACCCTGGACCTGGTGGTGCTGGCCGTCGAGCACGGCTCCGGCCGCCGGCGAGGCTGGCTCTCCAACATCCACCTGGGCGCTCGCGACCCGTCCTCCCCCACGGGCTTCGTGATGCTCGGGAAGACGTTCAAGGGGATGACGGACGAGATGCTGCGCTGGCAGACAGAGCGGTTCCGCGAGCTCGCCGTCGAGGACGACGGATGGGTGGTCAGGGTCCGCCCCGAGCAGGTCGTGGAGATCGCCTTCGACGGTCTCCAGCGCTCCAGCCGCTATCCCGGCGGGCTGGCCCTCCGGTTCGCGCGGGTCGTGCGCTACCGCGACGACAAGACCGCCGATGAGGCGGACACGATCGACACGGTCCGCGCGTTGCTCTGATGGTGCCGGCCAGCGGGCCTCGACTGCAGCTCGCCGGCCGGCATCCTGCTCAGGGCCGTGGGACAGCGGGCTCGGGTATGTCCACGTCGTCGAGCTTGTCGACCAGCTCGTCGGGTGGTGGGGCTGTCGTCTGCGGCGCTTCGGCACCGGCGCCACCGCCACCCGCGGTGCGCTTCTTGTTCCAGACGTCGAAGGCGACGGCGGCGAGGAGGACCAGGCCCTTGATGGCCTGCTGCCAGTCGATCGACACACCCTGGAGCGACATGCCGTTGTTGAGGACACCCATGACGAGCCCGCCGATGATGGCGCCGATCACCGTGCCGACACCGCCGGTGACGGCGGCGCCCCCGATGAACGCCGCGGCGATCGCGTCGAGCTCGAAGTTGACGCCTGCCTTGGGGTTGGCGGCCGTGAGACGGGCGGTGGTGACCAGGCCGGCCAGACCCGCCAGCATGCCCATGTTCATCATGACCAGGAAGTCCACGCGCTTGGTGTTGACGCCCGACATCGTGGCCGCTTCGACGTTGCCGCCGATGGCGTAGACGTGTCGGCCGAAGATCGTGCGCTTCATGATGAACGTGTAGACGCCGATGAGCACGAACAGGATGAGCCCGACGATCGGCAGACCGCGCGCGTCGGCCAGCAGGTAGGCGAACTCGATGATGACGGCTCCGATGACGCCCTGCTTGATCAGGAAGAGCGGCAGCGGGAGGACGTCGAAGTTGTAGCGCCTCGAGGCCAGTCGCTTGCGGTAGTCGAGCACCACCAGCACGGCGACGAGGATCACGCCGAGGGCCAGGGTGAGGTTGTGCAGCCCGGTGTCGGGGCCCACCTCGGGCAGGAAGCCGTTGCCGATGTCCTTGAAGCCCTCCGGGAGCCCACCGACGGTGGCGCCCTCGAGCACCACGAGCGTCAAGCCTCGGAAGAGGAGCATGCTCGCCAAGGTCACGATGAAGGCCGGGATGCCGACGTACGCGACCCAGAAGCCGTGCCACGCTCCGATGAGCGCGCCGAGGGCGAGGCACAGGATCACCGCCAGCATCCAGGGCACGTCGTGCTTGGTCATCAAGATCGCGCCCACCGCGCCGACGAACGCAGCGACGGACCCGACCGACAGGTCGATGTGCCGGGCCACGATCACCAGCACCATCCCGATGGCGAGGATCAGGATCTGCGCGTTCTGGACCACCAGGTTGGACACGTTGAGCGGCTTGAGCAGGATGCCGTCGGTGGTGATCTGGAACAGGATCACGATCGCCGCGAGCGCGATGATCATGCCGTACTGGCGGATGTTCCCGCGCAGCGTCTTGGTCAGGGTGTTCATTGGTTATCTCGCATCCGCAGTCATGTGACGCATGAGCCCTTCCTGGCTCGCGTCCTCACGGGTGAACTCATGGGTGATCACGCCTTCGGCGAGGGTGTAGATCCGGTCGCAGAGGCCGAGGAGCTCGGGCAGCTCGGAGCTGATGACGAGCACGCCCTTCCCCTGCTTGGCGAGGGCCTGGATGATGCCGTAGATCTCGAACTTGGCGCCGACGTCGATGCCACGGGTGGGCTCGTCCAGGATGAGCAGCCTCGGCTCGGTGTACAGCCACTTGCTGAGGACGACCTTCTGCTGGTTGCCGCCCGACAGCTTGCCGACGCCGACGGTCACACTGGGCGCCTTGATGTTGAAGCTGCGGCGGTAGCTCTCGGCGACCACGACCTCTTCGCGCTCGTCGACGGCGACCCCCCGGCGGAGTCGATCCAGACCGGCCGCGGTGACCGAGGTCTTGATGTCGTCCAGGAGGTTCAGTCCGAGCCCCTTGCGATCCTCGCTGACGTAGGCGATACCGGCGCGGATGGCGTCGTGGACGCTGCGCAGGACCAGCTCACGACCCTCGAGGCGCAACCGGCCAGCGTGCCGGCTGCCGTAGGAGCGCCCGAACACGCTCCGGGCGAGCTCCGTGCGACCGGCCCCCATCAGACCGGCGATGCCGACGATCTCTCCGCTTCGCACCGTGAGGTTGGCGTCCTTGATCACGACCCGGCTGTGGTCGTCGGGGTGGCTGACCCGCCAGTCCTCGAGCTCGAAGAGCACGTCCCCGATCTCCGGTTCGTGGTCGGGGAACCGATGGTCGAGGTCTCGCCCGACCATGCCCCGGATGATCCGGTCCTCGTCGACGTCGCCGGCGCGCACGTCCAGCGTCTCGATCGTCCGACCATCGCGGATGATCGTGATCGCGTCGCTGACCCGCTCGATCTCGTTCAGCTTGTGGCTGATCATGATCGAGGTGATGCCCTTGCCCTGCAGGCCCTTCAGCAGGTCCAGCAGGTGCGCGGAGTCGTCGTCGTTGAGGGCGGCGGTCGGCTCGTCCAGGATCAGGAGCTTGACGTCCTTGCTCAGCGCCTTGGCGATCTCGACCAGCTGCTGCTTGCCGATGCCCAGGTGCTTCACCGGGGTCAGGGGGTTCTCGCTCAGCCCGACCCGCGCCATCAGCTCGATCGCACGATGGTTGGTCGCGTCCCAGTCGATGACTCCGCGCCGGGTGTTCTCATTGCCCAGGAAGATGTTCTCCGCGATCGAGAGCTCGGGGATGAGCGCCAGCTCCTGGTGGATGATGACGATCCCGGCGGCCTCGCTGTGGCGGATGTTGGAGAACTCGACAGTCCTGCCGTCGAAGACGATCTCACCCTCGTAGGAGCCGTGCGGGTAGACGCCGCTGAGCACCTTCATCAGCGTCGACTTGCCGGCGCCGTTCTCACCACAGATGGCATGGATCGCTCCGCGCGCCACGACTAGGTCGACGTCGCTGAGGGCGAGAACTCCGGGAAACCGCTTCGTGATGGACCGCATCTGGAGAATGGGCTCGGGCACCTCGTGTCCTCCCTTTCTGAGAACGGTCCCCGGGTGGCGCGAGCAACGAGAAGCTCGCGCCACCCGGGGAGCAGACGGTCGGGCGCTACTTGAGCTCGTCGGCGGTGAAGTAGCCCGAGTCCACGAGCACCTTCTGGACGTCGGCCTTCTCGACGACGACGGGCTCGAGCAGGTACGACGGGACCACCTTGACCCCGTTGTCGTAGGTCTCGGTGTCGTTGACCTCCGGCTCGTCGCCCGCACCGATCGCGGTGATCATGTCCACGGTGACATTGGCCAGCTCACGGGTGTCCTTGAAGATCGTCGAGTACTGCTCGCCGGCCATGATCGACTTGACGGACTGGACCTCGGCGTCCTGACCGGTGACGACCGGCAGGTCCTTGCCGCCCGGGCCGTAGCCGTTGCCCTCCAGGGCGGCGATGATGCCGAGCGAGAGGCCGTCGTACGGCGAGAGAACCCCTTCGACCGTCTTACTGGCGTAGGTGCCGGTGAGGATGTCCTCCATCCGCTTCTGCGCGGTGGCAGGGTCCCAGCGCAGGATCGCGGCCTGGTCGAAGTCGGTCTGGCCGGACGGGACCACGATGTCGCCCGAGTCGATCATCGGCTGCAGGACGGACATGGCGCCCTCCCAGAAGAACGTCGCGTTGTTGTCGTCCGGCGATCCGGCGAACAGCTCGACGTTGTAGGGAGCGTCACCGCGCTCCTCCAGACCCTTGACCAGCGACTCGGCCTGCAGCACGCCGACCTGGAAGTTGTCGAACGTCGTGTAGTAGTCGACGGAGTCGGAGTCACGGATCAGCCGGTCGTAGGCGATGACCTCGATGTCCTGGCTCTCCGCGGTCTCCAGGACCTCGCCCAGTGCGGTTCCGTCGATCGCAGCGATGACCAGCATGTCGACGCCCTTGGTGACCATGTTCTCGACCTGGGAGACCTGGGTGGGAATGTCGTCCTCGGCGTACTGCAGGTCGACGTCGTAGCCGGCGTCCTCGAGCTGCGCCTTGATGTTGTTGCCGTCGTCGATCCAGCGCTCAGAGGACTTGGTCGGCATCGCGACACCGATGGTTCCCTTGCCATCGCTGCCGGCGTCGCTGTCCCCGCCGCAAGCGGCGAGGCCCATCATGAGTGCTGCCGCCGTGGCGGTGGTGAGTAGCTTTCGCACGTACGTTCTCCATTCGGAACTCGGGTCGGGTCCGTCCCGCACCCTGCGGCCGGGGGTCTGCTCAGATCCCTGCCAGTCGGTGGTCGGCGGCCTTTTCTTGCGACTCCCGAGACATGTCTCGCAAGGTGCTGCCAGCGTCGACGGAGGGCCAGGAGGTCCCCCGTCAGTGAGGTGAGATCAGGGTCTCTGCAAGCCCACGTCCGGACAGCGCGCCGGAGCCGGTACCGACAGCATCGGGTTCCCGAACGACATGGGGCTGGCCTCCCTCGGTGAGACGACGGTCACAGATGTGAGCGTTCACATGGGATTGTGAGCGCTAACATGACGGCCGTCAACCCCTGTCTCGGCCCACGCGGGCAAGCTCGGCATTGAGGCATCGACGCGAATCATCGCCGCCCCGTGATCGGCGCTCGGCGTCGGGTCCCCCTTCACGGACGACCCGCGCATTCAGGCGGAAATGGTGTGACGTAACGACCCGGCGCTCGGCGATGTTGCAACACCGAGTTGCACAGCCCGTACACTGCGGCTCATGAGCACCACACCGGCCTCGGACGGGCGTCGCCGGGCGGCGGCCGCCCGGCGTCGCGCGCGCGAGGCGGAGATCATCGCGGCGACTCGAGAGCTCTTCGACTCCAAGGGCGTTCGTGACGTGCAGATCGAGGAGATCGCCAGTGCGGTCGGCATCAACCGCGCGATCGTCTACCGGCACTTCACCGGCAAGGAAGAGCTCTTCGCGCTCACCTTGGTCGGGTATCTCGAGGAGCTGCACGACGCCATGCAGGCGGCCGCGGTCGGCACGCCCGACCACCGCGAGCAGCTCGCGGCGATCGTCGGAGCGTTCGTGGACTACGGCGTCGCCCACCCTGCGTTCGTCGACTGCGCACAGGCGCTGATGATCCGGCCGGGCGCGGAGCTGCTCGACGAGATCTCCGAGGGCGCACTGTTCCGGCTCGGCCGCGGCATCACGTCGTGCCTGAACATCCTGTCCGCCACCCTCACCGCCGGTGCGGAGCAGGGCGTCTTCACGCTCACCGAGGATCCGGTGCTGTTGGCCAACACCCTCTACGCGAGCGGACTCGGCGCGCTCCAGCTCGCCCGCCTGGGCATCCTGGTCAGCGAGGTCGCCCCTGGGGTTCCCACCGTCGGCCAGATCTCGGCCGCCCAGGTGCGGTCCTACCTGGTCACCTCCGCGCTCGCGCTGGTCTCTCCGCACCGGGTCAGCGTCTGACAGCCGCGGGCAGCGGACGACGGTTCATCAAGGTATGCAGCCGAGCCCGCACTTCCCAGGCCATGCTCGGCACGGGAAGTGACGACTCGCCTGCATACCTTGATAAAGCTGCGCGAGCGCCTTGATGAACCTGCGCGAAGCGGGCCCGCCCGGAACTCCGGACGGGCCCGCTCACGTCGTACGACGTCGGCCGAGGCGTGTGCTCAGCGCTCCAGGATCGCGACGACGCCCTGGCCGCCGGCGGCGCACACCGAGATCAGCGCGCGGCCCGAGCCCTTCTCGTTGAGGAGCTTGGCGGTGTTGGCCACGATCCGGCCGCCGGTCGCGGAGAACGGGTGGCCCGCGGCGAGCGAGGATCCCTTGACGTTGAGCTTGCTGCGGTCGATCGAGCCCAGCGGGGCGTCGAGGCCGAGGCGCTCCTTGCAGAACACCGGGTCCTCCCAGGCCTTGAGGGTCGAGAGCACCTGGGAGGCGAACGCCTCGTGGATCTCGTAGAAGTCGAAGTCCTGCAGCGTGAGGCCGTGACGCGCCAGCAGCCGAGGGACGGCGTAGGCCGGGGCCATCAGCAGGCCCTCCTTGCCGTTGACGAAGTCGACCGCGGCCACCTCGGAGTCGACGAAGTAGGCGAGCGGCTCGAGGCCGCGCTCCTGTGCCCACTCCTCCGACGCGAGCAGCACCGCGGACGCGCCGTCGGTCAGCGGGGTCGAGTTGCCGGCGGTCATCGTGGCCGCCTCACCCTTGCCGAAGACCGGCTTGAGCTTCGCGAGCTTCTCCAGCGACGAGTCGGCGCGCAGGTTGTTGTCGCGCTCGAGGCCGCGGAAGGCGGTGATCAGATCGTCCTGCCAGCCCTCGTCGTAGGACTTCGCGAGGTTGTGGTGGGATGTCACGGCGAGCTCGTCCTGCGCCTCGCGGGTGATCTGCCACTCCAACGCGGTCAGGGCCTGGTGGTCGCCCATCGACAGCTTGGTGCGGGGCTCCCCGTTGGAGGGGACCGCCAGGCCGATGTCTCCGGGGCGGATCGTGGCGAGCACGGCGAGCCGCGCCTTCAGGTCACGGGCGTTGTTGAGCTGGAGCAGCTTCTTGCGGAGCTTCTCGCTGATCGCGATGGGCGCGTCGGACGTGGTGTCGGTGCCGCCGCCGATCCCGGACTCGAGCTGGCCCAGCTTGATCTTGTTGGCGATGTAGTTGATCGCCTGGAGCCCGGTGCCGCAGGCCTGCTGGAGGTCGACCGCGGCCGTCTCCGGCGCGAGCTTGGTGCCGAGCACCGACTCGCGGACCAGGTTGAAGTCACGGGCATGCTTTAGCACGGCGCCGCCGGCAACCTCGCCGATGCGCTCACCCTCGAGTCCGAAGCGCACGACGAGACCGTCCAGGGCAGCGGTGAGCATCTCCTGGTTGGACGCGGTGGAGTAGGCGCCGTTGGAACGGGCGAAGGGAATGCGGTTGCCACCGATGACAGCGGCCCGACGAACAGTGTTAGCCATGGTTCCTATCCTCACGCGCATGCGTCCCGGAGAGAACCGTTTGAGTGCCAGATCACGAAATGTGGACTCCGAGTTACACGTCTAGTTACATAGACGCTGAGCGGGTCTGTCCCGTGGACCAACCACCTTCTACCAGCAGAGGCATCGATCCAGCCATGAGTGACAAGTACCAGGGCTTCGTCTCCACCCCGATCGGCAAGGTTCTGGTCAAGAACCTCGGCCTCCCTGCCCCCGTCAAGCTCGAGCGGTACGACGAGGGCGCGCCTCTCGTCGACGGCACCGTCCTGGTGGGCGGCACCGGCCGCCTCGCCGAGTCGCTTCCCGGCCTGCTCGACCTGGCCGGCGTCTCCTCGACCGTCTCCGTCGCCGAGGGCCAGAAGGTCAAGGGGCTGGTCTTCGATGCGACCTCGCTCAAGAGCGCCGACGACCTGGTCGCGCTCCGTGACTTCTTCACCCCGGTGCTGCGCAGCCTCGAGTCGTGCGGCCGGGTCGTGGTGATCGGCACCCCGCCTGAGCTGGCCAAGGGCTCCGAGCGGATCGCCCAGCGTGCGCTCGAAGGCTTCACTCGCAGCCTCGGGAAGGAGATCGGGCGTGGCAGCACCGTCCAGCTGGTCTACGTCGCCGAGGGCGCGGAGGCCGGCGTGCTCAGCACCCTCGCGTTCCTGCTCTCGCCCAAGTCGGCCTACGTCTCCGGCCAGGTCGTGCGCGTCGGCGCCCACGGCAAGCAGGACGTCCCCGACCTGGCCGACTGGACCAGGCCCCTCGCGGGCAAGGTCGCGCTCGTGACCGGCGCCAGCCGCGGCATCGGCGAGGCCATCGCCCGCGTGCTGCACCGCGACGGCGCCACCGTCGTGGGGGTCGACGTGCCGCAGGCGGCCAGCGAGCTGCAGGGCGTGATGAAGGAGCTCGAGGGCGACTGGTTGTCCCTCGACATCACCGCCACGGACGCACCGCAGCGGATCGCGCACCACCTCAAGGAGAAGCACGGCGGCGTCGACGTCGTGGTTCACAACGCCGGCATCACCCGCGACCGCAAGTTGGCGAACATGGCGCCGAGCGACAAGGGCGACCGCTGGACGTCGGTCATCAGCGTCAACCTGACCGCACCCGAGCTGATCACCCGCGAGCTGCTCGACCAGAAGGTCATCAAGAAGGGCGGCTCGATCATCGGCGTGGCGTCCATCGCCGGCATCGCGGGCAACGTGGGTCAGACCAACTACGCAGCCTCGAAGGCCGGCGTGATCGGCCTCGTCGACGCGTTCGCCGACGAGCTCGACGACGACATCACCATCAACGCGGTCGCCCCCGGCTTCATCATCACCCAGATGACCGCTGCGGTGCCGTTCGCGACCCGTGAGGTCGGCCAGCGGCTCAACGCGATGGCGCAGGGCGGTCTCCCGATCGACGTCGCCGAGACCATCGCCTGGTACGCCAACCCCGCCTCCCGCGCCGTCAACGGCAACGTGGTCCGGGTCTGCGGCCAGATGATGCTGGGCGCCTGAGATGGGCACGCCCGTGAAGGTCGTCGACGGTGGCGGCGGACTCGGCACCATGGTGAAGGCCGCCCTCCCGGCGGTCCCCGGGGTCAACCAGCTGCCCGGCGTGAGGAAGACCGGCAAGGATCTCCCCCCTCTGGAGCTGCGCCGCGAGGACGTCGCGGTCACCCGTTCCGAGGTGGACCGGTACGCGGCGGTCTGCGGCTTCCCCCGCAAGGACGTGGCCCCGGTGCCCTACCTGCACATGCTGGCCTTCCCCCTCCACATGGCGCTGATGACCGACGCCTCCTTCCCGTTCCCGGCGATCGGTTCGGTGCACCTGGAGAACTCCATCACCCAGCACCGTCCGGTCGCCATCGGCGAGACTGTGTCGCTGTCGCTGAAGGCCGCCGACCTGCGGGCGAGCACCAAGGGCCGCGCCTGGGACATGAACGTCACCGCGACCGTGGGTGACGAGGTGGTCTGGGAGTCGGTGTCGACGTACCTCCGGGTCGGGAAGGGCGACCCGGAGGCGGAGCCCGGCTCCACGTTCGCGCAGGTGCAGGCCAAGGGCCCGGTCTGGAGCGTCCCGGAGAACATCGGCCGGACCTACGGCGCGGTCTCCGGGGACCGGAACCCGATCCACCTCTACCCGTTGACCGCGAAGGTGCTTGGCTTCCCCAGGCACATCGCCCACGGCATGTGGAGCAAGGCGCGGTGCATCGCCGCGCTGGAGAACCGGTTCCCCGACGCCGTCAACGTGTCGGTGGCCTTCAAGAAGCCGATCTTCCTTCCCGGCAAGGTGCAGTTCGGCGCCGAGCAGAATCCGGCCGGGTGGGACTTCACCCTGGTCAACCCGAAGAACGGCGCGCCCCACCTGGTGGGTCGCACCACCGCCCTCTGACGTCCCCGCCGCGCTGCCGGCCGGCAGCGCGGCGGGAGGCGTCGTCGGCAGCTCGCTGGCCGCCCTACGCCGGAGACGCGCTCGGGTTATCCAACCGTCGGATGAGCCCTTCTTGGGCCACGGTGGCCACGAGCGTGCCGTCCTGGGTGAACACCCGGCCCAGCGCAAGCCCGCGGGCTCCCCCGGCCGAGGGCGACCACTGGTCGTAGAGCCACCACTGGTCAGCACGGAACGGCCGGTGGAACCAGATGGTGTGGTCCAGCGAGGCCATCTGAATCTTGGTCGGGTCGGTGTCCTTGTGAGCTGCCAGCGCGGCGCCGAGGAGCGAGACGTCGCTGGCATAGGTGAACGTCGCCAGGTGCTCCATCGGGTCGTCCGACAGTCGTCCGTCGACCCGGATCCACAGCTGCGTCTTCGACGGGTGGAGCGGGTCGGGGTCCAGGCCGTACGACGAGTTGCCCAGCCAGCGCACGTCGAGCGCGGCCCACTCCTTGCCCAGTCCGTCGTCCGTGCCGCGCTTCTGCATCAGCTCCACCAGGTCGAGGCCCTCGTCGGGCTGCTTCACCTGGGGCATCGCGTCCTGGTGCGTGAGACCGTCCTCCCTGCGCTGGAAGCTCAGCGACTGGTAGTAGATCGGACGGCCGTGCTGGCGCGCCAGCACCCGGCGGGTCGCGAACGACTTGCCGTCCCGGATCCGCTCGACGTCGTAGATGATCGGCACGTTGTAGTCGCCCGGCAGCAGGAAGTAGGAGTGCAGCGAGTGCACGTGCAAATCCTCACCGACCGTCCGGGATGCGGCGATCAGCGCCTGCGCGGCCACCTGGCCGCCGTAGACCCGCTGCCGCACGGTCTCGGGCTGCTTGCCTCGGAAGAGATCGGTGTCCAGTCGCTCGAGGTCGAGCAGCGACACCAGCTGCCGGGTTGCATCGCACATGTCGACGCCGCTGCGCTCCGTCTCCTCGCTCACTGGCCGCCTCCGGACTCCTCGGGGCCCTCGAGGCCTGCCAGGAACTGCTCGAACTGGCGCCCGATCTCCTCGCCGGTCGGCAGCGGCTCGTCCTCGGCGAGCAGGCTGCTGCCCTCCTCCTCGGCCCGGGCGAAGGTGTCGTACTGCTGCTCGAGGGCGACCACGACGTCGCGCACCTCCTCGTTGGACGCGAGGTAGCGGTTGATCTCCTCCTCGCGCTCCTCGGCCTGCTCGCGCAGCTCGGTGAGGTCGATCGTCAGCCGTGCCGCCAGCTCGACCTCCTCGAGCAGGGCGACCGACGCCCGCGGGTAGTCGAGCTGGGCGAGGTAGTGCGGCACGTGCGCGACGAACCCCTGCGCGTCGTGGCCCCACTCGCCCAGGCGCAGCTCGAGCAGTGCCTGCGCGCTGCTCGGGATGCGGAGCTCACCGCGCCACGGGCTGCTGCCCGTCAGCAGGCCGGGGTTGTTGGCGTGATGGGTGATGGCGATCGGCCGCGTGTGCGGCACTGCCATCGGCACCGAGCCCATCGAGACGACGAGCGCGACGCCGAAGCGCTCGACCACCTCGAGCACACCGCGGCAGAACGCCTCCCATCGGATGTCCGGCTCCGAGCCGTGCAGCAGGAGGTACGGCGACCCGCCCGTGTCGCGCAGCAGCCGGACCACGAGTCGCGGAGCGTCGTACTCCTCGTAGTGGTCGCGGGCGAAGGTCATCGGTGGGCGGCGGGCGCGGTAGTCGTGCAGCTGGTCGACGTCGAAGGTCGCAACCACGGCTCCCCCGCCCTCGGAGAACGCGCCCTGCCCGACCAGGTGGCTGCACGCGTGGGCGCCGGCGTTGCCGGCGTCGAGAAAGCCCTCCAGCGAGACGATCATCGGCAGTGCCTGCACTCCGGCGAGCTCCGGCACCTCGTCGACGATGTGGACCAGCCGCGGACCCGGGGACGAAGGCTGAGCTGGGGTGGTCACGGAACTACCCTAGTGGCGGCCCGGTGCGCCTATCGGTCGTAGGTGGTTGTCATCAGTGCCACACCGCGCTGCGTGAGCTGCGCCGGTGTGATGCCGAGCACCTCGGGGAGGACGTCGTCCTGGTCGGCGCCGTCCGCGAGGCGGTCGAGCAGCTCGAACAGCATCTGCTCGCCGTACGTGCTCGCGACGTACTCGCAGACCCACCAGGAAACGGCGTACCAGGCCTCGGCCTGGGCGCCGGAGAACTCCTCCTCCCCCGGCAGGTCCTCCGCGGCCCCGCCGACCGACAGGGCGCTCGCGGGGAGCCGACGACGGCCGGGCGGCATCTGCCGGACGGAGACGTACTCCGCGATCCCCTCGCTCAGCCAGAGCGGCGCGCCGTGGCCGCGCTTCCCGAGAGTGGCGTGGGTGAGCTCGTGCCGAACCAGCCGGCCGAGGACACCGGGCTCCACGTCGAGGACACGTGGATTGAGGAACATCCGGTAGGACGCGACGCCCTTACTGAGGTCGGACGCGTCGACCGGGACGGCGATGGTGAGCCCGTCGGCGCGGTCCGGATCGCCGACGGTCCGGCCGGCGAGGCCACGCAGGAACGCTGGGTCCGCCAGTGAGTAGACGACGACGCCGCTGCTCGACGGGGAGTCGTCGGCACCCACGACCGCGCGGACGTCGTACTGCCCGTTGCTGGCGGCCTCGACGACCGCCTCCGCGTGGTCGGCCGTGGCGTCGTCGAAGATGCCCAGCACCCCGACTGCCTGCTCGACGTGCACGCGTCCCAGGTCCCACGGCTGGGCGTTGCCCGGGCGGTCGGCCTCCCAGGCGTGGTCCGTGGTCGAGGCGATCACCATCCGCGCGCCGTTCTTCGAGGGCGTGAACCGGTAGCGGTCGAGAGTGCGCACCGCTGCGGCGTCGTACCCGTCCAGACGCAGGACGACGACGACCTCTGCCCAGTAGTCCCCGGTGCCGTCCTCGGGCGTGACCGTGTCGGCGTCCAGCCGCAGGCGCAGCACCCCGACCGGCAGCTGGGAGATGTTGTGGAAGTAGGTCACCTGCTGCTCGACGAGCGCGGCGTCCGAACGGTCGAGGGTACGACGGAACCGGGCCTCGTCGCGCTGGCGCAGCGCGGCCGCGCGGACATTGAGCGTGCGCTGCATGAGCTGCGCGACGTCGTCGAAGGCGCCACCGGAGGAGCTCGGCGGCGGGGCGTCGTCCGAGCACGCAGCGAGCGGCAGCAGGGCCAGGAGGACGACGGGCAGGAGCAGGAACCGCAGCGGATGGATCGCCGACGGGCGGCGGGTCGGGCTGCGGTTCGGGTCAGGCGGTCCCGTCCACATCGAGGAGCGCCCGATCCTCCGCCGCAGGCTCCGCTGTGATGTCGTGCAGCACGTCCAGCGCGATGGCCGACGCGGACAGCCCCACCCGCTCGAGGATCGCGGCGCGCTTCGCGTGGTCGAGGAACTCCTGCGGGATCCCGTGGAGGCGAACCGGCGTCCGCACACCGGCGTCGTTGAGCGTCTGGAGGAGCACGGCGCCGACGCCGCCGACGCGGCCGTTGTCCTCGATCGTCACCACCCGGCGGTGGGTGCGGGAGAGCTCGACCAGCGCGGGGTCGACCGGCTTGACCCAGCGTGGGTCGACGACGGTGACGCCGATCCCCTGAGCCACCAGCCGCTGGGCGACGTCCACCGCCATCGGCGCCATCGCGCCGACAGAGACGACGAGCACGTCGCGCGCGCCGTCCCGGACCAGCACGTCGCACCCGCCCACCCTGTCGATCGTCTTGATGTCGTCGGGCGGCGGGCCCTTCGGGAACCGCACCACGGTCGGCGCGTCGGAGACCTCGACGGCCTCGTCGAGCAGCTCCCGCATCCGGGTCACGTCGCGTGGCGCCGCGAGGCGCAGGCCGGGCACGACCTGGAGGATCGACAGGTCCCACATGCCGTTGTGGCTGGCACCGTCGTCGCCGGTGACTCCCGAGCGGTCGAGCACGAACGTCACGCCGCACTTGTGGAGGGCCACGTCCATCAGCACCTGGTCGAAGGCGCGGTTCAGGAAGGTCGCGTAGACCGCGAAGACGGGGTGCAGACCGCCGAGGGCCAGGCCGGCGGCCGAGGTCGCAGCGTGCTGCTCGGCGATCCCGACGTCGAAGGTCCGATCGGGGAAGCGGGCCTGGAACTGGTCGAGGCCGACCGGGTGCATCATCGCCGCGGTGATGGCGACAACGTCGGGCCGGCGGGCGCCGATCTGCACCATGTGCTCGGCGAAGTGGTCGGTCCAGATGAGGCCCTTGGGCCGCTCGAGCCCGGTCTGGACGTCGAAGGGCCCCGGCGCGTGGAACTGGTCGGCCTCGTGGCGCTCCGCAGGGTCGTAGCCGAAGCCCTTGCGGGTGATCGCGTGCACGATCACCGGGCCTCCGAAACGCTTGGCCTGGCTCAGTGCGTGCTCCATCGCGGCGCGGTCGTGGCCGTCAACCGGGCCGACGTACTTCAGACCGAGGTCCTCGAAGAGCCCCTGCGGCGCGAGTGCGTCCTTGAGCCCCTTCTTCATCGCGTGGAGCGCGTCGTAGGCCGCGGGTCCCACACCGGGCACAGCGTTGAGCCGCTTCTTGACCGCCTCGAGCACCGTCTCGTAGCGCGGGTTCGTGCGCAGCGCGGTGAGCGCCGTCGCGAGCCCGCCGATGGTCGGGGTGTACGAGCGCCCGTTGTCGTTGACCACGATCACGAGCCGGCTGTCGTGCTGGATCGCGATGTTGTTGAGCGCCTCCCAGGCCATCCCGCCGGTGAGCGCGCCGTCGCCGACCACGGCCACGGTGTGCCGGTCCTCGCCGCGGATGGCGTACGCCTTGGCCAGGCCGTCGGCGTAGCTGAGCGCGGTCGAGGCGTGGGAGTTCTCGACGAGGTCGTGATCGGACTCGGTACGGCTCGGGTAGCCGCTCAGGCCGCCCTCGCGCCGGAGGGTGCCGAAGCTCGCGGCCCGGCCGGTGACCAGCTTGTGCACGTAGGACTGGTGGCCGGTGTCGAAGACGATCTTGTCGCGCGGGGAGTCGAAGACCCGGTGGATCGCGAGAGTGAGCTCGACCACGCCCAGGTTGGGCCCCAGATGACCGGTGTTGGTCGCGACCGTCCGGATGAGGAGGTCGCGGATCTCGGCCGCGAGCTGGGTGAGCTCGTCCTCGGAGAGTGCGCGCAGGTCGCGCGGCGCGGAGATCTTGTCGAGGACAGCCATGCGCCCGAGTCTAGGTGAGGTGGGCGGGAGACCCGGCACTGGCGAGCCGGTCACTGCCGCAGATCGAGGACGGCGACCGCCGGCTCGTGGAGGCTGCCCATCCAGACCCTTCCGTCGTGCTCCCGGACCCCCGTCACCATGTGGAAGCTGAGCCCGGCTCCGGGCCCGTGCTCCCTCGGATCGACGTCGACGTCGTGCACGAGCTTCCCGAGGTCGTCGTACGCGACGACGCGGACGGTCCGCTTCGGCTTGGGCTGCAGCGCCTCCGGGATCCTCGTGACGAGCTTGCGCAACGGCATCGGCCCGCGCTGGACGCGCTCGACCAGCGGATCGGTCGGACTGGCGATGGTGATCCAGATCAGCCCGTCCGAGCCACGAGCGATGTTGTCGGGATAGCCCGGCAGGTCCATGCAGAGCCGGTCGCGCATGCCCCTGTTGGGGCCGCTGGTCCAGTACCTCACCACGGTGCGGGCAGCGGTCTCGGCCACGCAGACGAAGTCGCCGCGGGCTGACAGGGCGATGCCGTTGGCGAAGGCGAGTCCGTCGACCACGGTGGTGATCGCGCCGTCGGGGTCACGTCGGAGCAGCCGGCCGGTCCTGGTGTTGCGGACGAAGTCGTCCTTCCACCTCTCCAGCCCGAAGTGGGTCGAGGAGTCGGAGAACCAGATGGTGCCGTCCGGGGCGATGGCGGCGTTGTTGCAGAACCTCATCCGGGTGCCGTCGACCTCGGCGACGATGTCCTCGACGGCGCCGGTGGCGGGGTCCACCCACAGCAGCCCGCGGTGCGCGTCGCAGACGAGCAGTCGTCCGTCGTCGGCGAACTCGATGCCGAGCGGTCGGCCACCGGTGTGGGCCACCCGGTCGACCTTCGCGCCGTCCGGCGAGATCCGGAGGATCGCCCCGTCCGCGGTCCCGGTGAACACGCTGCCCTCGTCGGGTCCGGACGTGGCGACGACGACGTCCTCGGTGCCATGCCCGGGGACCGGGATCACGTGGAAGGTCATGGGATCAGCTCCTGGTAGCGGGCGGAGGCGAGGAACTCCGGAACGATTCGGCGCGCGGCCTGCGTGAGGCGCAGTCCGGTGACCTCCCGGGGGTCGACGAAGACGATCCGTCGACCCTCACCCACCACGACCTCGGCGTCCGTGGCGTCGGTCGGCGCGACGTAGACGCGGACCGAGTCCACGCTGTCGTAGGCGGCATGGAAGACCCCGAACTCGCGCCACAGGCGCAGCGCCGGCGGCTCGAGGCGAAGTCCCGTCTCCTCGACGAGCTCACGGTAGGCGGCGTCGTCGGCGTCCTCGCCGTCCTCGACGTGACCGCCCACGAAGCCCCAGCAGTCGGGGTCGATCACCGGGTGCTCGTCGCGCTCCTGGAGCAGGAGCCACCCCCGCCGGTCGACGAGGAGGATCGACGCGAACCGTTGCACGCCGGTCAACCTAGCGGTCGGTCAGCCGGCGAGGAACGACAACCGCACCTCGCGCTCGTGGTTGTCGACGTTCAGGTCGACCAGGCACACGCTCTGCCAGGTGCCCAGCGCGAGCCGCCCGCCGAGCACGGGCACCGTGGCGTACGGCGGCACCAGCGCCGGCATCACGTGCGAGCGGCCGTGGCCGGGCGAGCCGTGCCGGTGCTGCCAGCGGTCGTCGGCGGGCAGCAGGTCGCCCAGAGCCGCGAGCAGGTCGTCGTCGCTGCCCGCGCCGGTCTCGATGATCGCGATCCCTGCGGTGGCGTGCGGGACGAAGACGTGGAGCAGCCCGTCACCCCGGGCTCCGACGTAGTCGGCGCAGTCGCGCGTGATGTCGAGGACACGGTCCTCGCCCCCGGTGCGGTAGGTCCTGGTCTCGGAGTCCATGTCCTCGATCGTGCCAGCGCCGGTCAGGCGATCCGGGTGGTGTCGCCGACGTCGTCCGGCCGCACCCCGCCGTGGCAGGAGGCGAGCGGCTCGGGCGCGGTGTCGCCGGCGCCGTACTCCCCGATGAAGAGGCTGATCCGCGGGTCGTCCGAGCCGGTGAGCTCCAGCTGGCGGCCCCAGACCGTGATCACCACCGACGCCTCCTGGTCGGGGTACGGCGAGAGGATCCCGTCCTGGGGCAGCTGGCCCGCCAGCGCGGCGATCTCCGCGGCGTCCAGGTCGTCATCGCGGTAGGTGATCCACACCGTCCCGTGCTCGAGGCTGTGGACCATATTGGCCTCGGGGACCGGCTCGTCGTAGACCCCGCACTCGAGCCAGACCGGTGCGTGCCGACCTCCCACCGGCGGCGACTGCGGGTAGTCGACGGAGACGCCCGCGGGGAGATGGTCGACGGCGAGGTCGTCGTACTCCTCCACCGCGCTCAGGTTGCTGGTGTCGACCGTCGGGCCGGACGGGGCGGCGCGGTCGCCGTCCCCCCGGGCGACGGCGTCGTGGTCGGCCGACACCGCAAGCGGCACCAGCACGGCCAGGCCGACCACCAGGACCGCGGCGACCACGGCGACGACGACCGGCAGCATCCGTCGCCGGCGCGGCGCGGGCGGCGGTGGCGCATAGGCGCCGGGCGAAAACGGCGGTGGCGGCGGGAGGGACCCGGCGTGCTGGTGGGGCGGCGGGGGTGGCTGTGTCACTGCTCGAGGGCCCGCTCGACCCGCTCGACCTTCGCCGTCAGCTCCCCGCTGAAGCCCGGCCGGATGTCGGCCTTGAGCACCAGGCCGACCCGCGGTGAGACCGCGGCGACGATGTCGACGGCCTGCTTGACCACGGCCATCACCTCGTCCCACTCGCCCTCGATGTTGGTGAACATCGCGTTCGTCTCGTTGGGCAGCCCTGACTCGCGGACCACGCGGACGGCGGCCGCCACGGCCTCCGAGACGCCGCCCGTCTCGTCGGCGGCTGCGGGACTGATGCTGAAGGCGACGAGCATGTCCTCACGGTATCGCCAGGGCCTGCCCTCTATCGTGGCCGGATGGGTGCAAAGGCAAAGTCGCCGACACTCGCGCCACTGGCGGAGCTGCTCGGCGTCGACGAGGAGCAGCTCCTCATGCTTCGCAGGTACGACGCCGGCAAGATCGAGACGCTCCAGTCCGCCGTGGCCGAGGCGCTCGAGGCGGAGGACGCGGCGTTCGCGACGGCCTCCGAGGACGCACTGCGCCTCGTCCCGCGGCTGCTGCGCGGTCCGGCTCGGGCCATGCTGCTACCGGGCGGCCGCCGTGGCTGACCTCGCCGCTCGGATCGAGGTCGAGAAGCTCACGGCCGCCCTCGGCGTGACCGGCGACGAGCTCATGTTCCTCACCGCCAGCAGCCCCGACGAGATCAGGTCGCTGACCGGGGCGGTGCGCACCGCGATCGCCGAGCGCAACGCCGGTCGCGTCCAGCGGGTCGCCGGCCTCACCGGCATGGTGCCGACGTCCATCGCGAGCAAGGTGGCCCAGCACGCGTTCGGTCCCCGGCTGAGCGCCCGTGTCGCCGCGGTGATCGAGCCGGCCGACGCGGCCAAGCTCGCCGGACACCTGCCCGCGCCGTTCCTGGCGCAGGTCGCCGCGCGACTCGACCCGGAGCGCGTCGAGGGGCTGATCCGCGGCCTTCCCGACCAGCTGCTCGTCGACGTCGGCCGCCAGATCCTGGCCGATGGCGAGCATGCTGCGCTCGGTCGCCTCGTCGCCGTCGTCTCGACCGAGGTCGCGACCCGGGTGGTCGAGAACGCCACTGCCGACGAGCTGCTCCGTGTCGCTCTGTACGCCGACGATCCCGCGCAGCTGGAGGCGGTCATCGACGAGCTGTCCGACGAGCGACTCCAGGGTGTCCTCACGGCCGCGGAGCAGCTGGACCCCGACGCGCGCGGGCTGCTCGAGAGTCGGGTGTCCCCCGCCACCCGGGACCGGCTCACCGAGCGGCTCTGACCTCGCCGCGCGCGAACGCCGACGGCCCGCCCCTCACCTGGAGGGGCGGGCCGTCGGGTCTCGTGACGGTCGCTGCGCGACCTCCCCGACCTCCGAAGCGTCAGGAACGGCGCAGGTTGCGCAGCACGTACTGCATGATGCCGCCGTTGCGGTAGTAGTTGGCCTCACCGGGGGTGTCGATGCGGACCACCGCGTCGAACTCGACGCTGCCGCCGTCGGCCTTGCTCGCGACGACCTGGACCGTGCGCGGGGTGGTTCCCTCGTTGAGCGCTGTGATCCCGGAGATGGCGAAGGTCTCCTCTCCAATAAGGCCCAGCGACTCGGCGGTCTCGCCCTCGGGGAACTGCAGCGGGATGACGCCCATGCCGATCAGGTTCGAGCGGTGGATCCGCTCGTAGGACTCGGCGATGACGGCCTTCACGCCCAGCAGCGAGGTGCCCTTGGCGGCCCAGTCGCGGGAGGACCCGGAGCCGTACTCCTTGCCGGCCAGCACCACCAGCGGGATGCCGGCGGCCTGGTAGTTGACGCTGGCGTCGTACACGCTGGTCACCGGGGCGTCGGCCTGGGTGAAGTCCCGGGTGAAGCCACCCTCGGTTCCCTCGGCGATCTGGTTGCGCAGGCGGATGTTGGCGAAGGTGCCGCGGATCATCACCTCGTGGTTGCCGCGACGGGACCCGTAGGAGTTGAAGTCGCGGGGCTGCACGCCGTGCTCGGAGAGGTACTTGCCCGCGGGGCTGTCCTTCTTGATCGCCCCAGCCGGGCTGATGTGGTCGGTGGTGACCGAGTCGCCCAGCTTGAGCAGGACCCGCGCGCCCTCGATGTCGGTGACCGGGGTCGGCTCGTCCGGCATGCCGTCGAAGTACGGCGCCCGGCGGACGTAGGTCGAGTCCGGATCCCACGCGAAGGTGTCGCCCTCGGGGGTCGGCAGCGACTGCCAGCGCTCGTCGCCGGCGAACACGTCCTTGTAGGACTCGCCGAACATCTCCGAGTTGATGGCCTGGGCGATGGTCTCCTCGACCTCGGCCGGCGTCGGCCAGATGTCCTCGAGGTAGACGTCGTTGCCCTCGGTGTCCTGGCCGAGCGGGTCGCCGTACAGGTCGACGTCCATCGAGCCGGCGAGCGCGTAGGCGACCACGAGCGGCGGGGAGGCGAGGTAGTTCATCTTGATGTCGGGGTTGATCCGACCCTCGAAGTTGCGGTTGCCGGACAGCACGGACACGACGGCGAGGTCCGCCTCGTTGACCGCTGCGGACACCTCGGGGATCAGCGGACCCGAGTTGCCGATGCAGGTCGTGCAGCCGTAGCCGACGAGGTTGAAGCCCAGCTTGTCGAGGTAGGGGGTGAGGCCGGCTCGCTCGTAGTAGTCGCTGACCACCTTCGAGCCCGGGGCCAGCGTGGTCTTGACCCACGGCTTGCGAGTGAGGCCCTTCTCCACGGCCTTCTTCGCGAGCAGCGCCGCGCCGATCATCACCGACGGGTTGGAGGTGTTGGTGCACGAGGTGATCGCGGCGATCGTGACCGCGCCGTGGTCCAGCGTGAAGCTGGTGCCGTCGGCGAGGGAGACCTCGACCGGGTTCGACGCGCGTCCGGAGCCGGCCGCGGCCACGGGGAGCTCGCCGGGCGCCGGCTCGCCGTTGGACTGGGCGGCGTCGTGCGAGGGGCTGTCGGAGGCGGGGAAGCTCTCGTCCACGGCCTCGTCGTAGCCCTGCGGGCCGCCGGCGTAGTCCACCAGCGCGGCGCGGAAGGAGTCCTTGGCCTGGGTGACCGCGATGCGGTCCTGCGGACGCTTCGGACCGGCGATCGAGGGCACGACCGTCGTCAGGTCGAGCTCGAGCTTCTCCGAGTAGCGCGGCTCGGCCGACGGGTCGTGCCAGAGGCCCTGCTCCTTGGCGTAGGTCTCGACCAGGGCCAGCTGCTCGTTCGAGCGACCGGTGAGGCGGAGATACTTGACGGTCTCCTCGTCGATCGGGAAGACGGCGATCGTGGAGCCGAACTCCGGGCTCATGTTGCCGATCGTGGCGCGGTTGGCCAGCGGGAGCGCGGAGACCCCGGGGCCGTAGAACTCGACGAACTTCCCGACGACGCCGTGCTTGCGCATCATCTCGGTGATCGTCAGCACCAGGTCGGTGGCGGTCGCCCCGGCGGGCAGGTCGCCGCTGAGCTTGAAGCCGACCACGCGCGGGATGAGCATCGACACGGGCTGGCCGAGCATCGCGGCCTCGGCCTCGATGCCGCCGACGCCCCAGCCGACGACTCCGATTCCGTTGACCATGGTGGTGTGGGAGTCGGTGCCGACACAGGTGTCGGGGTAGGCCTGGAGCTCCCCGTCGACCTCACGGGTGAAGATCGTGCGCGCCAGGTGCTCGATGTTGACCTGGTGCACGATGCCGGTGCCCGGCGGGACGACCTTGAAGTCGGCGAACGCGGTCTGGCCCCAGCGGAGGAACTGGTAGCGTTCGCGGTTGCGCTCGTACTCGATCTCGACGTTCTTCTCGAACGCCTCGGGGTTGCCGAAGACATCGGCGATGACCGAGTGGTCGATCACCATCTCGGCGGGCGCGAGGGGGTTGATCTTCGTCGCGTCCCCACCCAGCTCGGCCATCGCCTCGCGCATCGTGGCGAGGTCGACGACGCAGGGCACGCCGGTGAAGTCCTGCATGATCACGCGGGCCGGCGTGAACTGGATCTCCTTGTCCGGCTGGGCGTTCTCGTCCCAGCCGGCCAGAGCCATGATGTCCGCTGCGGTGATGTCCGCACCGTCCTCGGTGCGGAGCAGGTTCTCCAGGAGCACCTTGAGACTGAAGGGGAGGCTCGCGACGGCGTTCGCCGGCAGCCCCTCCCCGGTGACCGCGTCGAGGCGGAAGATCTCGTAGGACTTGCCGTCCACGTCCAGGGTGCTCTTGGCGCCGAAGCTGTTCTTGCTGGCCATCCGCGTCTCCGTCTCCTCGTCGCTGCTGTGCGCTCGGGTGCCTGAGCTGTTCATCTTGCCGCCGCGCGTCGACGACCCGATAGTGAGGCGAACCTAAGTAGCGGCACGAACAGCCGATGTCAATGTCTTGACATCAAGATACATGACGTCGAGCCAGATTGCGAGGACGGGCGGCACTTGGCGTGCCACCGCGTGTCGCCGTAGGTTCTCCCCCTCATGCGCGCGACGACTCGGGTCTACTGGCGACTCCTCGTCGCGGGGTTCCGCCGCCAGTCGAGATACCGGCTCGCCGCGCTCGGCGGCCTCGTCGCCAACTCCACCTTCGGGCTGCTGAAGGTCGTGATCCTCTTCGCCACGGTCCGCGCCGGCGGCGGGGCGGTCGAGGGGTACGACGTCGGGCTGATGAGCGCCTACGTCTGGATCTCGCAGGGGCTGCTCGGCTCGGTCAACCTCTCCGGCCGCAGCGAGATGGCGGAGCGGGTGAAGTCCGGTGACGTGGCGGTGGACTTCCTGCGGCCCGTCGACGTCCAGGGCGCGGCGATCGCCACCGAGGTCGGCCGGTCCCTGTTCAACCTGCTCCCGCGCGGCCTGCCCGCGGTGCTGATCGGCGCCCTCGTCGTCGGCATGGCGATGCCCACCCACCCGGCGCCGTACCTGTTGGGGGCGGTGAGCCTACTGCTCGGCATCGTGGTCGCCGGCGCGACGGTCTACCTGATCGCGGCCCTGGGCTTCTGGCTCGTCGACACCCGAGGCCTGCAGATCTTCTACCTGGCGGTGTCGGGATTCCTCGCCGGCCTCTTCGTCCCGATCCCCCTGTTCCCGGCGTGGCTGGAGGCGCTGGCGCACGCCACGCCGTTCCCCGCGATGCTGCAGTACCCGGTGGACGTCATCACCGCCCGGGTGGATCTGGCGGCGTCCCTCGGACTGGTCGGCGCGCAGCTCGCGTGGCTGCTCGTGATCGGCGGGCTCGGGCAGCTGCTGACGCGCGCCGGACGCCGGCATCTGGAGGTGCAGGGTGGTTGAGGTGCTCGACCTCCGCACCCGGCTGCGCCCCTACCGCGCGGTGCTCGCCTCGCGCGTGCGGTCCCAGCGCTCCTACCGCGCCGGCTTCGCCCTCGACCTCCTCAGCTCGCTGCTGATCGGGCTCATCGAGCTGGCCGAGATCTGGGTGCTCTTCCACAGTGTCGTCGAGATCGGCGGCCTCCACTTCACCCAGATGCTGCTGGTCTTCGGGCTGGCCGAGCTCTGCTACTCGCTGGCCGACCTGTCCGTCGGGCACTGCGACACGCTGCCGAGCTACGTCCGTGCCGGAACGCTCGACGTCTTCTACCTGAGACCGCAGCCCCTGCTGCTCCAGCTGATCACCAGCGACATCAGCCTGCGGCGCCTGGCCCGAGTCGCCGTCGGACTGGCCGCGCTCGTCACGGGACTGGTCCTCAACGACATCGCCTGGAACGTCTCCGCCGTCGTGCTCCTCGCACTCGCCGTCCTCAGCGGGTACGCCATGTTCGCAGCGATGTTCGTGGGGGCGGCGGGCATGCAGTTCTTCCTGCTGGACGGGGCCGAGGCCACCAACGCCTTCGTCTACGGCGGCCGCTACGCGGCCACGCAGCCGGCGTCGGTGTGGGGTCGGCCGATCGTCGTCGTGTTCGGGTTCTTCTTCCCGATGGCGTTCACCGCCTTCCTGCCCGCCATGGCGCTGCTGGACCTGCCGGGCGCGGAGTGGATGCCCTCGTGGTTGGGCTGGTGCGCCCCGCTCGCCGCGGTGTGGGCATGGATCGTGGCCCTGCTCACCTGGCGGTGGGGAGTGCGGCACTACCAGGGAGGTGGCGGTTGATGGAGCCGATCATCCAGATGACCGGGCTCGGACGGGACTTCCACGTGCGCGAGCGCCTGCGCCGGCGGAAGGTGGTCGCCGTCGACGACCTCACCGTCGGTGTCGAGCCCGGGGAGGCGGTCGGGTACATCGGCGCGAACGGCGCCGGGAAGTCCACCACCATCAAGATGCTCACCGGCATCCTGGTGCCGACCCGCGGGGAGGTGAGGACCTGTGGGCTGCACCCGGTGCGTGAGCGACGACGGCTCGCACGTCAGGTGGGCGTGGTGTTCGGGCAGCGCTCCCAGCTCTGGTGGGACCTCCCGGTGCAGGAGTCGTTCCGGATCCTCGCCGCCGTCCACGCGCTCACCGGCGAGGCGGAGCGGGCGCGGACGGGTGAGCTCGTCGAGCAGCTGGAGATGGCCGACTTCCTCACCACCCCGGTCCGCCAGCTCTCGCTCGGCCAGCGCATGCGGGCCGAGGTGGCCGCGGCGCTCCTCCACTCGCCCCGGCTGGTGATCCTGGACGAGCCGACGATCGGTCTCGACGTGCTCTCCAAGCAGCGGCTCCGCGAGTTCCTCGTGGCCGAGCGCAGGCTGCACGGGACTACCCTGCTGCTGACCACCCACGACATGGGCGACGTCGAACGGCTCTGCGACCGGGTCCTGGTCATCGACCGCGGGCGTCTCGCGTACGACGGTGACCTGCCCGGCCTCTCCCGCACCGTCGGCGCGGAGCGGGTGCTGGTGGTGGACCTCAGCGAGCCGGTTCCCGATCTCCTCGACGTCCCGGGCACGCGGCACCTCGCCAGCGAGGGCCACGGCCTGAGGCAGCGGCTGGCGTTCGACGCGGAGGCGACCACCGCAGCCCGGGTGCTGGCCGACGTCTCCCGGCGGGCCGAGGTCCGCGACCTCGCCGTCGAGGAGCCGGACATCGAGGACGTCGTACGCCGGATCTATGCGGCGCGGCGATGACCGACCCTCAGCGGGCGACGGTCAGCACGTCGCCTCCGCCCTCGGCGAACTGGGTGCGGTACAGCTCCTCGTAGCGTCCACCGGCCGTCATCAGCGCCGCATGGGAGCCACGCTCCACGATCCGGCCGTCCTCCACCACGAGGATCAGGTCCGCCGCGCGGATCGTGGAGAGCCGGTGCGCGATCACGAGCGCCGTGCGGCCGGCCAGCGCCTCGGCGAGCGCGGCCTGGACCGCCGCCTCGGAGGTGGAGTCCAGTGAGGCGGTCGCCTCGTCGAGGATCACCACCTGGGGCTGCTTCATGAGCAGCCGGGCGATGGTGAGTCGCTGGCGCTCGCCGCCCGAGAGCCGGTAGCCGCGCTCCCCCACCACCGTGTCCAGACCGTCCGGCAGGGACCGGACCAGGTCGGCCAGCCGGGCGCGGGTCAGCGCGTCCCAGAGGTCCGCCTCGTCCGCCTCCGGACGGGCCAGCAGCAGGTTGCCCCGGATCGAGTCGTGGAACAGGTGACCGTCCTGGGTGACCATGCCGATCGCACCCCGGACCGCCTCCGACGTCAGGTCCCGCACGTCCACCCCCGCCAGTCGTACGGCGCCCGCGTCGACGTCGTACAGCCGGGCGACCAGCTGGGCGATGGTCGACTTCCCCGCACCGGAGGAGCCCACCAGGGCGACCACCTGTCCGGGCTCGGCGCGCAGGGAGATCCCGTGCAGGATCTCCTCGCCACCGCGCGCGTCCAGGGTGGCGACCGCCTCCAGGGACGCCAGCGAGACCTGGTCGGCGGCGGGGTAGGCGAAGCGCACGTCGTCGAGCTCCACCGCGACCGGGCCCTCGGGGAGGGCACGCGCCCCGGGCCGGTCCTTGATGAGCGGGTCGAGATCGAGCACCTCGAAGACCCGCTCGAAGCTCACCAGCGCGCTCATCACCTCGACCCGCGCGCTCGCCAGCGCCGTCAACGGGGCGTAGAGCCGGGTCAGCAGCAGGGACAGGGCGACCACGTCACCGGCGTTCAGCTGGCCCCGCAGGGCGAGGACGCCGCCGAGACCGTAGACGACGGCCACCGCGAGGGCCGAGACGAAGGTGAGGGCGGTGACGAAGACGACCTGCACCATCGCGGTGCGCACGCCGATCTCCGCGACCCGCTCCGCGCGCGCCGCGAACTCGGCCGACTCCTGCTCGGGCCGGCCGAACAGCTTGACCAGGGTGGCGCCGGGCGCGGAGAACCGTTCGGTCATCTGGTTGCCCATCGCCGCGTTGTGGTCGGCGGCCTCGCGCTGGATGCTGGCCAGTCGGTGCCCCATCCGTCGCGCGGGAACCACGAAGACCGGCAGCAGCACCAGCGCCAGGAGGGTCACCTTCCACGAGATCCCGATCATGACGGCCAGCGTGAGCACCAGCATCACCAGGTTGGCGACGACCCCGGACAGGGTGCTGCTGAAGGCCCGTTGCGCGCCGATCACGTCGTTGTTCAGGCGACTCACCAGGGCACCCGTGCGGGTCCGGTTGAAGAACGCGACCGGCATCCGCTGCACGTGGTCGAAGACTGCCGTGCGCAGGTCGAGGATCAGTCCCTCGCCGATGCGCGACGAGAGCCACCGGGACAGCAGGCCGAGGCCGGCATCGGCGACGGCGATGCCCGCGATGCCGAGCGCCAGGAGGGACACCTTCCGCGACGACTCGGCGTCGACGATCGCGTTGACGACCGCGCCGGCCAGGACCGGCGTGAGAACCGCCAGGGTCGCCGTGAGGACGCTCAGCACCATGAAGCCCACCAGTTTGCGATGGTGCGGACGAGCGAACGCCAGGATCCGGCGCGCCGTCGCCATGCTGAACCGGCGATCCTCGTCGGGGCTGTGGGCGCGCCGGTACAGCTGGTTCCAGGCGATCGACTCCATGCTCATTCCGGGCTCCGTTCCTCGACAGCCGCAACGGCCGCTTCTCGACAGTAGGACCTCAAGTGCAGTTGAGGACAAGCCCGTCGACCGGTCAGTCGCCGATACTTGAAAAAGAAGGTCGCGCCCGCCTGTCGTATTCCCCACTTCCCGTTCGTGGCGTAGGTGAGAAAGACTCAGACCACTCGTCACAAGGAGCATTCAGATGCGCACGCTGATCTACACCGCCTTCGTCTCGATCGACGGCGTCGTCGAGGGCCCTGGCCCGGAGCCCGGTTACCCCAACAGCGGCTGGACGTTCCAGGACATCGAGTTCCTCCCCGAGGTCTACGACCTCAAGGCCCGTGAGCAGGAGGAGGCTGGTGCCCTGATGCTCGGCCGTGTCAGCTATCAGGCGTTCGCGCCGGTCTGGCCGTCGATGACCGAGGAGTTCCCTCGCTACAACGCGATGCCGAAGTACGTCGTCTCGACCACCCTGAAGGACGAGGACCTCGTCGACAATTGGGGCGAGATCACCATCCTCCGCTCGCTCGACGACGTCGCCGCGCTCAAGCAGACCGACGGCGGTCCGATCTCGGTCCATGGCTCGGCAACGCTGGCGCACGGGCTGGCCGACGCCGACCTGGTCGACCGCTACCACCTGCTGGTGTTCCCCACCGTGCTCGGCGCGGGCAAGCGGATGTGGAGCGACACCGCCAAGGACCGCCAGAAGCTGGAGCTCGTGGAGAGCGAGGCCTACGCCAACGGCGTGCAGAAGCTCTGTTACGACGTCGTCAGGTAGCCGGCTCGAGGAGCGCCACGCACTCGACGTGGTGCGTCATCGGGAGAGGCCGATGGTGCTGAGGGTGAGTTCGATCGTTTGCGGTCAACGGCGTTCAAGTGAGGGAACCGGCGGCTGACCTGCGGTTTATCGCCAGCGAGCCTGTCGTTGTGCTTCCAGAGGATGCCCTAGTCACAGCCCAGCTCGAGTGAGTTCGCCAGTCGGCCGAGCTGGTACTCCCCCACGTCGAAGTAGTTCTGCGAAGGCCGAGTGACTTACCCGATGCGGTAGACGGAACTCGCGACGTCGTGCGTGAGCTTCCTGATGTCTGCATCAGAGCCCAATACATCGGTGACGACCCGCAGCGTGGCTGGAAGGGTAAGTCCGGGCTTGTCGATCGGATAGTTGGAGGCCCACATCGTGCGGTCCGACCCGAAGCAGTCGTGCAGATGGCGGATCAGCGGCGCTGCTCGGTCGACGATCTCACCGACCGATGCCGCGCTGATCGGACGGCTGTGCTCACCACCGAGAACCGGCATGCCGAGCCCTGAATGCTTGGCCACGACGTTGGGGTGGTCGGCAAGCGCGGCGACGTTCTTCCGCCATGCGTCGAGCTGCGCCGCTCGCTGGTCGGCGGTCCGTCCGACTCGCCGCCCACGGGGGCCGAACAGTCCGACCGGCGTCGCGTAGTGGTTCAGAACGAATGTGGTCTCGGGGTACTCGGTGACGAGCGTGAGCGCATCGGGCAGATGATGGTCGTAGCACCAGATCTCCATCGATAGACCCCGGTCAGCGACAGCGGTGAAGCCTCGCAGGAAGGTTCGGCTCTTGAGGACG
Organism: Nocardioides sp.; assembly: GCF_004803405.1. Lineage (GTDB taxonomy): Bacteria > Actinomycetota > Actinomycetes > Propionibacteriales > Nocardioidaceae > Nocardioides > Nocardioides vastitatis. Next base: position 7,910 of record NZ_SSXI01000151.1, on the reverse strand, counting down.
TGCGGGCCATCGGCGAAGTCGCGCACACCGCGGTGGGGTGGTGTGAGGCGGAGAACCGTACGCCTCGGACCAGTGGAGAGGCTTCGAGGTGGGCGTCGAGGACTCCCGCGGCATCTGACCGTCGGGGGTCGACATGGGCGACGATGGCGCCGAGGTCCGGGGTACCGTCACGACCGAACGGCAGCGTCGTCAGCCAACGGGTCTCAGCGACCGTGTCCATGTGCTCGCGCTCGGGCCAGGCGGCTTCGATGTGCACGATCGCGCGTACCGGCAGCTCGCCCGCGTCACGCCGGCTGGCAGGAACAGGTTCCACAGCCCATCCGCGCGGGCGCGGTCGCGCAGCTCAGCAAGGACCGGAAGAGGGGTCCACGCATCGTCGCCGCCGGACCGGATCTGAGCCAGCTCGCGGTGGTAGCCCTGCTCGATCGGCGAGATGTGGTCGGCGATGAACGCGGCGACCGCTTCGGTCAGCTCCGCCGCTCGCGATGAGGGTGTGAAGTCCATGCCCTGACGGTAGATCGGGAAGCGGCGATACTCTTGATATATCGCGCCACAGAATTGACCTATCGCGCCACAGGGAGAGTCGTCATTGGCTTGGGTACGTTCCGCCGGACTTCGCGGTGTGCGGCTTGTGATCGAGGAGCTCGGCGGGGATGCCGAAGGGTTTGCTCACCGATGCGCGCTGCCCAAGGGTGCGCTCGACAACGACGAGCTTCTCGTCCAGGACACGGCGATCGCGGCGATCCTGGAGACCGCTGCGCGCGAGCTTGATTGTCCCGATCTCGGATTGCGGGTGGCCATGCGTCAAGACCTCAGCATGCTCGGGCCACTCGCGCTGGTACTGCTGAACTCCCCATCGGTCGCCGACGCCCTGGACTGCACCTCGAAGTACCTGTTCGTCCATGCCCGCAACCTCGGCCTCGCGCTGGTCCCCGACCCTCGTGGTGCGCACGGCGTCCTCGGAATCCGCTACGGATACCCGCCCGGCGTCCAGGCGCCGCCCCAGAGCATGGATATGGGGCTGCTCTTCCTGCACCGAGCCCTCACGAGCCTCATCGGGCCACGTTATGGGCTACGCACCGTCGAGATCCCCCACGCCCCCGCCGCACCGACAACCCGCTACCACGAGCTGTTCGGTGCCAACGTCCACTTCCGGCAGCCCGCTGCCGTCCTTCGGGTATCGAGCGACCTCGTACAGCGTCCGCTGGCCGGAGGTGACCAGATCGTTCGCCAACTCGCCTTGGCACACCTCGAGTCACAGGCACCCGAGGTCCGCCGCGCCGTCACCGGGAAGACCAGAGCAGCCCTGGCGCAGTCGCTCGGCACTGGCGCCACGACCGTTGACGCGGTCGCGCGGCTGCTTGCCATGTCATCACGTACCTTGCAACGCCACCTCGCCGCCGAAGGCACTACCTTCGCTGCCGTGCTCGACGCCGTGCGCCGCGAACGAGCCGCGAGCCTCCTCATCCAAACCGACCTGCCGATCGCGCAGATCGCGTCCATCGTCGGCCTCGGGGACGCAGCCACCCTCAGCCGCTACGCCAGACGGTGGTGGCACACCACCGCGCAGAAAGTCCGCATGACAAAGACCGTCTGACGAAGGGGGCCACAGAACACGTGGCCGATTGACCGGCCGAGCAGCAACCTGCTCTGGAGGACGCAGTACCCGTGCATCGGCAGTAGCGCGTGCTGCCCTGGTCAAGGGCGCCCTATTCCCGCTCGCGCTCACCGTCTAGCGCTTTCGCCTATGAGGCAAGCGTGCGAGCAACCAGGTCGGCCTCGACCGCGGCCACCGCCTCCTGCGGGCCGGCGACATCGGTTGCGAGGACGAGCCCGTCGCAGACAACGGCGCAAGGACTAGTTGCCCGGTGCACCTGTCGCAGGGCATCTCGTCGGCTCATCCCCCTGCGGCGGGCGTCGCGCCATACTGCCGGGAGGAGCCAGGCGGTGTTGCGCGGATCCACCACCGAGACCTCGATCTCGTCCTCGGCATACCGCTCCCGCAGTGCACGGTAGACCGCCCCCATCACCTGCATGTCGACCCGCGCATGTGCATAGGGGTCCTCCCCAGTGCTGCATACCGACTCGGCGGCCACGCTGCTGAACCGGCCGCAGCAGCCGGAGCCGCCGACCTGCTGGTCCCACTGACGCACCAGCAGCACCCGAGGGCGTCGAGCTTGCGCCGTCCTGCTCATGGCGACCTACCTCCTCTGCTGTCCAGGTTCCCTCTCGAGCAGCTGGAAAGCCAGCGGCACGGCCCCCGCTCAGGGTGATCCTGGCCGACGCCACAGAACGACGCGAGCAGCTCGGAAGACAGCTTGCAGTGGCCGACGAGTTCATCGACCGATTGGGGCGAGAGCTGACGTGGGCGGCCGTCACGAGCTCAGCTCCCTGACCGCGGCACGGATCTGCTCCTGCGAGGGCAGGTCCATCCGGCATCGCGGCTCCCCCTCGACAGGCCGGCCGGTGGCAACGTCGACGCCGCCGATGACCAGCGTGGGCGACGGGTAGTCGCCCACGACAACCTCGACGGGCTCGCCGACGCCGGCCTCGGCAAGGCAGCGCTCGACTGCGTCGATGAGTCGGTCCACCAGCGGGCAGTCAGGCACGTGCAGTATCTGGACCATCGTTTCGTGAGTCACGACCACCTGCCTTCCTTCCGAGGGGGTGCGGCGCACCGCTGGGCGCTTTGAGATATCCGATGCTCGAGACCACGTACGGGATGGCGTAGTTGGCCAAGGCGCGGAGGACCGTGACCAGGTCGACCTCACGGGCGAGCAGCTGCGAGCCCTGATTCACCGCGAGCAGGATCGTTCCGACCACGAGCGCCACCGGAGCGGCGACATGACGGGTTCGCCCGCTCAGAATCGGCCAGCACCACGTGGCCCAGAGTGTCGGTCGCATGTGCTGAGCATGATCCGACGAGGGCCCAGGTTCTGTGAGCGTGCCCACAGAACGCCTGTCGGACTGCGGAGACTGGCGGCCTCTACTGCCCGAACCCATCCCGCTCGCACGCGAGGTGAAGGACCTCGTCAGCGCTCAGTCGGACCGGTGCGGCCGCCGCGGGACGTCGAAACGGCTCAGTTGGTCAGCCAACTCCGTCAGCGACCGTACGTTGAGGTCCGGCGGCCTGAAGTACGCCGGGTAGGGGGCTCCGGTCCGGTTGATCCACGCCGCACCGAGTCCTGCCCGCACTGCACCGTCGATGTCCCACGGATGGACAGCGACGAGCATGGCGTCCATCGGGTCGGTGGCGCACCGATCGAGGGCGTAGGCGTAGGAGTCGGGGGCGGGCTTCCAGACGCCGGCGCCTTCGACGGAGAGGGTCGCCTCGAAGTGACTGCGCAGACCGGCCCGATCCAGGAGGACTTCGGCGACGGACGCCGCGCCGTTGCTGAGAGTCACCAGGCGGATCTCCAGACGGCGCAGCGCCCGCACCCCGTCGGGCACGTCGGAATGCACGGTGAGGGCAGCGAAGCCGTCCATGATGTGCCGGACCGCGTCCTCGATGCTGCGGTTCAACGGGCTCTCGTGCAGGGTGCCGCGCAGGGCCTCGGCTGCGATCTGCCCGAATGGCTCGCTCGCCCCTGAGACGGTCAGTGCGAAGCCGTCTCGGAGGAGGCTGGCGAACCAGGTCGCGGCCAGGTGCGCTGGTGCGCCGACGTCTTCGAAGCGGCCGCGCAGCGACGACATGTCCGAGAGTGTCTCGTTGACGTCGAAGAGGATGAGGGCCGGTGCCCTGGGCCCGTCTGGGCTCACCGGGTGGTCCCTGCTAGGAATGCGGTGGTCCGCGTGCTGCTCGTCAGTCATGATCCTCCTCGCTCGCCGGCGACTCCCTAGCCGCCGATCGTGCGGAGTCCGTCGAGGTCGAGGACGGTTATCCGGCCTCGACCGAGGGTGATCAGCCCCTGGTCCGCGAGGTCGCCGAGCACCTTGGTGGTCGTCTCCCTCGAGGTGCCGGCGAGCGCGGCCAGCTGCTCGTGGGTGATCCGCACCTGTCCCCCGCGCCGGCGGCTGCGTCCCTCGGCCAGAGTGGCGACCGTTCCCGCGACCCGCTCGGGAACGGACTTGAAGACCGCGTCGCTGAGGCGACGCTCGAGCTCGCCCAGGCGGCGGCCCATGGTCTCGGCGATCCGTGTCGCGATCCGTGGATCGCCGAGCAGCAGTCGACGGACGTCGGTCTGGCTCATCACGCAGACCACGACCTCCTCCATCGCCTCGGCGAACGAGCCGTGCATCTGCTGGCCCACAGCGACCATCTCGCCGAAGATCGTGCCCGGTTCGACGATCGCGGTGGTCAGCGCGCGACCGTCCTCGGAGACCCGGAACATCCGGATCCGGCCCTTCTTCAGGATGAACAGCGCCTCCACGGGCTCATGGGGAGTGAACACGAGGGTCCCAGCCGGATAGGTCCGCATCGGGGCGGCCTGGGCCATCGCCGCCATCTCCTGCTCATCGAGGTCGCAGAAGATGTCGACCTCCGACATGCACCACAGCCGGTCGGGGTTGTCCGCTGCCTGCTGCATCTGCATGTCGTCCTCTCGTCGTCCCGGCGCCCACGGCCGGGCCTGGCCGGCGATCACCTCGAGGTGGTCGCCGGTGATGCAGGCCAGGGGACCGCCCGTCACTGTCATCGTGCCATCACCGGGACGGTCAGGCCCGCTCGCGCAGGCCCGCCGCGATCAGCAGGCCAGTGACCAGGCCGAAGAGCAGGTGTTCGCTGAAGAAGACACCCCACCCGGCCATCGCGGCCATGTCGGCGATCGGGTTCATGCCGGCCATCGGGCCCTCGCCAAGGTCGCCCACGCCGAAGATCGACGCCGCCAGAGGGAGGCCGACGAGGGCGCTGAACACGAACACGAGCGCGCCGTAGACCAAGCCCACCGCTGCCAGGATGGCGACACCGAGCCGCAGCTTCGCCACGGCCAGGCCGACGATCGCGCCGAACACGGCACCGGTCATCATGTGGATCACAAGTCCGAGGACTGCCACGCCACCCGTGATCACGAAGGCGTCATCCTTCTCCATGGCCGCCATCATCGACTCCATCATCCCGGTCGGCTCCGCAAACAGAGTCGCGATGTGATGGAGCGGGGTGAAGAAGCCGGTGTCCTTGAGGTAGGACGCAACCATGGCGTATATGCCCATGGCGATGGACGCGACGACTCCGGCACCGGCGCCATAAGCGGCGCCGCGCACCAGGGCCTTTCTGGTAGCAGTGGAATCCGTCGTGGTGCTCATCGGTGACCTCCTTGGGTCAGGTTCTTGCGAACGTGTGGCACCAGCGTGTCGCGGAGGCAGGGCGCTGGTCGGTAAGCGTCATCACACAACCGCGGGCAGGTGAGGCAGCGCGCGTCACACCGCGCTCACTTCTTCGGTTGCACGGGAGCGGGCCGGACTTGGATGCGCTGCCAGTCGCCACGAGACGGCATTGTCAGTCAGAAGGTCGGCAAGCTGCACGACCAGGAAGCCATTCTGCGCCGTCGAGCCGCCACCCGGCCCGCGCGGGACCAGCGGCGGGCCAGCGGCGGACCAACTGCCGGACCAAATGCGCTCCACTTCTGGGCTCCTCGCCGGAACGGCCGCAGGGTGAAGGGCATCATCACCCGGGGGGTCCTCGCAGGTGTTGTTTCGGGACTCCATCCCTCCGAGGAGAGAAGTTGTCATGACGCGCATGCCTGCACCACCGAGCCGCACGACCGCGGCAGCAAGGTCGCTGCTTCGGCGATGGACGATCATCGTGATCTCGTTGCTGGTGGCGGTGACCGGCCTGGGTGCCGTCGCCGGGCCGGCCTCGGCTGCGACGGTGTACGAGATCAAGGGCGAGTGGGTCAGCCCCCCCGCCTCCATCTCACGG
>NZ_SSXI01000151.1:202-1987 GCF_004803405.1 Nocardioides sp. | reverse complement strand
TGACCTGCAACTTCGGCACGGTCGTGCAGGGCACGGCGATCATCCTGCAGACCCCGGTCGTGGCCAACGGGGTCACCGGCGAGGAGGTCGTGATCGACGGCACCAGCCCGAGTGGTGAGAAGGTCACGCTGCCCCCGATCCCGATCCGCAACCCGTTCGCGATGGACATGCAGTGGGGAGGCACCACGTCATACGAGGCCTGGAACGACGTCGACAACCCGCAGTACGTCGACGTCGACCTGGAGTGGTCGCTGCGGCTGGGCGACGGCTCCGACCCGGGTCCGAACTCGATCACCCAGCGGCTGACCCTGACCGACTCCAACGGGCGTCCGGTGACGGTCGGGACCCATCCGAACGTCGGCCAGGAGGACAATCAGGGCGTGCAGGGCTGCACGGAGTTCGACATGTGGAACGCGGATGGCCACCCGTGGTCTCACGTCCCTGGGCACCCGCAGAGCACGAACTTCGTCGACAGCTGCACCCTGACCCCGGTCACAGGAATGCCGGGCGTGTTCGACCTGACCCTGACCGGGATCAACTACGACCTGCTCAACGTGCCGCGGCTGGACTCCGCCAACAAGCCGCTGCCGACCGACTGGGACTACGTCGCCAGCGGCATGGTGTGGTTCCGGGTGGCCACCAGCCAGGCCGGGTCGCTGAGCCTGCAGGCCAGCGCGCCGACCTACCGGGCACCCACGGGCCAGACCTCCACCGACCTGGCCGGCAACAACGCCTCCAGCAAGGTCTACACCCTCCCGGGCGGCTTCAGCTCGGCCTTCATCCGGTGGTACACCGGGAACGGCGGCACGCCCTGGGACGACACCTACCGGGTCGCGGCCGGAACGACGGTCGCCACGGTGACCACCAACTGGCTGAGCGGCAACGACAACCCGGCCCCCACCGCCCAGTACGGCGTCTGCCAGGCCTTCGACACCCAGTACGTCGATTTCGACCCGACTCGCCCGATCAGGTACTGGTATCACGACGCGGAGTCGAAGGGCTTCGAGTTCACCGAGGCGGACCGTCCCGGGGTGGTGGAGTACTACACCGGCGGGGTCGGCGACCCGGACACCTTCAACTGCGGCACCGGCACCTGGTCCGCCGCCCTGCCGACCGACCCGACGACGGTGACCGCGGTGCGGTGGAGCTACCCGGCCTCGGCTGTGGACGCCGTCAACGCCCGGGGCTTCCAGTTCTGGGTCCCGACGAAGATCCAGGACAACGTGGCCCCCGGACAGGACGTCTGGATGTTCGGCTCCTACCAGCGCAACGGGACCTGGACCACGCCCAGCACCTCGCCCGGTCTCACCCCGACGCCCAGCTACCGATACCCCAACACCAACGGGCGTCGGGATGTGTTGGTGGTGGTGACCGCGATCCCGGCGATCAAGAAGAGCTCGCCGCGGTCGACGGTGACGCCGGGAGTGCCGGCGGAGTTCACGTTGACCTACTCCGCGAACGGGGCGGGTGCGATCCCGGCAACGGTGGACGGGTATGTGATCCGTGACGTGCTGCCGTTGGGGATGACCTATCAGCCTGGGTCCGCCGACCCGGCGCCGGTGGTGTCGACCGATGGTGCGGGTCGGGAGGTGCTGACCTGGACGTTGAACGACGTGGCGACGAATGTGCAGCATCCGTTGACCTATCAGGCGGTGGCCGACCCCAGCATCCCGCCGGGAACCCAGCTGACGAACACCGCGGTGTCGAGTCTGGGTCAGGAGGAGTCGGCGCCGGCGTCGAAGACGGTGACGACCTCGACCAACGGGTACACGATCATCTCCAAGA
>NZ_SSXI01000151.1:0-120 GCF_004803405.1 Nocardioides sp. | reverse complement strand
AGCTATGAGCTGGCCGGGGTCTCGTTCCCGGAGGGCTCGACCGGCACGGTGTACTACACCACCGCGCATCCGGCGATCCTGTCCGATGACCCGGCGGCGCCGGTCAACGGTGGGGTGACC
>NZ_SSXI01000001.1 GCF_004803405.1 Nocardioides sp. | reverse complement strand
CCGGCCGGGCGGCGGCTCGCGCCGCGCGGAGCCCGGCCCGCAGCTCCTCGAGGGCCCGGTCCGCACACCCGCTGTCGCGGAACACGACGCCGAGGCACTGGTGCGCGTAGGAGCGCGCGAGGGGGTCCGACTGCTCGGTCAGCAGCAGCTCCGCCCGTCGACGGCCCTCCGCCGGGTCCTCGAGCGCGAGCTCGAGCAGTTCCTCCATGGCGCGCCTCGGCTTCGGACGTCGCGGCGCTCCTTTACGGGCGTCGCGTTGCGGCACTACGTTAGCGGCGCCGGCGGGACTCGGCCGCCTGCTCACCGTAGCCAGGAGACACCATGAACGACCCTGTGCGCCCGGACTCTCCCCTCGGCACCCTGCGCGACCTGCTCAGGAGGCTGCTCCTCCCCCTGCGAGGGGGCGGCCGGCGGCCCGCCTCCGAGCCGGACCGGAAGCCGACGCCCGAGGAGGTGGACGCCGAGCGCCTCCGGGTCCAGGTCCAGGTGATCCGCCGCGCCTTCGAGGAGATCGGGGGCGTCGCCGTCGCCGGGGTCAAGGGCTCGCAGCGCCCGACCGACGACTCCGAGGTCGACTACCTGTACCGCCCGAAGCACGCGCTGGTGCGGGAGGCCGACCTCGACCGCCTGACACGGTTCTTCGCCGAGCGGGGCCAGAGCTTCCGCGGCGGAGTCGACCGGGTCGGGCAGCCGGCCCAGGGGCTGGCGCTGGTCGCGCTGCCCTCACGGTCGGACGGGCAAGACGACGTTCTCGCCACCCTCGAGGAGATCGACCGGGAGCTCGGCGCCGGCATGGTCACCCCCGACCACGTCGTCTACGTGACCCCCAAGGGCTTCATGTGCCCGGCCACCGAGCCCGAGGTCCCCAAGCGCAAGACCCCCTTCCCTGGCGCGTCCGAGGCCGCGGGCACGTCCGCCGGCGACGGGGTCCGCGTCGCGGTCGTCGACACCGGCCTGTGGACCCCGGCGGTCAGCAGCGCCACCACACCGTGGATGTCCGGCGTGCTCGCCGACCCGGAGGACGTGGAGACGATCAATCCCAGCAGCATCCACCCCTACGGCGGCCACGGCACCTTCGTGGCCGGCGTCGTCCGATGCCTCGCGCCGGCCACCCGGGTCGAGGTCGAGGGCGTGCTGACCCGCGGCGGGGCGGTCTATGAGTCCGAGATCTGCCGCCAGCTCGACCAGGCGCTGAGCGAGAGCGACCATCCCCAGCTGATCAGCATCTCGGCCGGCACCCACACCCGACGCGACTTCGCGATGCTGTCCTTCGAGATGCTCGCGGCGACGTACGGCCTCGACGACGGCGAGGAGACGCTGATCGTCGCGGCGGCCGGCAACGACGGCAGCGACCGGCCGTTCTGGCCGGCGGCCTTCCCCTGGGTGGTGTCGGTGGGCTCGGTCGACCCCGACGGCACGGTCTCCGACTTCTCCAACCACGGCTCGTGGGTGGACGTCTACGCCCGGGGCCGCGACATCGTCAACGCGTTCCCGGAGGGCAGCTACACCTGCTACGAGCCGCCCAACGTCGGCGAGGTGCGCAGCTTCACGGGGCTCGCCCAGTGGAGCGGCACGTCGTTCGCCACCCCTGTCGTGACCGGTCTGATCGCGGCGCGGATGAGCGCCGCGGACGAGACCGCCGGCCAGGCCTGGGCATCCGTCCTCGGCTCGGGCACGTCGTCGACCCCGACGAGCGGCGGTCCGATCACGATCGTCGGGCCGCTCTCCTAGGGGTCACAGGGAGACCCACGGCGTGGTGAGCGACCAGGCCGCCTGCTTCACCACGAACCGCGCAGGACCCGGCCCCACACCGGAGAACCGGAAGAATCCCGAGCGGTCCGCCTCGACCTGCGTGTCCTCGACGCCCGGGCGCCGGAGCGTCACGGTCGCCGGGATCTCCGTGCCGGAGGCCGCGCCCTCGCCGATCACCTGCCCGAGCACCTGGTCGCCCTCGACCTCGACCTCGAGGGTGAGCCCGCTGCGGCCGAACGACAGCGAGCGCGGGCCGTCCGCGGAGGACCGGACCGCGGCACCGGCGTCGAGGGCGGAGTCGTGGAGCAGCTCGGCGAGCTCCTCGTCGACGGTGCGCCAGGTGAAGGCGGTGCGAGCGGCCTCCCGTCGGGCGTCGGTGACGGTCGTTTGCTCGGCGACGGCCTCGGCCAGCTCCGCCATCAGCTCGTCGTCGGTCAGCTCATCCCAGCTGCTCATCAGCGCTCTCCTCCCACCAGGTCCGGTCCGAGCCCCTGCAGGGCGCGGGTGCGGCGCAGCTGCCCGAGGGCTCGCGCGCGGGTGGGTCCGATGCTGCCGACCGGGATCCCGAGGAGACGGCTGATCTCCTCGTAGCCGACCGGCGGGTCGGCGAGCAGCAGCACCAGCAGGTCGCGACGCGCGGCGGGCAGCTCGGCGAGCGCCTCGCGCAGGAGGTGACGACGCTCGGCCGCGAGCAGCTCCTCGTCGGCGACGTCGAGCTCCACGGCGTCCAGCCCGCCTTCGTCCTGGGGATCGACCGGGCGGACCCGACCCCGCGCCGCGAGCAGGCGCAAGCACTCGTTGCGCGTCGTGGTACGGATCCAGCCCGGGAGGGCGTCCGCCTCGCGCAAGTCGTCGAGGTGCTCGACCAGGCGCAGCCACACGGTCTGGCTGACGTCGTCCCCGTCGGCCTCGCTGAGGCGGTGCCGGCGGACGATGGCGCCGACGAGCGGCAGGAACCGGTCGACGATCGCGTCCCACGCATGCTGGTCTCCTTCCCGTGCCGCTCGGACGAGGGTCGCCAGCGGAGAGGTGACGTCCACCCGACCTCCTCCCTGCACGGCTCGCGGAGTGACCTGCCGGGTGCATCGTCCCGTACATCGGAGCACCGGACCAGTGCCCGTGATACATCGAGTTTCCTCGTATCACCGGGTGGGTCCGCGGCGTCCTCCCTCCGTGAACGCCAGCGACGACCCCGGCACTCCAACGACGTGCGCCACCTGCGCCCCACGCCGCGCCGGCCAGGCCCGCCCGACCTCCCATCGCTCGTCCGCGGGAGGCGCGCGATGACGCTCTACGCCACCGAGGAGCCGACCAGGACGCGGCTCGATCGCCTCACCGTGCGGGAGCGCGACGTGCTCCGCCTGATCGCCGAGGGGCGGTCCAACGCGGGCATCGCGGCCGAGCTCTACCTGGCCGGAAAGACCGTCGAGTCCATCTGCTCGCAGATCTTCCGCAAGCTCGACCTCGAGCCCTCCCAGGAGATGAACCGCCGCGTGCTCGCGGTCCTCGCCCTGCTGCGGACCGACTCGCCGCAGTGAGTCCGGGTGACGAGGCGCTGTTCCGGTCGCTCCGGCTCGTGGGGGAGCCGGAGCGACGCGAAGAGGGTCTCGTCAGCCGTCGGAGGGCGCAGCTCCCTCCAGGCGGAGGGTGACCTTCTTGAGCAACCGGTTGAGGGTGGCGAGCTCGCGTTCGCTCAGCGCCTCGGCGAGGTCGTTCTCGGTCCGGCCGCGCAGGTCCATGGCTCGCTTCCAGATGTCGATCCCCGCCTTGGTGACCTCGACGATCACCCGACGGCGATCCTCCACCGAGGGGATCCGCCGGACCCAGCCCGCCGCCTCGAGACCGTCGAGCCGGCCGGTCATGCCCGCGCCGGAGACAGCCAGCTCGTCGGCCAGCTGCGTCGGCGAGGCGGAGCCGGGAGTGTCCCGAATCATAAGAACGTGCAGGGTGTCGTACTCGAAGTCGGCCAGCCCGACCTCGGCCACCGCCCGCTGCTTCTCGCTGCGCAGATGACGACAGATCCGGTTGATCCGGACGAAGACGCCCTCGACCTGCTCGTCGAAGTCCAGATCGAGCCAGTGGTCCTTCCAGCGCGTGACGTGGCGGTCGGTCCAGTCCTCAGCCATGGCACGAGGCTAACGCGATAGTTCGTCGGCGAATACTTAGGTGACGGATAGTTCGCTGACGAAGTACTCTCGCCCGCGTGCCCCCCTCACCCCTGCGCTCACCCGCGTTCCGCTATCTGGTCGGCGGGGTGACGGTCAGCGGGCTGGGATCGGCGATGACACCGGTGGCACTGGCCTTCGCCGTGCTCGACCTCGGCGGCACGGCAACCCAGCTCGGCCTGGTCGTCGCGGCGTTCTCCGCGGCCGAGGTGCTCACCACGCTCTACGGCGGCGTGCTCGGCGACCGGCTGCCCCGCCAGCTGCTCATGCAGGGCTCGGCCGCCGCCACCTGCGTCAGTCAGGGCGCATGCGCCGTCGTCCTGCTCACCGGCCACGGCAGCATCGTGTTCCTCAGCCTCATCGGGGTCGTCAACGGCTGCCTCGGCGCGCTGTCCCAGCCGGCCTCCTCGGCGATGACCCGGCTGACCGTGACCGCCGAGCAGCTGCCGCGAGCGGTGGTCGTCCGCAGTCTCGCGAACCAGTCGGCGTTCGCCGTCGGCTTCGCCCTGGCCGGGATCGTCGTGGCCGTCGCCGGACCGGGCTGGGCGATCGCGATCGACGCGGCGTCGTACGGCGCCGCCTCGGTGCTCTTCGCCCTGATCCGGGTGCCGGGGAGCGCCGCCGGACAGCGCAGGCGGATGCTCACCGAGATGGCCGAGGGCGCCCGCGAGGTGCTCCGGCACCCGTGGCTGTGGCTGCTGATCGGGCAGGCGCTGCTCTACCACCTGCTGTACGGCGGCGTGCAGGGCGTGCTCGGCCCGATCGTCGTGGGCGACGCGTGGGGCGAGCAGGCGTGGGGCTGGTCGCTCTCCGCCCTGATGGGCGGGTTCATCGTCGGCGGCCTGGTGGCCCTGCGCTGGCGACCCCGACACCTGCTGCGGTGGGGCGTGGTGCTGCTGTCGCTGACGGCGGCGTTCCCGCTCGCGATCGCGCTCGCCCCGTCCCTCCCGCTCGTGCTGGCCGGGGCGGCAGCGCACGGCGTGGGCCTGCAGCTGTTCAGCGTCAACTGGGACCTCGCCATCCAGCAGAACGTCGCCGAGGACATGCTCGCGCGGGTCTACTCCTTCGACCTGGTCGGGTCGTTCGTGTGTCGGCCGATCGGCCTCGTCCTGACCGGTCCGGTGTCGGCCCTGGTCGGCGTGGACCCGTGGCTGATCGTGGTCGCCGCGGTGATCGGGCTCAGCTCACTCACCACGCTGGCCGCACCATCGGTCCGTCAGCTGGTCCGCGAGCCGGTCAGCGCAGGGTCGACCGTGCCGGGATGAGCTCCGGTGCACCCTGCTCGCCCACCTCCACGTCGAGGATCACGTGGTGCGCGGCGCTGCCGAAGACCGCGGACTGGTTGGCGACCAGCACCCGGGTGCCGAGGAAGGTGGCGTTGGAGGGGTTGTCGAAGGGGACCGGCGACCCGTTGCCGCCGGTCAGCGGCGTCGCGGGGAACCGGTCGAGCTCCTCGCCGTCGGGGCCCAGCTTGACCAGCTGGTTGGTGCCGAGCAGCGCGATGTAGACGTTGCCTGCACGAGAGACCCCGAACCCGTCGGGGAGCGCCATCGGCTCGGACGTCCACACCGTGCCCACCGCACCCGGCTCGCCGTCGGCGAGCACGGGCACCCGGTAGAGGTGGCCGCGCAGCGCGTCGAGCGGATCGGTCGTCGTCTGCTGGGAGACCAGGAACGACCGGCGGGCCGGCTCGTAGACGATGCCGGTGGTGCCGAACTGCAGGCCGGCCAGCTTCGTGGAGCGGAGCCACACCTGCGGCGTGCCGCCGGCGCTGGGGATCCGCCAGATCACGTCCTGCCCGTAGTCGGTGACGTAGAGCCCGTCCGGCCCCCAGGCGGCGTAGTTCGGGATCGCCGCGCCGCCGCCGGGCAGGTCCGGGATGGTCGCCTGCACCTGGAAGGTCCCGGTCGTGACGTTCAGGGTGAGCACCCGCGACCGCGACTTCTCCAGGAGCACCAGGCGTCCGCGCGCGTCCGACGTCGCCACCTGCACCCCGCGCGCGGCGGTGAGGTCCTGGTCGGGCACGGTCCAGGACCGCAGCAGGGTCCCCGACGCCGTCCACTCGAAGACCCGCGACCGCATCGCGTCGCCGGCCGGGTTGGTGTAGGTGGCGGCGTAGACCCTGCCGTTGGGGTGGACGTAGACGTACGCCGGGAACCCGGGCTTGGGCACGTTCGCGAACACCCGGGTGTGCCAGACCTCGCGCTCGGCAGCGGTGGCCGGGACCAGGCCGGAGGCGACCAGCGCCCCGAGGACCACCAGCAGCAGGGTCGTACGACGAAGCCGGCTCGTGCTCACAGCTGCTCCAGCGCCTCGACGGCGGCACGGTCGCCGGCGCGCACCGCGCCGTCCATGTAGCCCGTCCAGTAGGTCGAGGTCTCGGTGCCGGCCCAGTGCACGCGGCCGAACGGCGTCCGGATGTGCTCACCGTGGGTGGACATCACGCCTGGGGGGTACATCGCGACCGGGCCTCCCGTCGTCCACTGCTCGCGGGTCCAGTCCTTCTCGGTGTACTCGATCGGGTGCAGTGCCTTCTCGCCGAACATGGTGGCGAAGCCGGCGAGCACGGCCTGGCGCCGCTCGGCGCGGGAGAGGGAGCCGTACTGCCGCCAGGTCGAGCCGCCGACGAAGGCGAGCAGGATGCCGTGGTCGGTGTCGGCCACCCCGTTGTCGAAGGCGACCCGGACCGCGCCGGCGTCGGAGAGGCCGAAGCCGGTCAGGCCGTCCTCGCGCCAGAACGGCCTGTCGTAGACGGCGTCGCACTTCATCAGCTGCCCCATCTGCATCCGGCTCAGCAGGGCGCGGCGGCCCGCTGGGATGTCGGGCGACCAGTCGATGCCCAGGACCTGCTTCGGCGGTGCGGAGACGATCACCCGGCGGCAGGCCACGCGTCCGCGCGTGGTGTGGACGACGGCGCGGTTGTCGAGGTGCTCGATCCTGGTGACGGCGGCGGCGAGCGCGACCCTGTCGCCGAGCCGCTGCGCGAGCGCGAGCGGCACTCGCTGGGAGCCGCCGACGAACCGGCTCTCCTGCGCGCCGCCGACGGTGTCGGAGTTCCGCTCGAACGTGCCCACGTTGGTCTCGTTGCCCGAGCAGGCGACGTAGTGGATGACGTAGAGCATGGAGAGCTGGTCGGGGTCCGCGCCGAACGTCGGCTGCGTCCACGACTTCATCAGCTGCTCGACTCCGCCGCTGTTGACCGTGTTGCGGCCGATCCACTCGCCGAGCGTGGTCGCGTCCCACTCCGCGGCCCGGGGGTGCTCCCACGGGGCGTCGACCGGCATGTCGGCGGCGAACCCGTTGAGCTGCTGCAGCGCGAGCGCCGCGTCGAGCAGGATCGTGGGGTCCGGCGGAACGGTGCCGGTGTACTCCTGGCGACCCGTGAGCGAGGAGACGTAGACGTTCTTGCCGGTGGCGTACTGGTCGAAGGTGGCGATGCCGAGGTCGGCCGCGAGCGACGTGATGTGGTCCTGCGTGGGCCCGACGAACGCACCGCCCGCCTCGATCGTGCCGCCGGTCGCGAGCTCGTGGTTGAGCACCCGGCCGCCGACCCGGTCCCGGGCCTCGACGACGAGGACCGAGCGACCCGCCTCAGCGACCCGCCGAGCCGCGACCAGGCCGGAGATGCCGCCACCGACGACCACCACGTCCACCCGCCCGGGCAGCCCACCCTGCAGCGTCGCGGCGTTGACCCGGGCCTCGAGCGCCTGGGTGGCCAGCGCGCCCAGGGCCGCGGCGCCGCCGAGCAGGAGGCCGCGGCGACCCAGGTCGAGGATCGGTTCATGGGCGCCCATCGCAGCCTCCTTGGCTCACGTCGATCGACAGAACGTGAATGTGTGTCAGGTTCGGGTTTCAGAGGCTACACTTCCCGTCATGTCCTCCGCCACCGTCGACGCGACGACGACCGACGGCACGCCCGGTGCCGAGCGTCCCGGCGGCGGCATCGCCGGACCCACCCGGCGGCGGATGCCGAGCCAGGCCCGGTCCCGCGAGCGGGTGGAGCGGATCCTCGACGCGGCCTCGCAGATCGTCCTTGCCGACGGCATCGACGGGCTGACGACGCGCTCGATCGCGGAGACCGCCGGACTGCCGGTGGCCTCGCTCTACCAGTACTTCTCCGACAAGGAGGCCGTGCTGCTCGCGATCTGTGAGCGCGACATGGCCGAGATGGACGAGCAGGTCGCCTCCGACCTCGCCGCGCGCGCCGACCTGACGATCGAGACCATGGTCGAGACCGCCATGCGCGCGTTCGTGAAGGTCTATCACCGGCGACCGGCGTTCATGCAGGTCTGGGTGCGCGGGCGCACCAACGCCGCGATCTACGACTACGGCCGCCGGCACAACAGGAGGATCGCCGAGAACCTGCTCGCCTTCGGCCTGGACGCCGGACTGATCGACGGCGACCGGTTCACCGCCGCCGAGCTGCACGCCGTCGCCGAGCTCGCGGTGGAGGTGGGCGACCGCGCCTTCCAGCTGGCCTTCGAGCGCGACCCACGCGGCGACGACTTCATCGTCGAGGAGGCGATCGAGCTGGTCGGGGGCTACCTCACGCGCATCGCGAGCGCCCGGTGACCGCCGACCTCCGCGCCGCCGTCGCCGCCGCGTCCCGACGACTGGCGGACGCCGGGCTGCTCATCGGCACGGCGGGCAACGTCTCGGTGCGGTCCGGCGACCTGGTCGCGGTGACCGCGACCGGCGTGACGCTGGGGTCCTGCGAGCCGGACGACGTCACCGTCCTCGACATCGAGGGCAACGTCCTCGAAGGGTCGCTGGAGCCGACCTCCGAGCTCTCCCTCCACCTCGGGGTGTACGACGCGTCGCCGGCCGGTGCGGTGGTGCACACCCACGCTCCGTTCGCCACGGCGGTGGCCTGCGTGCTCGACGAGCTCCCGGTCATCCACTACCAGCAGCTGGCGCTCGGCGGCGAGGTCCGCGTGGCGTCGTACGCGACGTTCGGCACGGCCGAGCTCGCCGCCAACGTCCGCGACGCGCTCGCCGACAGGAGCGCGGCGCTGCTGGCCAGCCACGGCTCGGTCGCCGTCGGCGCCACCTTGGACAAGGCGGTCGAGAACGCGCTCCTGCTCGAGTGGCTGTGCCAGCTGCACCACCGCGCCAGCGCCCTCGGCATGCCTCGCGTCCTCAGCGCCGAGCAGCAGGCCGACGTGGTCCGGGTCGCGCTGGAGCGCGGCTACGGAAGCACCCGTCCGCTCTCCCCTGACCAGTCCTCCGACGAGCCGAACCCCCAGGAGCCCGCATGACCGCACCGATGACCGTCGCCGCCGTCGGCGTCCACGTCCTCGACACCCACGTGCTGGGGATCGAGTCGATCCCGGAGGGCTCGGACGGACAGCTGGTCGAGACGATCCGGATGTCACCGGCAGGAACCGCGGGCGGCACCGCGGTGGTGCTGAGCCGCCTGGGCGCCGCGGTGCGCAGCTTCGGCGCGGTGGGGGCCGACCCCGTGGGCGACACCCTGCTCGGGCTCCTCGAGCGCGAGGGCGTCGACGTGCGCGGCCTGGCGAGGAAGGCCGACGCGCAGACCTCCGCGTCCGTCCTGCCCGTCCGGCCCAACGGTGACCGCCCGGCGTGGCACTGCATCGGGGCCAACGGCCTGTTCACCCTCGACGACCTGCCCGCGGACGCGCTGGAGGGGGTGACCCACCTTCACCTGGGCGGGCCGGAGTTTCTCGGCGGGGAGGCGGCCGGCGAGCTCCTCGCCAGGGCCCGCGGCCTGGGCATCACCACCTCGGTCGACATCCTCGCGCCGGGCGACCCGGACATGCTCGAGTGGGTCGCCGGCGCCCTTCCGCACACCGACTACCTGCTGCCCAACGACGAGCAGGTGCTCGGCTTCACCGGCGCGGCCTCGCTCGTCGAGGGCGCGCAGGCGCTCGTGAGCCGAGGCGCCGGCTGCGTCGCGGTGACGCAGGGCCGGCGGGGAGCGCTCGTGGCCACCGCCGAGTCGGTGGTCGAGGTGCCGGCCTACGCGATCGAGGTCGTCGACACCACCGGCTGCGGCGACGCGTTCTCCGCCGGGTTCCTCCGTGGGCTCTCGCTCGGCCAGAAGCCGGCCGACGCGGCCGCGCTCGGCTGCGCCACGGCCGCCCAGGTCGCCCAGGGGCTGGGCACGGATGCTGGCGTCTATGACCTGGAGGCGGTGCTGAAGTTCGAGGGATCGGCGGAGGTCGTACGGGGCTGACGACTTGGGGTGCGGCACTTCCCCCAGATGGGGCTACCCGAGGCGCGACGCTCCGCCCATGAAGACGCAGGCCAATTGGTGTGTGCCATGCGGGATTCGCATAGTTCCCCGTTTCGGGAGGGCTTGTTGCCGCTCGGCACCTGGTGGAAACTGATGAAGCGACCCACCCCGAGTGCCCTTGGATGCAGGCCCTCTCGGCGCGCCGCGCAGAATCGATCTCTTCACGATCAGGGAGCGTCATGCGCACAGACAGGCTTGCCGCGGCCACCCTCGCGGCGCTCGCGACAGTTCTCGTCCATGGGTTGGCCACCGCCGCCCCGCTCACGCCCGGTGGCTCCACCGAGGTCACCGTGGGCAGCAATGACTCGCTCTTCTCCCAGAACAAGCAGAACGAGCCGGGACTTGCCGTCAACCCGGTCGACCCCTCGATTCTGGCCGCCGGAGCCAACGACAACATCGACCTGGAGGCGTGCAACGCAGGCGACGACCGCACCTGCCCATTCACGCCAGGTGTGGGGGTTTCGGGCGTCCAGTTCTCCACCGATTCCGGAAGGACCTGGACCCAACCGACGTACACCGGTTTGTCGGCACGGGTGACGCCGAGCTGCCTGGGGCAGCCCGACCTCTCACCCGGGGTGCCACCGGCCACGGACACCGGCTGCGTGCCGGACCCGAATGGTCCGATCGGAACGCTGCCGAACTACTTCGAGAACGACCTCGTCTCCAACGGCGATCCCGAGCTGGTCTTCGGACCGGTCCCCGACGGCGACGGTGACTTCGCCTGGTCGAACGGCCAGCGCCTTTACTACGCCAACATCGCCACCAACGTGCCCGGCCGCCAGGGCTTCAGCGGTGCCGGAGCGATCGCCGTCTCCCGCACAGACAACATCCCGGACGCCATCGCGGGCAGTAACGCAGCTTGGATGGACCCGGTCATCGTGACCCGGCAGAACTCGGCGTTGTTCAGCGACAAGGAGCAGCTCTGGGCGGACAACGCCGAATCGAGCCCGCACTTCGGCAACGTGTACGTGTGCAACGTGGGCTTCCGGGGCGCGGCGGGATCCGAGCCCGTCCTGTTCGCGCGCTCCACTGACGGGGGTGACACCTGGAGGACACGGCAGCTCACCGAGGCCACCAACAACAACCAGACCGGTGGCCGCCAGGGATGCGCCATCCGCACCGACAGTGCGGGAACCGTCTATGTGGTCTGGATCGGGACCGACATCAGGACCCGGCAGGGCGTGTTCCTCCAGGCACGCTCCTTCGACGGCGGCGCCAACTTCGAGCGGCCACGTCCAGTCGTGCGGAACCTCGGCGGCATCGGCCAGTTCGACCCGGCGCAGGGTCGCTTCACGATCGACGGGATCGCCGGCGCTCGGACCAACACCTTCCCGAGCATCGACATCGCCAACGGAGCGCCCTCGGGCGCCGACGCGACGGACCAAATCCTCATCACGTGGTCCGATGACCGGGCCGGCGCGAACAACGAGCGCGCGTTCGTCGTCAGCTCGACCGATGGAGGCCAGTCGTACTCCGCCCCGATGAACGCGAACGACGGGACCGACCGGGCGAACTTCCCGGCGATCGCGATCTCTCCCGACGGCACCGATGCCTGGCTGGTCTACAACGCATGGCTCGACCCATGGCGCGACGACACAACCTCGCCTCGCCGGGTATTGGGCGTCGTCCGGCACGCCGAGGTCAATGCGGACACTGGCGCCGTCGGGTCTTGGAGCACAGTGCTCCGCGGCGCCGTCGGCGACGGTCGCGCCTCCAGCGCGAACAGCCTGACGTCGGAGTTCCTGGGCGACTACAACTACGCGGTCGCGACCCGCGACTATGGATCCGCAGTCTGGAACGACATGCGCAACGGCGCAGTGTGTCCGGCGATCAACGCCTACCGACAGGCGTTCGTCGAGGACGTGCTCGCGGGAGCCGCCACGCCAGTGGTGGGTGACCAACCGCGTAACCGGGCAGCGGCCACCGAGCTACCCGGTTCGCACTCCGACGCGCTCAGGCCGGGCCCCAACAACCAGTGCCCGGCGACCTTTGGCAACTCCGACATCTATGGGGGCACCTTCAGCGACGACTCCTGACTCGGTTTGATCTAGGCCTCGCACAAGTCTTTGCATTCCTTGCGGGAACGGCCTTCCCGCTGAATATGGTCGCGATCTCCTACGATGCTTGCGTTCTCCGATGTCCCGTCCACTCATTGACGAGGGCCTCGGAGCATGCCCCATTCCGCCGCGAGTTGGCGCCCGCTTCGCTGCAGTCTCGCCTCGCACCTCGGGCGGCTGAGGGCGAGCGGTTCACCCACCGTCGGCCGCATTGCGGGCTGTCCGGGCGAGGTACCGTGCGCGGCGCAGCGGCTCGGGCGTGCGGCGTTGGCCGGTGGTGCCGACCACGATGTCGACTGCGGTGGTCAGATCGACGCGCCATCCCGGATGCACGACCAGCGGGCGAAGGCCGGGACGCGTGCGGACCCAGCAGGCGACCACGGTGTCCCCGATCCGGAGCGGGCTGGTGGCGCCGCGACTGTCTCCGGGCCACTGCCCTCGCGCGAGCAACGGGCGATGGGTGACGCCCACCGTGGGCAGGCCGAGCTCCGCACCGAGGTGCAGCGCCAACCCTGCACCCCGCGGATGGTCACGTGCGGTCGCATCGACCAACAGCACATCCGGTGCCGTCGTCCGCGCCCGCATCGTTTCGTCCATCAGCCGGCCGATCCTGAGGGCCATCAGCCCGGGACTGTACGGCGCGTCCGCCACACCGCGCCGTACCTGCTGTTCGAGCACCACGCCGCCGCGCATGACCACAGCCGCGACCCAGGCAGCGTCGCCTGGACGACCGGCCCCGGTAAGGCCACGCGGGAAGCACACCCAGCAGCCGCCGATCCGCGGCTCACCGCGACGGTGCCATGGCGGCGCCGGGGCCTGCGCCAGCTCGCGCTGGACGGCGATCAGTGACTCGGCGTCGATCGGCCACATACGACCATCCTTGCCCGGCCGGTGAGTGCGACGATAGGGATTGTGGTCACGCTGTGCCTGACCGGTGACGTGATGACTGGCCGGGGTGTGGACCAGGTCCTGCCTGCGGCGGGTGACCCGCGTCTGCGGGAACGGTACGCCGCGAGCGCCAGGGACTACGTAACGTTGGCCGAGGCAGCCTCCGGCCCGATCCCGCAGCCGGTGGACTTCTCGTGGCCGTGGGGTGATGCGCTGCAGGTCCTCGAGGAGCTCGGGCCGGATCTCCGCATCGCCAACCTGGAGACGAGCATCACCACGAGCGACGACTTCCACCCCTGCAAGGCCGTGCTCTACCGCATGCACCCGGGCAACGTCCCGTGCCTGACCGCTGCCCGGCTCGACGCCTGTGCCCTCGCCAACAACCACGTGCAGGACTTCGGCGTTGGAGGCCTCGAGGACACCCTGGACGTACTCACCCGCGCGGGCCTGGGACCGGTGGGGGCGGGATGCGACGAGCAGCAGGCATGGCTCCCGGTCGCGCTCACCGCCGGTGGCCATCGGGTCCTGGTCTGGTCGGTGGGCTCGCCCTCCAGCGGCGTGCCCCGCAGCTGGGAGGCAGCACGGGGCGACCCCGGAGTCGCCCTCCTCAGCGAGAAATCCGACGCTGATGGCGACGCGATCTGCGAGCGCGTGAGCCGGATGAAGCAGCCCGGTGACATCGCGGTCGTGTCCGTCCACTGGGGATCAAACTGGGGGTACGACGTGTCGCGCGAGCAGGTCCGCCTGGCCCATCGACTCATCCACAGCGGCGTGGACGTGGTCCACGGGCACTCCTCGCACCACCCGCGCGCGGTTGAGGTCTATCGTGACCGGCTCGTGCTCTACGGATGCGGGGACTTGATCAACGACTACGAGGGCATCGGCGGCCACGAGCGGTTCCGTGACGACCTCCGGCTGGTGTATGTCGCGCGCCTCGACCCGGCCGGAGGTCTCGAAGAGCTGCGGATCGTGCCGCTGCAGTCGCGGCGGATGCGCCTGCGGCTGGCCACTGACCAGGACGCCAGGTGGCTGCAAAAGGCCCTGCGCAAGGCCAGCCGTCGCTTCGGGTCGCGGTTCGATCACGAACCCAACGCCAACCTGCTGCTGCACCGGTGAGGCTCAAACTGCGAGGCAGCCGGCGGAGCCAGGTTGCGCAACATCCTCCGCGTGAGATCGAGTGCGCGCAGGACCGGCAGGTGGGGCAGGTGCGTCATTCCGCCGCTTGTCGGACATGCCTCAGATGTGCACGCTCATGCCGAGTTGTGGGCACGCGACTGGCAGCACCGACCCAGAGGATGCAGCATCATTGCTTGGTGCCCGGACGCTACGTGTGCCCCTGCTGCGGTTACCGGACCCTCAACGAGGGCCCGGCCGCATATGACGTTTGCCCGGTCTGTGACTGGGAAGACGACGGCGGCCTGCCATGGCAATGCGACGGTCCCAATGGCATCAGCCTTGTCGAGGCGCAACAGCGGTTCCTGACCCGGTCCAATCGCCTCCGACGCAAGATGGGCCGCGACCCGTTTCCTGAGGAAGCGCGCGATCCCGAGTGGCGTCCCCTCGAGGTGACCGATGCCCTACTCGCCCGCGTGGAGCAGGAGCGGTTGGCGTTGGAACGTGAACTGGAGCGCGACGCCAGTGAAGGCGAGGCCCGCTGGGACGGGCTTCTCGCAGGTTTCAACGCGGACCTCCAAGCACTCGAGACGGACGCCGCAGGGCTGTCTTACGAGCAGGTGAAGGAGCGTTATCGCGCCATTTGCGAAGCCCACGAGTTCCCGTTCCCCGAGCCTGAACTGGAACTAATGGCCCGCCTTGTGCACGACCGGCATTGGCGATTTCGCCATCCGAATCAAGCCCTAGGCTGGGCATGGCGCCATCGTCAATCCGCGACGCTCTGGGTGAGGGTCCGGCAGGTGGTCACAGGCAGCATTCGTTTCGCCGGTTGATCCGCCGCGATCCTCAGTGCCCAGCGAACGTGCACGACTCTGCCGCTGTCGGGGCGGAGCGCCCGACCGTGCCGCGTTCCGCTCGGTCGTACCGATGAGCGTGCGTCGGTTCGCTGCTGAACGTGAGGTATTCGCGATGAGACCGATTCCGAGCAGCCGGTTCGACTGGCCGGAGGGCCTTCGCTCGCGTATCGGGCGAGCCTGGAAGTGGCTACGCAAAGGGGGGAACTGACGTCGAGGCCGCGATCGAGGCATGGGAGCGGCGCCTGGTGACCGAGCGGACCAAACCGAAGGGTCCATAGGATTTATCCCGACCACGACCCGCCCTGCTAGATCTTGCACGCATCCTCCGAACCTCGATCCACCACTGGTCATCGAGTCGGGAGGGCAACGCTACTTCGAGCTGGGCAGACCCCTCTGGAGCCTCTTCCGACCCTGCGATGCCCGGCCCGCGCAAGCCATGAGAGAGCCACACATCACCGGGCAGCGTGGGCAGCCGCAATGAGAGCGACGGACCGGGCACCTGGACCGAGCCTCGCCAGACACGATCCTGGGGTCAATGCAACAAGTAGCCGCGATGCGGGCGTTCCAGTTGGGTGCGTCATCCCGCCGCGTTCCGGCTCGAGAACGGGACTGGCTGTTCCCAGGGTGCCGCATCAACGCTCGAGACCCACCACGTCCCAGGACAGACCACGATGTCGATACCGAAGTGTGAGTCCCTGCTGCTCCGCGACCTCGACCATCGCGTCCGGCGGGTGCACGAAGGCCCGGAAGTCGTTCCTCCGAAGCCGACGCAGCACGTTGTCCCAACCGAACGCGAGCCGCGTAACCGGGTTGGCCGGCGGATGGGAATAGACCAAGAGCCGCCGCGTGTGTCCAGCGGCCGACGACAGCAGTCGCTGGTAGTCCGGGTAGCAGCAGACCACCCGGTGCATCACCACGACGTCGGCCTCGCCGACTTGGTCGGGCTCGGTAGCGATGTCGAGGAACCGACGTTGCACCCGCCCGGTCATCCCCGAGCGCTCGAGCAGCTCGCTGGCCTCCTTCTCGTAGCTGGTGGAGGTCTCCAGGTTGGTCACCGAAGACGCTCCACGGCGAAGCAGCTCGACCTGGATCTCGCCGACACCCCCGCCGATCTCCAGGACGCTGGCGCCCTCGATTCCGTGCTCGATGAGGAAGCCGACCAGTCGCCGCTGGGTGCGGTTCAGCCCGTGCCGTCGATACCGCCGGGCCATCCGGCGGGCGAACCGGTCGCTGAACGTGGCCCGGTAGCTGTCGGGATCGCAGCAGTCACCCACTCGGCCAGTATCAGCCGACGGGTTCGACAACGCGATACCCCAACGATCCACCGACGAAGTTTCGCGGCAGCCGTCCTGTCCAGGGCGACCGTCTCGCCGACTTCGGCGCCGGCGAACGGGCCCCGATCTCGCCACCCTCCGCCGGTCGGTCTGGTGAATCCGACACGTGGTGCCGGAGCAGCTCCAGCACCACGTGGACCCCGACTCCGTGCCCACCAGGCAGGGGTCCCGCGCGGCGCAGTTGATCCCGACCAGTAGATGCACCACGTCGCTGATGCTGCCCCGCGCCAGGTAGGTCATTCCGCCGCGAGTGCCTTGCTTGAATCCGGCCGGGATGGAGTTTGCGTGGCTGGGGTCACCGGGCTCAGCCGTCCCGACGGGCGGCTGTTCGGTGGCGACTCGGACGTCCACGAGGAGATGTGACGACACCGGATCGGCATGCTGGGGGCCGTGGACGCACCCCTCATCCGCAGCGTCACCGATGGCGACCGGGCCGCCGTGACGGCGGGACGCCCCTCGGTCATGTCGGCCTCAGCCACGCCTGGCTCGACGCCCGGCGCGCGCTCGTCGACGTACTTCTCCTCGGTCCGCTGAGCGTCGCTCCCGACCACCAGGGGGCCGGCATCGGCACGACCCTGCTGGCCGCCGCCGTCGCCGATACCGAACGTCTCGCCGCGCCCCTGCTCGTGCTCGAGGGCAGTCCCGCCTACTACGGGGCATGTGGGTTCAGCGCCGCGTCGTCGTACGGCATCGAGGCGCCCTCGCTCCGCACCCCCCGCGCCTGCGTTCCAGGTGGTCGCGCTGCGCGGCCACGAGGAGTGGATGACCGGCCGCGTCGTCTACCGCGACCCCTGGTGGGAGTACGACGCCGCCGGGCTGCGCGACCCGCTGTTGGCCGAGATCGAGGCGGGCCTCGGCGACCTCAGCTGATCGTCGTCAGGAGCTGCGTGGCGCGGGTGAGCACGACGTACAGCGTCGCCCGGCCGGTCGCCGACTCCGCCTCGATGTCCTGCGGTCGCACCACGACGATGCCGTCGAACTCCAGTCCCTTGGTGTCGAGGCCGGTCAGCACCACCACCCGGTCCTCGCCCGAGGGCGCGACCGCGGAGTCGACCGCGGCCCGCGCACCGCGCGCGTCGTCGGCGAGCTCCGGCCACGAGGCCAGCCACGCGTTCACCTCCGAGCGGCGGGCGACGGGCACCACCACCCCGACGGTCCCGGAGACGGCCGAGGCCATCTCGAGCACGGCGGCACGGGTAGCGGCCTCGAGCTCCTCCCCGGGACCGAGCCGGACCACGGTGGGCTCAGCCCCGGTGCGTCGTACGGCGTCCGGCAGGTCGGCGTCCAGCCCGACCCGCTGCGCGTAGGCCGCCGCGTAGCCGTAGATCTCCGCGGAGTTGCGGTAGTTGGTCGAGAGGTGGAACTCGTGGAGCTGCTTGCCCTCGAGCGCGGCGGCGCGGGCAGCGGCGGCCTCGGCCGGAGCCGGCCACGAGGACTGGGCCGGGTCGCCGACGATGGTCCAGGACGCCGTCCGGCCGCGCCGGCCGACCATCCTCCACTGCATCGGCGTGAGGTCCTGCGCCTCGTCGAC
Organism: Nocardioides sp.; assembly: GCF_004803405.1. Lineage (GTDB taxonomy): Bacteria > Actinomycetota > Actinomycetes > Propionibacteriales > Nocardioidaceae > Nocardioides > Nocardioides vastitatis. The sequence goes on along the minus strand of NZ_SSXI01000001.1, from coordinate 9,342 downwards.
CAGGACGTGCGCGTAGCCGTCGTCCTCGATGCTGCTCGTCGGCGGGGTCCACGCGCGACCCGAGGGTGCGTACTCGCGGTCGGAGGCGGTCAGCAGCTCCTGGATGTCGACCGCGCCCGCGATCAGCGACATCGGGTCGTCGCGGTCGTCGTCGGCCCGCTGGGGCAGGTCGCCCAGCGCGTAGCGCAGCTCGTCGAGCAGGGGGACGTCCTCGATCGAGATCTGGCCGCTGATGGGCCGGGTGGCGTCGAGGCCCGCCCACGACTTCAGCAGCAGCCGCTGCTCCTCCGAGGAGAGCACACCGTCCGCCACCCGGGCGAGGAAGTCGGGATCACGCAGCCAGGTGAGCACCGTCGGCGCGTCGAGCGGCGGCCACCAGGCCAGCGCGAAGTCGAGGAAGTCCTGCCGCGACAGGATCTCCTCGTTGAACCTCTCCCGGCCCTGCTCGCGTCCGCGCTCGCCGCGGACCTGTCGCCACAGCGCGTCGAGCAGCGCCTGGGACACCCGTGGCAGCTGCTTGTTGCGCAGGCCGTGCGACATCAGCTGGCGACGGACCTGGCCGAGCTTGCCGCGGTCGAGCACGAGACGGTCGTCGCGCCAGAAGACCCGGTACTCGCGCGGACTGCCGGGCGCCTGCTGCCGCGCGGCGCGGCGCATCACCTCGGCCATCCGCTCCGAGCCCTTGATGTCGGCGACGGCCGGTTCGTCGTGGCGGGTGGCGCGGACGTCGTCGACGACCTCGCCGAGGCTGCGGAGGGCGACCGCGGTCTCGCCGAGCGACGGCAGCACGCGCTCGATGTAGCGCATGAACACACCGGACGGCCCGACCACGAGGACGCCGCCGCGCTCGTAGCGCTGCCGTTCGGTGTAGAGCAGGTACGCCGCGCGGTGCAGCGCCACCACCGTCTTGCCGGTGCCGGGTCCGCCGGAGATGGCGACCACGCCCCGCGACGGCGCCCGGATCGCCTTGTCCTGCTCGGCCTGGATGGTGGCGACGATGGAGTGCATCGACCGGTCCCGCGCCCGGGAGAGCTGTGCCATCAGCGCGCCCTCGCCGACGATCGGGAGCTCACGGCCGTTGGCCTCCGCCTCGGCGAGGCCCTCGGCGTCCAGCAGCTCGTCCTCCACGCCGAGGACCTTGCGCCCGGTGCTGCGCAGCACCCGCCGCCGGATCACGTCCTGCGGCTCGGCGGCGGTCGCCTGGTAGAACACCGCCGCGGCCGGGGCACGCCAGTCGATCAGCAGCGAGTCGCGGTCGTCGTCGCGAAGGCCGATCCGGCCGATGTAGCGAGGCTCGCCGTCGAGGCGCTCGTTGAGGTCGAGCCGCCCGAAGACCAGCCCCTCGTGGGCCGCGTCGAGCTGCGCGATCCGCTTGGCGGCCTGGAAGACCATGGCGTCGCGCTCCACGAGGCCGCCCTCGTGACCGAGCCGACCCCGGGAGTGACCTTCCCGGGCCAGCTCCTGGGCAGCCCGGCCCGCCTGCTCCAACTGCCGATAGACCCGGTCGACGAAGGCCTGCTCTGACGCGACCTCGCGCTCCACCAGCTCATCCGTCACCGACGTGACCCCTGCCCGTCCACACCTCGTCCGACTGTGCCGCCCGTCCTGGGCAGCAAGCACCCAACTCTACAGGGACAGTTCCTGCTTGAATGGGCAGAGCCGGCAGAGGCTGGCGATTCGAACGGGGGGTTCGATGAGTACGACGACAACCGGGTCCGGCCGCAAGCCGAACCGCCGCGGGCTGGCCGCCCGGGAACAACTCATGTCGACTGCGCTGCGACTGCTGTCCACCGGGCGGCCCGAGGCGGTGTCGGTCAACCTGATCGCGAAGGAGGCCGGGCTCAGCTGGGGCTCGGTGCAGAACCAGTTCCGCGACTCCGACGGGTTCTGGGCGGCGGTCATCGAGCTGATCATCGAGGCGGGGCCGACGATGTGGCAGACGCCTCGCAGCGACACCGTGGCCGGCCGGGTGGCCGAGGTGGCCGAGCTCTACCGCGCCGTCCTCGACTCGCCGCAGAACGTCGCCGTCGAGACGGTCCGCGCCGCCCTGCCCCGGCCCCTGGACGTGCTGGCGGAGTCGCATCCGCACACCGCGGCCTCCATCGCCGAGCTGGACCGCCGGTGGGCCGAGGCCTTCGTGCACTTCTTCGAGGGCCTCGACGTCGACGAGCAGCGGGCCCTCGACGTGGCGGCGGTGCTGGGCAGCGCCCTGCGCGGGCTACGGTCCGACCAGCACTTCGGCACGACCGTCGACGTGGACCGGGCCCACGCGACGCTGGTGGCCGCGCTGACGTCGTACCTGGAGGGCTGAGGCGGCCGTCGGCCTCAGCCGACCAGCTCGGCCACCGGCTCCATGACCTCCACGCGGAACCGCTCGATCGCCTCGAGCTTCTGCTCCAGCGTGGCGCGGTGACCGTGGTAGTACATCCACGGCATCGTCATCGACATGGTGACGCCGCCGTCGTGGGCACGGGCGAAGTCCTCCGGCAGCAGCGCGTCGGTCAGCGCCGGCAGCACGTCGAAGGGCTCGCCGGGGTCTCGGCCGGTCTCGACGCGGAGGGCCCGGAGCCGCGCGGCGATCTCGATCGCCTCGTCCACCGTCGCCATGTCCCCCACCCAGCCGTCGTGGCGCGCAGCCCGCCGGAGGGCGACGTCGGAGAGCCCGCCCACCCAGACCGGGATGGGACTCGACGGCTCGGGCCGCATCACCAGCCGGTCGCAGGTGTAGAACTCCCCGGCGAACTCCGTCCAACCCGGCTTCCAGAGCTCCTTCATCAGGTCGAGCGCCTCGTCGGTACGCCGGCCGCGGGTGGAGAAGTCCTGCTCCAGCAGGTCGAACTCCTCCCGGCACCAGCCCACGCCGACGCCGAGCGCGACCCGGCCCTGGGAGAGGACGGACGCGGTGCCGACGGCCTTCGCGACCACGAACGGGTTGCGCATCGCGGCGACGTAGATCGAGGTGAAGAACTGCAGCCGCTCGGTGACCTGGGCCAGCGCGCCGACGGTGACCCACGGGTCCGGCCAGTCCACGTCGGTGCGCCAGCGCCGCTCGCCGTCGGCGGTGTAGGGGTACGGCGTCTCGATCGACTCCAGGTCGACCACGTGGTCGGCCAGGCTGAACGCCCGGAAGCCCGCCTGGTCCGCCGCCCGCGCCAACGGCACCAGGTGCTCGATCGGCTGGTAGGCGGTGACCATCGCGAAGTCCACGGCCTCACCCTAGGCGACGGTGTAGAACACGTTCTACTGTTCAGTGGTGACCGCGTTCCCGCACCTGCTCTCGCCCGGCCGGATCGGCTCGATGGAGCTGCGCAACCGGATCGTCATGTCCCCGATGGAGACGATGTACGGCACACCGGAGGGGCTCCCCTCCGACCGGACGGTCGCCTACTTCGTCGCGCGCGCCGCCGGCGGCGCCGGCCTGATCACGGTCGGTGCGACCGGGATCGACCCCCTGCACCCCGAGACCCCTGGAGGCCTGCAGATCGGGACCGCTGACTCGGTGGCGGCGCACCGACGGCTGGTCGACGCGGTGCACGCGCACGGAGCGAGGATCCAGCCGCAGATCGTGCACGCCGGACCCGACGGCCTGGGCCCGGAGATGCACGGCGTGGCGTCGCTGGGCCCTTCGGTGATCCCGTCCTACCTGACCGGGCGGCCCAGCGCCGAGGCCACCCAGCAGCAGATCACCGCGATCCTCCACCAGTACCGGGCCGCGGCGCTCCGGGTCCGGGAGGCCGGGTACGACGGACTGGAGCTGCACGCCGCCCACGGCTACATGTTCCTCGGGTCGTTCCTGGCGCCGCAGCGCAACCGCCGGGGCGACCGGTACCGAGGGACGTCGGTGGAGGGCCGGATCCGAGTGGTGCTCGAGGCCCTCACAGCGATCCGTGCGGAGGTGGGCTCCGACTTCCCGATCACGCTGCGGATCTCCGGCTACGAGCGGGTCGCGGGCGGGCGCCCGGTGGGGGAGACCGCTGCCGTCGCGCCGCTGCTCGTGCAGGCGGGCGTGGATGCCTTCCACGTCAGCGGTGGCGTGATCGACCGGCTGGTGACCGGGATGGTGAACGCGGCCGACCACGGCGACGGACTCAATGTCGGCGCTGCCGCCGCGGTGCGCGAGGCGGTCGACGTGCCCGTGATCGCCGTCGGCCGGCTGCACGACCCGGTGCTGGCCGAGCAGGTGCTCGCGGACGGCCGCGCGGACTTCGTGGCCATGGGGCGGCCGCTGCTGGCCGATCCCGACCTCCCGCGGAAGCTGGCCGCCGGTGAGGTGTCCCGGGTGCGGATGTGCATCTCGTGCGAGAACTGCATCGACACACTCGAGGAGAAGCTGGCCGCGGAGTGCGCGGTCAACCCGTTCACCGGGCATGAGGCGGAGCTCTCGACCCGTGGCCCGTCCTGGAGGGCCGGACCTGTCGGAACCAGGCGGGTGGTGGTCGCGGGCGGCGGCCCCGCCGGCCTGGAGGCGGCGCGCCTGGCTGCGGGCGCTCGGCACGAGGTGGTGCTCCTCGAGCGGTCCACCTTCCTCGGGGGCGCCCTGGTGGACGCCGCCGCGGTGCACCCGGAGAACGGCTCCTATCTGCGCTGGCTGCTCGCCGAGGTGCAGCGCTCACCGGTGGACGTCCGTCTCGGCGTTCCGGCGACCCCGGACACGGTGAGCGACCTGTCGCCCGACGTGGTCCTGGTCGCGACCGGCGGACACCTCGAGCTGCCCGCGATCGAGGGCGCCGACCTCCCCCACGTGACCCGTGGCCTGCCCCTGGACAGGCTGCCCCGGGGCCGCCGGGTGGTCGTCGTCGGCACCCGGCTGGCCGCGGTGGAGTACGCCGAGGAGCTCGCCAGGGACGGCCGCCTGGTCTCGATCCTCAGCGCCGGCCGGGAGATCGCCCCCGAGTTCGGCCTCAAGCGGCGCACCGAGCACATGGACCGCCTGGACCGGCTCGGGGTCACCGTCCACGTGGGCTGCATCGTCGAGCGGATCACCCCCGCCGGCGTCGTCTACCTGCCCGCCAACGCGGCCGCGTCCAAGCAGCTGCCCGCCGACGCCGTGGTCCTCGCCGGCGAGGTCGTCGCCGACCTCACCCTGCACACCGCGATCGCCGCACGGCTCCCCGCGGTCGTCGTACACGCGATCGGGGACGCGACCGGCCTCGGGCTGATCCGGGGCGCCACCGCGGACGCGGCCCGGGTCGTGGCCGGCCTCTAGGCCCGACGTACCTGACGAATCTGTCGTGAATTCGGTCCCGGGACGACCGGAACGTCAGGTGCGTCGCGGGCCCCTAGGCCTTCTTGCGGGCCAGGAACGCCGTCATCGCCTCACGGGCCTCGTCGGACCCGAAGAGGCGCGCGCTGAGCTCGACGAGCTCCTCCCCGCTGCTGTCGATCCGCTCGAGCAGGTCGGCGTTGATCAACCGCTTGGTCTCGCGGAGTCCCTGCGCCGCGCCCGTGGCGAGCTGGCCGACGATCTCCTCGACGGCTGCCTGGAGCCGGTCGGCCGGCACCGCGCTGGTGACCAGGCCGTAGGCCGCGGCCTCGGCGCCGCTGAACACCTCACCGCCGAGACAGGTCAGGGCCGCGGCTCGTGAGGTGAGTCGGGGCAGCACCGTCAGCGAGATGACGGCCGGCGTCAGGCCGAGCTTCACCTCGGTGAGCGCGAAGGTCGCGTCCTCGGCGACGACGGCGATGTCGGAGGCCGCGATGATCCCGATGCCGCCGGCGCGAGCCGCCCCCTCGACCACGGTCACGACCGGCTTGCTGAGCGCCACGATCTGGCGCTGCAGGCCGACGATCGCGCGAGCGCCCTCGTGCATCGGGGTGGTCGCCGCCTCCGAGAGGTCCGCGCCGGAGCAGAAGACCCGGCCCGAGGACCTCAGCACCACGACTCGCACCTCGTCGCTCGCGTCGGCGGTGCCGAGGTGCTCGATCAGCTCGGTCACCAGCCGGCGCGACAGTGCGTTGCGGTTGTGGGGGGAGTCGAGGGTGATCGTGGCGATCCCGTCGATCACCTCCAGGTGGACCAGCTCGGCGGACCGGGTCGGGTCGGTGCTCTCGGACATGGTCGCCATCCTGCCAGCGCGAAGGACCGACCAATCCGTCCGTCCGCTGACGACGAAGCACTCCCATGCGGACACGACTTCTGTGGGCTGGGTACGGCGTGCTGGCGACCTTGGCGGGCATCGGGCTCGCCCATGCCGTGGCGAGCCTGACCGATCCGGGCTCCTCCCCCGTGCTGGCCGTCGGGTCCGCCGTCATCGACCTGACACCCACGCCGATGAAGGAGTGGGCGATCCGGACCTTCGGCAGCGCCGACAAGATCATCCTGGTCGGCTCGGTGCTGGTCGGGGTCCTGGCGCTGGCAGGCGTGGCGGGGATCCTCGCTCGCCGGCGCCTGGCGCTGGGCGCAGGCCTGCTGATCGCCCTGGTGGCGATCGCCGGCGTGGCCGTGATGACCCGGCCGTCGGTTCGCCCCCTCGACATCGTCCCGACCGTCGTGGCTGCGGTCGCCGCCGTCGCTGCCCTCGTCCTCCTCTCCCGCAAGCAGCAGCACGCCACCACCTCCGGGGGGCGTCGCGGCGTGCTCCTGGCCATGGGCGCGCTCGGGGTCACGGCAGCCGTGGGGGGCATCGCAGGCCGGCTGATCGGCGGGCTGCGGCTGCGTCCCGAGGACGTCACCCTGCCGATGCCGTCCGACGCGGCTCCGCCGCTGCCCCGGGGCCTCGACGACCAGGTCCCGGGCATCACCAGCTTCACCACGCCGAACAAGGACTTCTACCGCGTCGACACCCGCCTCGACACCCCGATCGTCAGCGCTGACGACTGGACGCTGACCGTCGACGGCGACGTCGAGAACAAGCTGACCATCACTTTCGAGGAGCTGCTCGACATGCCGATGATCGAGCGGGACATCACCCTGACCTGCGTCTCCAACAGCGTCGGCGGCCAGTACGTCGGCAGCGCGCGCTGGCTCGGCGTACCGCTGAGGGACATTTTCGACAAGGCCGGTGTCGGCCGGCGCGCAGACCAGATCCTGTCGACCGACTTCGACGGGATGACCATCAGCACACCGCTCGACCTCGCCACCGACGGCCGGGACGCCATGATCGTCGTCGGCATGAACGGCGACCCGCTGCCACGCGAGCACGGGTTCCCGGTGCGGATGCTGATCCCCGGGCTCTACGGGTTCATCAGCGCGACCAAGTGGCTGACCAAGCTGACGCTCACGACCTACGCCGAGCAGGACGCCTACTGGACCAAGCGCGACTGGGCGACCGACGCACCCATCAAGATCTCCGCCCGGATCGACACCCCCAAGGCGCTCGCCCAGCTCGACGCCGGGGACGTCGTCGTGGGCGGCGTCGCCTGGGCCCAGGAGCGGGACGGCATCGAGAAGGTGCAGGTCCGCATCGACGGCGGACCGTGGACCGACGCCCGGCTCGGCCCCGACGGCGGGGAGAACTACTGGCGACAGTGGTTCTACCCCTGGCAGGCGAAGTCCGGCTCCCACCGGCTCGCCGTGCGCGCCGTTGCCGGCAGCGGCGAGGCCCAGACCGCCGTACGCGCGGAGCCCTTCCCGAACGGCGCGAGCGGGCTGCACGAGCTGATCGTCAACGTCGCCTAGGCGCCAGAAACCCCCGAAAAACCTGCCATCCGACCCATCCGGACGGATAGCGGCACCGAATCACCACCGTCAGACCAACCAAGCCAGATCCATTCATCGGAAGGCACCACCATGAAGCTCCAGAACCTTCGCCGCGGCGCCGGCATCGCCACCGCAGCCGTCGCCATGTCCCTCACGCTGGCCGCCTGTGGCGGCGAGGGCGACGCCCGCGAGTCCAGCGGCGCGTCCAACAGCGGCGTCAGCAGCCCCGACGAGAGCACCGCCGCTGCCGAGGGCGCCGGCTCCCAGACCTTCGGCGACGGCTGCGCCGACGTCCCCACGGACGGCGCCGGCTCCTTCGACGGCATGGTCAAGGACCCGGTGGCGACGGCTGCGAGCAACAACCCGCTGCTCACCACGCTGGTCGCCGCAGTCACCTCGGTCGACGGTCTCGCCGACACCCTCAACGGCGCCGAGGCGCTGACCGTCTTCGCTCCGGCCAACAGCGCCTTCGCGGAGATCCCGGAGAAGGACCTCAACGGCCTCGTCGCGGGCGCCAAGGAGCAGGGCCAGGAGAGCCCGCTCTACAGCATCCTCGCCCACCACGTCGTCGGCGCGAACAACGACAAGGACGCCATCGTCGGCGAGCAGGACACCCTCGCGGGTGACACCCTGACCATCGCGGGCGACGCCGAGAGCGGCATGACCGTCAGCGACGGCACCGTGACCGCCAACGTCGTGTGCGGCAACGTCCCGACCGCCAACGCCACGGTCTACGTCATCGACAAGGTGATGACCGGGGTCAAGTGACCCTCGCCAGAAGCCCTTCGACACGCAAGGATCAGACCCATGGCTCCGGTCCCTGACCAACCGGTCGGCGTCCCCCACCCGGGGGCGCCGGCCGGCGTCGCTGGCGAGCACGCTTCGCTGCTGAAGCGCTCGGCCCGCGGCGACCAGGCGGCGTTCGCTGAGCTGTACGACGCCACGTCGGCTCGCGTGCACGGTCTGGTGCTGCGGGTCGTCCGAGACCGCGCCCAGGCCGAGGAGGTCACCCAGGAGGTGTTCCTGGAGATCTGGCGCACGGCCAGCCGGTTCGACGCCGAACGTGGATCGGCCCTCGCGTGGCTGATGACCATCGCGCACCGCAAGGCGGTCGACCGGGTGCGCAGCGCCGAGGCCTCGACCCGTCGCGACCTCACCTACCACCAGCGCAACCACACCGTGGACCACGACGAGACCGCCGACGCCGCGCACGCGTCGCTGGAGGCTCACCGGGTCCGCACCGCGCTGACCCAGCTCACCCACGTCCAGCGCGAAGCACTCGAGCTGGCGTACTTCGGCGGCTACACCCACACCGAGGTGGCCTCCCTCCTCGACCTGCCGGTCGGGACAGCCAAGACCAGGATTCGCGACGGCCTCATCCGGCTGCGCGACACGATCGGAGTAGGACGATGACCGATCACGACCAGGCTCCCCGCGGGAGCGACGTGCACGCGCTGTCCGGTGCGTACGCCGTCGACGCCCTCGACGACGTCGAGCGGGCGGGCTTCGAGAAGCACCTTCGCGAGTGCCCGGCCTGCCGCGCGGAGGTCGAGAGCCTCCAGGAGGCGGCTGCCCTGCTGAGCACCGAGCCCACGGCGCCGCCGTCGGAGCTCCGTGACCGCGTGCTGGCCGGGATCGACCAGGTCCGCCCGCTGCCGCCGCTGAGGTCCGGCAGCACCGTTGCCGAGCCGACCGACGCGCTG
>NZ_SSXI01000260.1 GCF_004803405.1 Nocardioides sp. | reverse complement strand
ACGCGCCGGCACCCGGCTCGCGGTGCGCCTCTCCTCCGGCGCCGCGGGATCCGGTGTCGAGGTCGAGCTCCGCCAGTGCCTCCGGGAAGTACGACGCCAGCCGGGCCACGTCCGGCAGCAGGTCCGGGCACGCGAGCAGCGAGAAGTTCATCCGGTCGACGTAGGACCAGACGGTCACGTTGAGGCCGATGCCGTCGACGAGAGGGCCGACGCTGAACAGGTCGGCCAGCCGGGCGCCGCCGACGGTCGCCGGCTCCCGGGGGCCGGGGACGTTGGAGACGATCACCGAGAACGGGGCCGGGTGCCACGACGCGGCGCTGAGGCGCGAGTAAGCGCGAACCGCGAGCGCGAACGGCCGCGGCGGCGTGAACTGGGTCCAGTCCGCGAGGATCGAGGTTCCGAGGCGCTGCTGGATCCGCTTGGCCTGGGCGGTGGTCTCGGAGATCCTGCGCAGCCGCTCGACCGGGTCGTCCACGTCGGTGGCGAGCGTGGTGAACAGGTTGGAGACACGGTTGCCGCCGAGCCGGGGCACCGCGTCGCGCTCGTCGGCGCTGATCGGGACGCCGGCGAGGAGCGACGAGGAGGGCCGCTCGCCACGGGCGGCCAGCCAGCGGCGCAGCGCGCCCGACGTCACGGCGAGCACGAGGTCGTTGAGCGTCACGCCGTCGTGCTGGGCCCGGATCCGCTTGAACTCGGCGAGCGGGAGCGTCGCCGTCGCGAAGGACCTCAGCGGCGTGAGCGAGCCGTTGAACGAGACCCGTGGCGCGTGCAGGACCGGCACCGGCGTGCTGACGCCGCCACGGCGCTCCTTGAGGGCGCCGATCACGCCCCTGACCGTGCGGACGAGGAGGCCCGGGATGAACCGGATCTGGACGGTCGCATCATGCAACGCGTGCCGGACCAGCATCGCCTTGCCCGGCAGCCGGGTCGCCACCTCCAGCTCCTCCTGGAGCGGCTCCGGTGGCACCGCCGTGCGAACGTCGGTGACGTTCGCCAGCAGCGCGTTGGCGGCAGCGCCGTCGGCCAGGGCGTGATGCAGCTTGCCGACCACGGCCACCCGGCCGCCCTCGAGGCCCTCGCAGTAGTGCAGCTCCCAGAGCGGGTGCTTCCGGTCGAGCGGGGTGCTGGCGATCAGACCGATCAGCTGCTCGAGCTGGCGCATGCTCGTGTCGCCGCCGAGCCGGTGGCGCCGGATGTGGTGGGCGACGTCGATCCGCGGCAGGGTCACCCACACGGGGTGGTTGAGCCCGAAAGGCACCTCCACCACCCGCCGGCGCAGGGGCGGCAGCCGTTTGAGCCGGGCCAGCAGCCCGGTGACGAAGGCGTCGTACGTCAGCTCGTCGTCGGCCTCGAGGATGGCGATCTTGAGGGTGTGCATGTGGACCGAGGGTGTCTCCATGTAGAGGAAACCGGCGTCGATCCCGGCCATCCGCTCGATCGCCGGTCGCACGCGGGTCATCGCGCGGCTCCCGGCAGCTCGCGCGCCATCACCTTGCCCGAGGCGTTGCGGGGCAGCTCGTCGAGGAACACGACGTCGCGAGGCACCTTGTATCCGGCGAGCTGCGCGCGGACGTGCGCCTTCAGGTCGTCGGGGGTGGCCGACGAGCCGTCGGCGAGCACGACGTACGCGGCGAGCCGCTGGCCGAACGACTCGTCGTCGACGCCCACGACGACCACGTCCCGCACCGCCCGGTGCTGGCCGAGGACCTTCTCGACCTCGACCGGGTGGACGTTCTCCCCGCCCGAGACGATCATGTCGTCGTCCCGGCCGACGACGTAGAGCCGGCCGTCCGGGTCGAGTCGACCGACGTCGCCGCTGACCATGTACCCGTCGACGAACTGCTTCTCGTCCCCCCCGGTGTAGCCGTCGAACGGCGAGGCGCCACGGACCAGGATCCGGCCGACCACGCCGGCCGGCGCGTCGCGGCCTCGGTCGTCGACGACCCGCAGCCGGGTCCCGCGGACCGGTCGGCCCGCGGTGTCCGGCGCGTGCCTGAGGTCCGCCGGGCCGGCGACGCTGATCTGGCCGGCCTCGGTCGCGTTGTAGCTGTTGTGGACGACGTCCCCGAACCGGTCCATGAAGGCGATCACCGACTGGGGCCGCATCCGTGAGCCGCTGGCGGACACGAAACGCAGGGAGGAGAGGGAGTAGCGGTCGAGCACCTCCTCGGGCAGGTCCATGATCCGCTCGAGCATCACCGGCACGACGCTCAGCCCGGTGGCGCGGTGGTCGTCGACGAGCCGCAACGTGGCCTCGGGGTCGAACCTCCGCCGGGTGACGACGGTGCAGGCCATGGTCGCGGCGATGACGAGCTGGCCGAAGCCCCAGGCGTGGAACATCGGCGCCGCCACCACGACGGTCTCCTCGCCACGCCACGGGATCGCCTCGAGCATCCCGGCCAGCTCGTCGGGCCCTCCCCCGCTGCGCCGCGCACCCTTGGGGGTACCGGTCGTCCCCGAGGTCAGGAGTACGACGCGACCTCGGCCCGCAGGCTTCGGCGGCGCCTGCCCGTGGTGGGCCGCGATCAGGCCGTCGCTGCTCAGGACGCCCTCGGGGACCCGACGGTCGGCCCAGCCGAGGATCTCGACCAGCCCGTCGACCCGGGCCCGGGCGTCGGCGACGACGTCGGCGAACTCCTCGTCGTACACGATCACCCGCGCACCCTCGCGCTCCATCACGTCGGCGAGCTGCGGCCCCGAGAAGCCGGTGTTCAGGAGCAGCGCGTCCGCCCCGAGCCGCGAGCTGGCGAGCAGGGCGTCGACGAAGCCCCGGTGGTTGCGACACAGGACCGCCACCACGTCGACGGGCCCACCGAGCACGTCGAGCACTCCGGCGGCGAGCGCCGCCGAGCGGTCCTGCAGCTGCTGCCAGGTCAGCGAGCCGCGTTCGTCGACGAGGGCGGTGCCGCCCGGCCGTCGGACCGCGGCGAGGGCGAAGCTCGCCGTGGCGGTGGTGCCCTGGTCACCGATCACCCGGACGAGGGCGACGTACTTCGCCGGGCTCATCCAGACCAGCATCCGGCTGCGGACGAGCATCCCGAACACCCACAGCTGCGACCGCAGCGCGTGCAGCAGCCTCAGCGGGATGCGAAGGATCCTCCGCAACCCGGTCACCCCAGCACCGGGAAGCGGCGCGCGCGGGCGAGCTCGTCGATCGCGTCCTGCATCCTGGACCGCACGATCTCGTCGATCGCCGCGACGTGGTCCGCCGGGTCGAGGTCGGGTCCCAGCACGGTGGCCGGGTCGACCGGCTCGAGGACCCGGGTGGTGATCTTGGTCGGCAGCGGAAGATTGGGCGGGAAGGCCGGCATCAGACCGAACGGGAAGCCGATCCCGATCGGGAACAGGTCGGTGCGCAGCAGCTTGCGCCACGGGGCGCGGCGCCCGATCCACTGGCCGCGGGTCAGGAACAGCTGCGCCTCCTGCCCGCCGACCGAGACGACGGGGAGGATCGGCACTCCGGCCTCGAGCGCCGTACGGACGTAGCCGGTGCGGCCGTTGAAGTCGACGACGTTGGCCCTGAAGGTCGGGCGGAAGGTGTCGTAGTCCCCGCCCGGGAACACGATGGTGACGCCGCCGCCGCGAAGGATCTCGAGGGCGTTCTCGCGGGTGGCCGGCACGAACCCGAACTTCCGGAAGAAGGGTCCGGCCGCGCCGGTGAAGAGCATGTCATGGGCCAGGCAGTGCAGCGGCCGGGAGGCACCGAAGGTCTCGGCGAAGCTGACGGCGATGATCGGGACATCCATCGCGAGCAGGCCTCCCGAGTGGTTGCCGACCATCAGCGCGCCCCCCGCGGGCACGTTGTCCATGCCGCGCACGGTCGAGCGGAAGTAGCCCTTCATCGCAAGCTTGAGGAGCGGCAGCACCGTCGCGACGTAGCCCGGGTCGCGGCCCTCGAGGGCGCTCACGACGCCAGCCCCAGCGGGAGGAGGCCACGCCAGGAGAACGTCCGCCAGTCGGCGGGATCCTGCCGAAGCCGGTCGACCAGGACCGTGAGCACGATCGGGTTGGCGACCATGCCGACATGACTGCTGACCACCTCGACGTTCTCGGCCGGCGGGTCGCGCCGCTCGTCGACGGTGCAGCCCCGCCACGGCACGATCCCGTCCGACCTCGACCACACCGCCGTCACCGGCACCGGAAGCGGCTCTCGGAGCTGGTCGACGATCTCGCGGGCGTTCTCGACGATCCCGTGTCGAGCCCGCGACCGCTCGAAGAGCGCGGTCGCCCGGGTGCGCTCGCCCTCGGCGCGCCACGGCGACCCCAGGCAGACCACCTGCCGGACCCGCTCCGGGTGCTCATGGGCCAGCCACCGGGCCAGCAGTCCGCCGAAGCTCCAGCCCACGACGCTGACGGGCTGCCCGTAGCGGTCGGCCAGCTCGGCGAACCGCTCCGGCAGGCCGGCGACGATCCGCTCGGTGAGGCCGTGGTTGCTGCCGAGCCCCCAGCCGTGGACCCGCCAGCCGCGCTGCTCCAGGTGGCCGCGGAGCCGGCCTGTCATGGCGTCGTGCGCGGAGAAGCCGGGCAGCACCAGCACCGGTCGGCCGCGCCCGACGTCGCGGTCGGGCAGGGCGAGGTCGATCAGCCGGGAGGCGCCGTACTCCACCGCGAAGCGCGGCACCTCCAGCAGGAGAAGTGCCCGATGCGGCCCGCCGCGGTCACCGGTCGCGGCGCCGCGCTCGCCCTCGAAGTCGTACACCCGACACTCCTGAATAGAACACGTTCTAGTTCTACGAGTATCGCGTGCCGGGGCCTCCCGAGCAAGCCGACGCGGCCAGGTCACGCCACGTGGCCGAGCCGCGGATGGTCAGCGACAGGGCCAGGACGTCGCCCGCATGGCTTCCCTCGCGCCCGACTTCCTCACCACCACGGCCCGGACGACTCCGTCCGACCTCGGGGCGATGCGGCGCAGTACGACGGCGGTGCGCCGCAGCTCCCGACCGGTCAGCACCGTGCGCCTGTCGCCGTTGACGTAGAGCGTGACCCGCTTCGCCCTCCGCGGCAGGCTCCGGCTCAGGGCGACCCGCACCTTGTGGTCGGTGCAGTTGCGGTGGCCGGCCCGGAGGAAGCGCAGCGCCCTGCCTCGCTGCGAGCGCAGGGTTCCGATCGGGAAGATGTTGGCGGCGACGTCGGCACTGGCACGGCTCAGCTGGTCGTCGCGCGAGCCGAACGGGACGGTCACTTCGGCGATCAGTTGCCCGCCGACGGAATAGGAGCCGGGTGGGACCAGCCTGGTGAGGGAGCGCCCAGGCTTGACGACGATGGACGACCCGTCCGACGCCACGACGCCGACCGCACCGTCGGTCCTGCCACGGGCCGAGGCGCTGCCGCGGACCACGAGCCAGGAACGTTTCGGCACCGTCACCCCGACGCCGGTGACCCTGGTGTACACCTTCACGGTCGGCGAGCAGACGCTGGAAGCCGTCGTCGGGTTCGCCGACGCGGTCGCGGTGGCCCGCATCCGGACCCGCGTCGTCCCCCGGGAGTCCCCCGACATTCGCCCGGTGACGACGGCCGTGGCACGGAAGCCCGCCGCTGCTGTAGAACCGGTGCGGTCGAGCGCGATCGTCCGCCACACGCCCGGGGGGTACCTGACGGTCCCCGGTCGCGCACCGTTGAATGTCGGGACGCAGCCCGGGTCATTGGCTGTGGCCCACTCATAGGCCCCGAGCTCAGTGCTCCTCACGGCGGCCTGTGCTGTCACCGGCTGCAGGGTCATCCCCAGCCCGAGCAGCCCGACCACACCCGCACTCACCCAACGACGAACCGACATCACGTTCCTACTTCCCGAGCCAGAAGGCAGCGTTCTCCGACACACAGCGCAGCATCCACGCCTACCCCCGGCGCTCGCGGGGCAAACCACCACGACGCGGCAGCCGGCGGCGCAGGCCGGCGACCGGAGCGAGGAGGGCCCGGCCCAGTCGCACTGCCAGCCGTCGGGCCCGCGCCCGGACTCGGTCGAGGGCGCGCCGCCACGGGACCGTGGCCAGCGAGAACGGCGCCGCGATGCGGCGCCACCACGGTGTCGCCCTGCGGATCCCCTTCAGAGCGCTGTCCACGTCGGACCAGTAGGCACGAGCCTCGGCGCGGGTGGGCCGGCCGGGGCCGAAGACGTGACGATCCGCGGTGTAGGCCAGCGCGACGACCGATACGGCGTCGTACCTCTCGGCGGCGGCGTAGGCGCTCTCCCGCCGCGTCGCCGAGGGCGCCGTGCGCACGCCGAGGTCACCAAGGCGGTCGGTGAGCTCCCGCCATGCCCCGGCCAGCCGGGTCGTGGGGTCGGCCACCTTCCGGCGGCGCCTGCGCCGCAGGGCCTTGAACAGCGCGACGCCCCACAGCGGGGACAGGACGAGCAGCACCTTGGCGACGGTGAGTCCGACGCCGAGGATCGTCGCGAGGAGCGCCAGGATGTCGCCCTTGGTGCGGTCGCCGTCACCCTGCTGCAGGTTGTCGGTGGCATCCTTGGGCTCACCCGGCACCCGGGGCGGCTGGAGGACCTGTGGCTGAGGCTCCTCGTCCGGCTCGTCGTTGGGACGGCGCAGCTTCTGGTCCTCGGGGGGCGTGGGCTCGAACGGCACCCAGCCGGCGTCCTCCAGCTTCACCTCCGTCCAGGCGGTGACGTGCTCGCCGCGGACCACGCCGTCGCCGGGCGGCACCTTGAAGCCGATCACCACCCGGATCGGCAGACCCATCCGCTGGCCGGCCAACGCCATCGCCGAGGCGTACTGCTCGGCGTTGCCGACCGGCGTGGCGGTCCTGGTCAGCAGGGCCATCCGGCTGGCGCCGTGGCCCGCCGGGACGTAGTCGTCGATGCCGTCGGAGTAGAACCCGTGCTCGCGGAACGAGTCGCGGAGGAACTGGGCGAGCTCACCCCCGGTGGTGCCGGAGAAGTCTGCGTCGACCTGCCAGCGCTGGACCCGGTCCACGAGCTCCTCCGGCACGATGGCCGGCGCCGGCAGCGAGACCGAGGAGTCGAGGTCGTGCAGTGCGATCTCCTCCTCCTGGAGCGGAGCCGGCACCGCGGCCTGGATCTCGAAGGTCGTGCCCTGCCGGACCCCTCCGATCTGAGCGACCGTGCCCGTCTCGGGGTTGACGACCAGCTCGCTGGCGGCGAGGTCGTCGTGCTCGCCGTCCCTCGACGGCGTCATCGACAGCGTCTCGCCGACACTCGGCACCCACACTCCGGTGTAGTCGCCGACGGTGATCCGGCCGCGCACGTTCGCCCCCTGGTTCGCCTCAGGATCGTTGCGAAGCCGACGGAAGGTGCCGGAGTCGTGTCCTGCGTCGGGGCCACCCGAGACGTTCCACACGATGCCGTCGTAGGCGTCCATGACCGCGAACCGAACGAGTGTGCCGCTCTCCAGACCGTCCACGGTGAACAAGGTGGTGCCGGTCTTCACCGGCTCCTTCTTGTAGGCACGGAACTTCGACAAGGGACTGGGGTAGGCGCGTGGGTCGAAGGGCGGCTCGACGTGGTCGCGGAGCACGACGCGGTACTCCTCGGTGCTGCCCACGGAGCCTGCGCCGGCAGCGACGGCGCCAGCGGCCATGACGACCCCGCAGGTGGCGACGACGCGACGCATCCACCGGGCCTGCACGTGCCGAGCCGACCGCCAGCGCAGCCACACCAGGCCGACGCCGGCGAGGGCGAGGCCCCGGCCGACCGCCGCCTCCGCCTCGACGTCCCCGAACGCCGAGGCGACGACCAGCATCGCCGCGAGGACCACACCGGCCATCCCGGGCCAGCGGGAGCGCCAGAGGAAGACGGTCGCGAGCAGCGCACCGACCAGGCCGGTCACCAGCGGCACGACCAGCACCACGCCGCTCGTCCCGAGCGGTGCGGGCAGGGTCAGAGACTCCCGCCACGCGTGCACCAGCCCGATCACGAGGTCCCGCAGCGAGTCGGCGGTGGGCAGCAGCCCGCTCCGTGCGCGGCCCGGCACCGCCACCGCGGAGCCCACCGCGAGATAGCCGGCGACGGCGGCCAGTGCCGTGAGCCAGGAACCCCACCGCAACCGCACGCTGAGCCAGCTCACCGCGAGGCCGAGCACCATGCCGACGACGACGGCCAGCAGCCATCGGCGGCCGGCGTAGGCGGCTGCGAACGGCCAGGAGGCCAGGACGCCGAGGCCGACGACCAGGACCGTGTCCACGAGCGCCAGGCGCCAGGACGGCGCCGCCCCGATGCGCGGTCCGCGTTCGGGGACGACCACCATCGGCCGACTGCTGTTCATCGGGGCGTGCTCACGCTGCGACCCGTCGTACGGCGACCCCGAGCTCCTCGAGGCGCCCGATCGTCGCCACGGCCAGGTCGCCGAGCCACCGCAGCGACGGCTCCTGCCCGATCACGCACCGAGCCGCGATCACCCGGGTGTCGACCGGTAGGTGCTGGCGTGCGCGACGCAGCTCGGTGACCGTGACCTCCGATCCGACACAGAGGACGACGACGCTTGCGGCTTGCTCGTCACCCTGCAAGCGTCGAGCGACCTCGACCAGGCGCCGGGCCTGCCAGTCGTAGGTGAGACCCGAGAGACCGTCCAGGAACTGTTGCGCACTGCGGGCCGGAAGGGAGGCCAGGGACGAGACCGCACTCATCTGCTGTCCGTCCGCGAGGGCTTGGGTGCCGAGGGACCCGGCGACCGAGATCGCGAGCTCGAACTCCTCGTCGCTGGCGTAGTCCTCCAGCCGGGAGCTGATCATCGTCAGCAGGTGGGACCGCCGGGTCTCCTCGAACTGCCGGACCATGAGCGTGCCGGTCTTGGCGCTGGACTTCCAGTGGATGTGGCGGCGGTCGTCTCCGGGAACATAGCCGCGAAGGGCATGGAAGGCGACGTCGTTGTCGGACACCTTCGGCACCGTCTGGCCCTCGAGGTCCCGCACCAGACCGGCCGCCGAACCCTCCACCCGGAGCGTCTTGGGGTGGATGTAGAGAGTGTCGACCCGGCTGAGGTGTCGCTCACGGCGGAGCAGCGCGAGCGGGTCGGTGCGCACTGCCGTCACCGGCCCGACGTCGAGGACGGCACGCTGGGCGGTCGGGATCGCGAACAGCTCCTCGTGCTCGCCACCCGGCTCGAGGGCCGGCAGCTCGAACGCCGCGCGGCCCGCTCCCACCGGGAACTCCACCACCATCGGCCGGGACCGCCGCGTCGTCGGGTTCGACACCGTCAGGAACCCGTTGGCCCGCTCCCCCACGATCACCCGCTCACGGGTCAGGTCCAGCCGGGCTGCGACCGGCTGGCGCCCGACGACGAACAGGACCGCGATCGCCTCGACGAGGGCGAGGAAGACGCCACCGACGAGCAGCTCCCCCCAGTTGAGCAGCGGTGCCGCGACCAGGAGCACGGCCGCGAGCACAGCGACCGCCCAGCCCGCGGGGGTGACGGTCCGCGTGATCGGCGCCAGCACGTCCCGGGCGTGACTGGTCCGCGCCACCAGCGCCTCGCGCACGGCACCACTCCATGCCCTGCGTCGGCGTGAGAGCTCGACGACGGTACGGCGCGCGCCGACCACCCACGAGCCGGTCCGCGAACGGGCATTCATCGCGCGGCCGACTCCTGTGGCACGTGCACCCGCTCCAGGACACGGCGGATGACGTCCTCGCTCGTGGTGCCGCGGAAGTCCTCCTCGGGGTCGAGCACGATGCGATGCGCGAGGACCGGGATCGCCAGCGACTTCACGTCGTCGGGCAGGACGTAGCCGCGGCCGAAGGCGGCCGCCCGCGCCCGGGCGGCACGGACGAGGGCGAGACCCGCGCGGATGCTGGTGCCGAGGACCACTTCGGGCGCGTCCCGGGTCTCCTCGGTGAGGCGCGAGACGTAGGCGTAGAGCGCGGGATCGACGTGGACCTGCTGGGCCATCTCGATGAGCTGCAGGATGCTTCCGCCACCGATGATCGGGCGGACCACCGCGGCGGCCTTGCCCTTGGGAGCGTTGGCGAGGATCCGCACGGCGTCGTCGTGCTCGGGGTAGCCCAGCGAGGTCTTGATCAGGAACCGGTCGAGCTGCGCTTCGGGCAGCCGGTAGGTGCCGGCCTGCTCGATGGGGTTCTGGGTCGCGATCACGACGAACGGCTGGTCGACCGGATGAGTGACACCGTCGACGGTGACCTGGCTCTCCTCCATCACCTCCAGCAACGCGGACTGGGTCTTCGGCGAGGCGCGGTTGATCTCGTCGGCCAGCACCACGTTGGCGAAGATCGGGCCCCTGTGGAACTCGAACTCCTGGCTGCGCTGGTCGTAGACGGTCACACCGGTCACATCACTGGGCAGCAGGTCCGGCGTGAACTGGATCCGGTGGTGGTTGCCCTGGATGGTCTGGGCCATCGCCCGTGCCAGGGAGGTCTTGCCGGTGCCCGGGAAGTCCTCGAGGAGCAGGTGCCCCTCGGCGATGAGGGCGATGAAGGCGAGCTGGACGACCTCGGTCTTGCCGACGATCGCCTGCTCGACGTTGCCGACGAGGCGGGCGAAGGTCTGGGAGAACCACTCGGTCTGCTCGGTGGTGAGCGACATGTCGTCCTTTCATGGCGGGGTGTTCGGGGGGTCGGGGGGGTCGGGGGTGTTCGGGGGTGTTCGGGGGGTGTTCGGAGGGACGGTGGTGGAGGTCAGTAGTTCCTGTCGGTCATGCCTGCGACGTTGGCCTCGACCCCGCCGTAGCCGGAGACCGTGCAGCTGTTGCCGCCGAAGCGGCCGGCGAAGGACCCGCCGACGGACTGGGTGAAGTTGCACTGCGCCGGGTCCTCGGCGTGAATGCCGTGGAGCGTGACCGTGGCGGTGTTGCCCGACTGGAGGAATCCTGACCCGTTGAGGGTGACGTAGCAGTTCTGGCCCAGGACGTTGCACAGGACGTCGACGGCGAGGTCCTTGGCCTTCGAGGTGCCGTTGAGCCTCACCACCTCGCTGTACTTCCGGTCGCCGTCGGCCTCCGAGACGGTCCGCGCCAGGATCGTGCGGGTCGTACCGCCCTCGGGGACCTCCTCCGCGTAGGAGCTGCCGGACCTGATGTCGCGCCAGCTCGCACCGGAGTCGTTGCTGTACTGGACGCCGGTGACGTCCTTCCCGTTCGGGGCACCCTCGTTGACCTGGATGAAGACCTTGTAGTGCTCGTTGCTGTTGTTGACGGTGATCGGCGGCGCCCCCGGCTTGCCCCACGTGTCGATGTCGCCGAGCTCCTGGGAGTCGCCGTCGATCGCCCGGTCACCGTTGTGGGTGACGGCCCAGACGGTGACCGAGTGGCGCCCGTTGTCGGCGAAGTCGATCTGCCGGCCGCCGCCGGGCGCCGCTCCGACGGTGTACTGGCGGCCGGTACTGGTCCTGACCACGTAGTGACCGATGGCCAGGCCGCCGTCGTCGGCAGGTGCGTCCCACGCGATGGTCGCCACCCCGTCCGCGGGCGACTCCCCGACCTCCCGCAGGTTGCGCACCGGCCCCGCCTTCGTCCACGGACGGCCGGAGACGCTCGGGCTCGGGTCGCTGCGGCCGGCGTCGTTGTTGGCCGCGACGGTGAAGGTCACCGTCTTTCCCTTCTGGATGCCGTCGCTCTCGTCGAAGGTCTTCGACGAGGCGGATGCGTCGACGACGTAGCTGGACCGGTTGCAGCCGCTGCAGCTGATCGTGTAGCTGGAGACCGGGTTGCCGTTGCTCTGCGACTCCGACCAGCTGCTCCACTCGATCCGCACCCACGGGCGCTGCAGGAAGTTGCCGGCCTCGCTGGCGGAGAGGGCCGGCGCGAGGCCAGTCCGCATCGGGACGCCGAACGGCGCGACCGCCTTGGACGCACCCGAGAACTGACGGCGCGGCTCCACGGTGTTGATCGCCCGGATCTCGAAGGCGTAGGGAGTCCCGTTGGTGAGCCCGGGGATCGTGTACGACGTCGCGCCGCCCGGCGCCAGCCAGGTCCTCGCGCTGCCCGCCTCCTTGATCTCGAACCCCGTGATCGGCGAGCCCTCGTTGGCCGGCACTGACCACCGCACCGTGAGCTTCCGATCCATCTGCGTGCCCGTCGGCTTCCCGGCGACGACGATGGTCGGCGGCGTCATCAGGTCCGGTGCCCGGTTGGGCACGACCTCCTGCGACGGCGGGCTCGGCTCACTGGCTCCCTCCGAGTTCACCGCCCGCACCGTGAACGTGTAGGTCTCGCCGGGCGTGAGGTCCTGCAGCCGACACGTCGTCGCCGCGCAGTCCTGGCTGAAACCGTGGGATCCCTCGACCTTGTAGGACGTGATGGGCGCGCCGTTCGACTCTGGCTCCCGCCAGGACAGGACAGCGGACGACGCCTCCACCGACGACACCGTGGGGCGCAGCGGAGCCTCCGGCTCGTCAACGACCGTGACGTTGATGCGGGCGGTCACCTTGCGTGCGGCGTCCCCGGACGCGTCGGCCACCGAGACCTTGAGCGTCGACGTGCCCGATGTGGTCGGCGTGAACGAGACGACCGAACCCTCGGCCTTCACTCCGGACAGCCGGCCGGAGCCCTCGATCCTGGGATTGGTGACCTCGATCGGCTCTCCGGGGTAGGGGTTCACCGCGTACTCCGCGACGTCGACGGTGATCTCCTCGTCGCGCTTGCCCGCGACGTTGATCGTGGGGATCTGCATCAGTGGCCGGCTGCTGTCGACGACGTGCACCGTGATCGCTGCGGACCCGCGGGCGCCCTGGGCATCGACAGCGGAGACGTCGACCCGCAGGGTGTCCCCCTGGTCGGCCCCGCTTCCGGCATCGATCGACAGGATGCTGTCGCCCGGCGCGATCTCGGCGGTGACGCCCTCGTCGACCGAGTCCACGGTGAAGGTCATCGCCGCGAGGTCACCCTCGTTGGCGTCCGTGGTCAGCCCGGCCAGGTCGACCTCCACCGGGTCGTCCGCGGTCGTCACGTCCACGACGGCGTTCCGCATCGTCGGAGCAACGTTGCCTGCGGGCGCGACGTCGATCGGGATCGTGAGCAGCGAGGTGAGCGCCGCGTCCTCCGCCGCACTCCGCCCGTCGGTCACCTCGACCGTCACCGACGCCGGACCGACATGGCCGCGCCGCGGCGTGAAGGCGAGCGAGGTCGGCGCGTCCTCGACCGGGTTCACGGCACCGTTGACGGCCGTGGGGGTGGAGTCCGAGACGATCTGGACGTCGCGGCCGGCGCGGGTCACCACGAGGTCCCTCAGGTCGATCACCACGTCCTGGCCCTCCGTCACCTCCACCGGGATCAGTTCCGGATCGGTGGTCAGCTGCGGCGGCACGTTGTCCGTGCCGCTGACGAAGATCACCCCGAACGTCGCCGGCGACTCGTCGTCGGCGTCGTCGAGCCGATAGAGCACCACCTGGTCCTCGGCCTCGAGGCTGACCTCCACACTGGCCTCGTCGACGCTGACCGCGCAGTCCCCCTTGCTGCCGGCGTCACAGCCGGTGACCCGCAGGTCCGCCTTGGCCCCGTCGAAGTCGAGGTCGTTCTCCAGCACCGCGATCTCCACGCTGTCACCGGGATCGCGGCCCACCACCTTGCCGAGGTCGGCGACGTCGTCGCGAGCGATCGGCGCGTAGAAGGGCGCATCCCGGCTAGCCGAGACCTTGAGCACGGCGCTGTCCCGGGCCCCGGCGGCATCCCGGATCGTGTAGCCGATGTTGCTGACCGTGGCGCCGACCTCGGGGGCATCGCCCACGTCGAGCTCGACGAAGCCGTTCTCGTGCTCGGAGTCGACCTGCGCGTTGAGAGCCTCGATGCGCAGCGCGTCGTCGTCGGGATCGACGTCGTTGGTCAGGACGTTGTAGGAGATCGTGCGGCCCGGCTGGACCAGCACGCTGTCGTCGAGAGCGACCGGCGCCTGGTTCTCCGGCTCCTGCGGCACGACGCCTACGCGAACCTCGGCGACACCGGTGGCGCCGTACTTGTCCTGCACCAGGATCTGGAAGAAGTCGGTGCCGGTCTTGCCGGGGAATGCCTCGTAGCGGATCCAGTCCACTCCGGTGTCGAGGATCCGGCCGTACGACGGAGCAGTGAGGATGCCGCGGAAGGCGACCGAGTCCCCGTCCGGGTCGGCGCCGGTCATGTCGACCGAGATCACCTTCGGACGGCCGCCGATGACCCGATCGATGATCGGCTGCGGCACCGGCGCATGGTTGTTCTTCGCGGAGTCCGCGACGACGTAGATGTCCACCTCGGCCGTGGCCTTGAGACCGTCGACGTCCCGGACGCCGTAGATGACCGCGTAGTTACCGGGCTCCTCCGGCGCCAGCAGACGCAGCGTGTCGCCCGCGACCCAGACCTTCAGCTCCTGCTCGTTGATCAGGTCGGACTGGAACAGGCGAGGCTTGCCGCCGTCGGGGTCGGAGTCGTTGGCCAGGACCGGGATGGACGTGACGGAGCCGGCGCGCACGGTCACCTGGTCCTTGTTGGCGACCGGGCGTCTGTTGGTCTGCGTCGACTGTCGTTGGCCGACCACCAGGTGCCCGACCGCCGAGCTACGACCGTCGGAGACGACGTACTCCACGGTTGCCTGCTGACCGGCGAAGTCGGCCACCGAGCTGATCACCGCGAGCCGCTTGTCGACGAGCGACACCTTGACGCCCGGTATCGAGGACCGGCCGATCCGCTTGACCACGAGGACGTCCCCGTCGGGGTCGAGGTCGTTGAGCAGCAGGTCGGCCTGCGCGGTTCCGCCGGGGGTCACGACCGCCTTGTCGCCCACCGCGACCGGCGGCCGGTTGTCCTTCGGCGGTGACTCGATGTCGAGCCGGATGAACGACGACCGGGTGGCCGAGGAGTTGTAGGCGGAGTACTCCAGGTAGTAGCTCTTCGCCCTCTCGGACCGGAAGGTGAACGTGCCGGACTCCAGGTCCTTCGAGATCTCCGTCCCGGCGTCGTTGCCGACCACCTTCACACTCTTCAGCGTCAGCTCGCGGCCCTCGGGGTTGCGGTCGTTCGACAGCGGCTGGACCACGATCCGGGTGCCGGCGACACCGGACTTGAGGTCGGCCACCAGCTCGGGAGGGGCCGTCTCCCCCAGTACCTGGACCGGCAGCTTGCCGACGATGACGTCGTAGCCGTCCTCGATCGTGTACTGGATCTCCTTGAGCCGGCTGCCGTCGCCGTTGTCGGTGAAGGTGATCGTGCCGTCGGGGCGGAACTCGACCTCGCCGCCCCGCGCGGTGGCGTCGGTCAGCGTCAGGTCGTCGCCGTCCATGTCGTAGAAGTCGGCGAGGAGGTAGTGGCTCGAGGTGGCGCCGCGGGTGACCCGGAGTCGAGGATCGCGATCGTCCATCTTCTGCGGCTTCGCATGCTGTGACTCCTCGCGGATCTGGAGTGACACCTCGGCCCAGCGCTCTTCGTTCACGCGGCCGTCGGTGACGTAGTAGCGGAAGACGGAGCGGCCCTCGGCATCGGCGGGAACGGCGACCTGGAGCTGCGTTCCGCCGCCGACGATCTTCACCTCGAGCTCCGGACCGCTCACGTGCTGGGTCTTGGAGATGCTGATGATGTCGCCGTCAGGGTCGTGGTCGTTGAGGGCGACGACGGGCAGGACGGTCGAGCGTCCGGGCCGGGCGCCCAGGTTGTCGTTCTCAGGCTCGGGGGGACGGTTCTCCTGCTCGGGGACCTCCTCGGTGGTCTCCTTCTGCTTGGAGAGGTTCTGGTTGTTGGGGTCGACCGACGGCCAGTTGTCGACCTTCGCCTTGCCCGGTTCCTGCACGAGCCAGGTGTCGCCCGTGAACGCGTCGTTGAGCACCACGACATTGCGGTTCACGCGGAACTGGAGCTCGGCGCCCGCCTGCATGGCGGGAATGGGGGTGGTGTCGTCGAAAGCGTCCTCGGCGCAGTCGCGCAGGTAGTTGTGCGAGGACTGCGGGTCCGACCAGGCGGCGTAGACGCACTCGGCGCTGGCCAACCAGACCGGTGCGGCCGGCCGTCCGGCGACCTCGCCGCGACTGATCGTCCTGAGCTCGCCCCCCTCCAGGGGAATGACGTGCAACCCCTCGGAGGTCGCGACGTGAAGCTCGTCGTGGGCGGCAGAGGGGAGCTGGAGCTGCACGGCGGAGGGGTCCGCCGTCTCGAGGATGACCGGGTCGGTGCCGGGCCGGACCAGCTCCATCGTGGTGCGGTTGAAGAGCACCGGCGTGTCACCGACGACGCTGAGCGCGACCAGCGCGGGATCGGTGCCGAGATCCCCACCGAGGTCGATCTCGTCCTCCGCGACCGCCGCACCGCTGTCGTCGATCGCGTGGCTCTCGACAGTGCCGTCCCGTCGCAGCACGTAGGCGCGGCCGTCGGTGCCGACCACCGCGGTGAGGGCTTCGGTCACGTCCGGCGGCGACCCCTTCGTGGAGAATCCCTTGAAGTGGGCCGCCGACCGGATCCAGGCCTTCCCGGTTGCGGCATCCACGACTGCGAAGGTGCTACCGCCGTGCGCGACGTGCGCTCCGGTCGGCAACGAGGTCGCGTCCTGGACCGCTGCTCGCGCGATGTCGACCGGTTTGACGGCGCGGTCCGAGGAGGCGTCGTCGAGATAGAGATCGGTCGCGCGCTGGAAGATGTCGAACCGGGCGCTGGCGGCGTCGACGCCCAGGTCCAGCTCCTTGATCTGCGGGTTGAGGCGGGCCACCAGGCCGTCCTGGCGATTGGTGACCCACACTCCGCCGTCGTTGAGCTCGACCTCGGTGAACGGCTTGCCCTCGTGCCGCACGGCGAGCACGACGAGCGCGACCACGACCAGCGCGAGGGTCGTCGCCGAGGCTGTCCTCCGCCAGCTGCCGATCACTGTCCCACCACGCAGACCTGCTCCGAGGGCGCCGACGGTGGGCTTCCCTCGCGTGAGAGAGACACGCGCAGGCAGACCGTCGCCCCCGCGGGCACGCGGACCGCCTTGCTGGTGGCGGTGGTGTACTCCGGCCCGTCCTGGTCCGCTCCGTCGCCGGAGAGGACCACCTTGAACTCGTCGCCCTCCTTGGGCCGGCCCACCGTCCAGGTGAACGTCCAGCGGGTGCCCTTGCCGGCTCTGCTCACGACCGGCGCAGCCGGGATGTCGATGACCTCGACCGGGTCCGCCGGATCCTCACCCCGGATCGGTCCGTCGGAGGACCCGTCGCTGTCCGAGCCTCCAGCCAGCAGGGCGAACCCGACGACGCCGACCACGGCGACGGCGAGCGCGCCGACCCCGACCCGCGCGAGCACACCCGCCCGGTGCGTCTGGTCACGCTCCGGACGCGGTGACGCGGGCCCGGCACCGTCGATCATCGGCCCGACGTCCGGCTCGAGGGTGTCACCTCGGATGGCCGGCCGCAGCGGCGCCTGACGGGCGCGGACCTGCGGAGGGATGATCACCGCCACGGGTCGCACCAGGGTGCGGGCGTCGTTCGGGTGCTCCTCTGCGACCGCCGACGGCGCAGCGTCCATGACCTCCAGCCGGGTGGGCGACTGCCGCAGCTCGATCTGCACGTCCTGCAGCTGCCGTCCCAGCACCATGGCCGACACGGGTCGATCCTCCACCCGGACGGCCATCGCCCGTCGCAGGACGTCGACCAGGGACGCCGGGACGTCGGTACGTCGCAGCGGGCTCAGCTGGCCGCGCTCGATCCGCGTCATCAGCATCGCGTTCTCGTTCGCGGATGCCTCGCGGACCTCGAACGGCGAGTGACCGGCGAGCAGCGAGTAGAGCGTGGCCGCGAGCGAGTACACGTCACTGCGAACGTCGTGGCTGTCCGCCACGAGCACCTCGGGGGGCGACCACGGGATCGACAGGCCCTGGCCGGCTGCGCCGGCCTCGCCGATCACCGACGCGATGCCGAAGTCGGTCAGCAGCGGCACGCCGAACGTGCTGGTGAGGATGTTGTGGGGCTTGATGTCGCGATGCAGGATGCCCGCACGATGGGCGGTCTCGACGGCGCTGGCGATCCGCACGCCGATGTCGAGCACTTCGTCGACCGACAGCGGCTGGTGACGGTAGCGCTGCGCGAGGTGCGGCGGCGGGCAGTACTCCATGACCAGGAACGCGCGACCGTCGGAGCTGACCCCCGCCTGGTAGATCGGCACGATCGACGGATGACTGGAGAGCTGCGCCATCACGTTGGCCTCGGCCCGGAACAGCTCGAGCGCTGTCGGGTCGCTGCCGCTGCGCAGCACCTTGATCGCAACCTGCCGGGTCGGGAGCTCCTGCTGGTAGCGGAAGACGTCGGCGAACCCGCCTTCGCCGACCCTGCCGACGAACACGAACCCCGGAATCTGCGGCGCCTCCACTCCTCACCCGCCCCGGTTGCGGACGATCGTGGCGGTCAGGCCCTTCGACAGGGTGAGGACGTCACCCACCGCGATCTCCGTCGCCACACCGGTGCCGAGCTGGACCGGGGCGCGGCCCGGGCGGCTCAGCAGCGTGCCGTTCGTGGACATGTCCGTCACCAGGACCCGGCCCTCGTCGAACGAGACCTCCAGGTGCGTGCCCGACACATACGGATCGTCGACGGTGATCAGCGCCGGCAGGTTGGCGCTGCTTCCAACCTGCTGGACACGGGGGCTGCGGCCGATCAGCACCCGGCGCCGGATCGGGATGACGCGACCGTTGGAGAGCTCGATCGCTACCGTCGGCGCGGCCGATCCGGAGGTGACCACCTGCTGCGCCCGTTGGGCCCGCAACGCCTGCAGCTGCGCGGGCGTGGTGGTCCGACCGTCGTGGTCGACGTCGAACGAGCCGCCCGGCGAGGTGGTCGGCGCGGTGGTCGGCGCGGTGGTCGGCGGTGCGGTCGGCGGTGGGCTCGGGGGGCCGGTCGGCAT
>NZ_SSXI01000301.1 GCF_004803405.1 Nocardioides sp. | reverse complement strand
ACCCAGCCGCGCACCGGCGCCATCAGCCCCGTCTCGCAGAGCAGGTTCAGGGCGACCCGAGCCGCCGCCCATGCGGCGTCCTCGTCGTTGCCGGCCGCCGCGTGGAGGGCACAGAGCCGCTCCCACGAGGAGACCGCACACTCGAACTCCCCGGCGCCGTACGCCGCGGCGGCGCGGACCTCGAGCAGGTCGGCCGACTCCTCGAGCCCCGCCAGCCGGTCGAGGGCGCCCCGGTAGTCACCACCGTCCAGAGCTGCGCGAGCGGCCGCCAGGGTCGTCACTGTCGCATTGTGACACCGGTTGTCACGCCTTCCGGGCACAACCTCTCTCACCGGAAAGGGTCCGACCATGCACATCAACAAGCACGACCTCCCGATCAAGCTCAACGCCCTCGGTGCGACTGCCCGGCATCAGGGTGAGTTCGGCACCGCGTTCGGCACGCTCGCCGCCGAGCACCTCTGCCTGGCCTCCGGTGTCGACATCGCGCCTCTCCTGAAGGGACTCGACGACGGCATGTGCTTCTGCCCCCACTGGGGCTACCTGCTGCACGGCCGCGTCGTGGTGACCTACGACGACACAGCGGAGGTGTGCGCGGCCGGACAGATGTTCCACTGGCCCGCGGGGCACACCGTCCGGGTGGAGGAGGACGCCGAGATCGTGATGTTCAGCCCTGCGGCGGAACACCTCGCCGTCATGAACCACATGCTCGAGACGCTCGCCACCATCCCGGCCTGAGGAACTGCAGACGCCGCGGTCCCCAACGGCTTACCGTGAGCCCCATGGTGGGCCTCGAGGACCCCGCGGTGGCGCAGGAGCTGCGCTTCTGCCGTACGTCGGACGGCGTGCGGATCGCCTGGGCGCGTCACGGGTCCGGTCCCCCGCTCGTCATCGTGTCCTGCTGGCTCAGCCACCTGCAGCACGACTGGCAGAGCCCCGTGTGGCGGCACACCCTGGAGGACCTCGGCGGGTTCGCCACCGTCTACCGGTACGACGAGCGCGGCTTCGGGCTGTCCGACTGGGACGTGGAGGACTTCTCGTTCGAGCGCCGGCTCGCGGACCTCGAGACGCTGGTCGAGACGACCGCCCTGGAGAGGTTCGCCCTGCTCGGCATGTCGGCGGGCGCCCCGACCGCCATCGCGTACGCCGCCCGCCACCCGGAGAAGGTCACCAGGATCTCGATCCTCGGCGGCCTCGCAGCCCGGCCGGGTCCGCCGGCGGACCCGGAGGAGGCGGCCGCCCTGGCGGCCGAGGAGGCGGCGTTCGTCGCCATGATCAAGGCGGGCTGGGCGCGCAGGGAGAGCCCGTTCCGCCGGGTGTTCACCACCCGGTTCATCCCCGACGCGACGGCCGAGCAGATGGAGTGGGTCGACGACCTTCAGCGGACCTCGACCAGCACAGCCACCATGCTGGCGGCGCGGGAGGCCCGCAAGCACGACGACGTGCGTGACCTGTTGCCGACGATCACCCACCCGACGTTGGTGCTGCACGCCCGCGGCGACCAGACGGTGCCGTTCGCCCTCGGGCTCGAGATCGCGGCTGCGGTCCCGGACGCCCGCATGGTGACGCTCGAGTCGCGTGACCACATGCTTCTCCCCCACGAGCCGGCGACCAAGGTCTTCCGGGAGGAGATGGCCGCGTTCCTCAGCTCCGACCAGCTTGTCGTCCCGCACGCGCCGACAGACGATCTCTCCGGACGGGAACGGGAGATCCTGCTCCTGGCCGCCGAGGGCCTCGACAACGCCGAGATCGCGACGCGGCTCACCCTCAGCGTCCGCACCGTCGAGCGGCATCTGCAGAACATCTACCAGAAGCTCGGCCTGTCCGGCCGCTCGGCGCGCACGGCCGCTGTCGCGCGGGTCCTCTCCTGACGTCGGCTACGCGCGAGCCGCCACGCCGGCACCGATCGGCGCCGTACCTGCGCGCCAGCGCGGACGCGGACAGCCCGCGACCCGACCTAGCGTGCGGGCATGACCACCATCCAGGAGACTCGCAGCAAGTTCACCGACGACCCGGCCGCCGCGAAGACGGCGCCGAAGGTCACCGCCACCCTGAACAACGGGTTCGCCCGGCTCTCGGCCGGGCCCTTCAACTGGGACAGCGACCTGCCTGCGCCGCTCGGCGGGGGCAACACCGCGCCCAGCCCGACCGCGTACCTGCTCGGCGCGCTCGCGGGCTGTGCGGTCGCGTTCGTCAACGACGTGCTCGCGCCTGAGTTCGACGTCGAGATCGACGACGTGACGGCGACCGCCGGATGCTCCGCGGACCTCGCCGGCCTGGTCGGTGTGCCGGGGACCGACCCGCGCCTGCAAGCCATGACGCTGGAGGTCCAGATCAGCTCGGGGAGCCCTGCGGAGAACATCGCCTCGCTGGAGCAGGCCTGGCGGGAGCGGTGCCCGGTGCTGCTCGCCCTCACCGACGCCGTGCCGGTCGACGTGCGCTTCACCTGACCCGAGCTCCCCGGACAGCGGCCGGGCCGCGCCACCTGCCGCACCCGAATGTGGGGAAAGCCCCGATGCGCGAGAGCCGACCACGATGCCACCATCGACCATCGGCTCTCGGGCACCAGGAAGGACACAGACGATGCGGATCCCCACGTCGCGGCTCACTCTGGCCGGGCTCGCCCTCCTGGCACCCGCACTCGCCGGCTGCGGCGACGAGGACGGCGGCGGGACCGACGAGGACGAGCCGGCGCCGCTCGGCACCGCGGTCGAGATCGAGTTCTACGGCACCGACGGAAGCGACCAGGCCCAGGGCTCGGGCACGGTCGCGATCACGGCCGTGCGGCAGGGCGCGATCACCGACCTGACCGGCGCCGGGTACACCCTCGACCCCGAGGAGGAGGCGACCACGCCCTACTACGTGGACATCGCGTTCCAGAACAACGGGGACACCCCGGTGGACCTGCGCTCGCCCTCCGGGGAGGACCAGGACGGCAACCTGATCCACTCCCTGACCCTGATCAACCTGGGCGACGGGCCGGACTTCGAGCCCTGCCCCGACGTCCCGGACACCCTGGCCGCGGGTCAGGCCGGCAAGGGCTGCGCGATCATCCTGGTGCCGGACGGGCGGGAGCTCGAGCAGATCAGCTACCTACCGGGCGGCACCGCGGGCTTCATCTACTGGGACTCCGGCCTCTGACCGCCGGGCGCGCCGGCGAGCTCAGCCGGAGAGCCGGGCGACGGCCGCGTCGACCCGCTCGTCGGTGGCAGTGAACGCGACCCGCACGTGGTGCGAGCCGGCCGCGCCGTAGAAGGCGCCCGGCGCGACCAGGATCCCGTGGCCGGCGAGCTCGTCGAGCATCTGCCACGAGTCCGGTCCATCGGGGCCCTTGGTCGTCCAGAGGTAGAGGGACGCCTCGGAGTGCTCGATCGTGTAGCCCGCGGCCTCCAGGGCGGTGCGCAGCTTCTGGCGGCGCACGCGGTAGCGCGCGTGCTGCTCGGCGACGTGCGCCGCGTCGTCCAGCACCGCCGCCATGGCCCGCTGCTGCGGGCCGGGCATCATCAGCCCCAAGTTCTTGCGGACCGAGAGCAGCTCGGCGATGACGGCCCGGTCACCCGCGACGAAGCCGCACCGGTAGCCGGCGAGGTTCGACCTCTTCGACAGCGAGTGCACGACCAGGATGCCGTCGGCCGATCCACCACACACGTCCGGATGGAGGACCGAGTACGCCTCGCCCTCCCACACGCAGTCGACGTAGCACTCGTCGGAGACGAGGAGCACCCCCCGCTCCCGGCACCACTCGACCACCTTCCGCAGGTGCTCCTTGGGCAGCACCCGCCCGGTCGGGTTCGACGGCGAGTTGAGCCAGAGCAGCTTCGGCGTCTCCGGTCCGAACGCGGTCAGCGAGTCGGTCGCCACGGCCCGGGCCCCGGCGAGCGCGGCGCCGACCTCGTACGTCGGGTAGGCCAGCGCCGGATAGCCGATGACGTCGCCCGGCCCGATCCCCAGGTGCACGGCGAGCGAGGCGATGAACTCCTTGGAGCCGACCAGCGGCAGGACCTGGTCCAGTCCCAGACCGATGACGCCGTGCGTGTTGGCGAGCCAGTCGACGACCGCCTGCCGCAGCTCCGGCACGCCGATGGTCATCGGGTAGCCCGGCGCGTCAGCGGCAGCGCACAGCGCCTCGATCGCGACGCGCGGGGTCGGGTCGACCGGTGTGCCGATCGACAGGTCGACGATCCCGTCAGCGTGTGCGCGCGCCTTCTCGGCGTACTGCGTGAGCCTGTCCCACGGGAAGTCCGGCAGGCGCCCGGAGACCGCGCCGCCGGTCACGGGCGTGCTCAGTGGTCCTGGTTCTGCGGCGGGAGGGCGGCGACGAAGTCCGCGTCCTTGTCGATCTCCCCCATCTTGGCGGCGCCGCCCGGCGAGCCGAGGTCGTCGAAGAACTTGACGTTGGCGTCGTAGTAGTCCTTCCACTCCTCCGGCACGTCGTCCTCGTAGAAGATCGCCTCCACGGGGCAGACCGGCTCACAGGCTCCACAGTCGACGCACTCGTCCGGGTGGATGTAGAGCATCCGCTTGCCTTCGTAGATGCAGTCCACAGGACACTCGTCGACGCACGCACGGTCCTTGAGGTCGACGCACGGCTGCGAGATGACGTAGGTCATCGGGTTCCTCCTGGAACGGGGCAAGACTGCGAACGAGTTGGTGCCACGAAAGTGTTTCGTGTTGGGTCCAGCCTAGTATCCCCGGCGTGCCCGACGAGAGCAGACCCCCCGATCTGGGACAACACCGACTCGGTCCCCACGTGGTGGGCCGCCGGGTGGTCGTCCGACGGCTGCTGAGAGGCGAGGTCGGCCCGAGCGGCGGCCCGGCGATGACCGACCTGCTGGGCGTCTGCGTGGCCTGGGGCGAGGGCCGGTGCGTCGTGCAGCCGGAGTCCGGGGAGGCGGTCACGATCCCGCTCGCGGACATCGTCTCGGGCAAGCCGGTGCCGCCGCGACCCTCCGTGCGGCAGCGGGTCTCCGCGCGCGACGCCGAGCTGCACACCGCGGCGCTGTGGGCTTCGGTGGAGACGGCACCGCTCGGCGAGTGGGTGCTGCGCACCGACTCCGCCCCGGTCGGCCGCCTCCGACGCCGGGCGAACTCCTGCCTGGCGATGGGCGATCCGGAGGCCCCGGTGGCGGAGGCGCTCGCCACGGTGCAGGACTTCTACGCGGCGCGCGACCGACCGGTCCTGGTCCAGGTCGAGGCCGGGGCTGAGGTCGAGGACGCGGTGCGCGAAGCGGGCTGGGTCGAGGCGGATCCCTCGGGCGAGGCCGAGCTCCGGCTCGCGGCGCTCTCCGGAGTACGACGGGCGCTGGGCCGGGTCGCCGAGCCGGACGACCTGCTGGTGCACGAGAGCGGTCCGCGCGTCCTGGTCACGGTCGGCGACGTCGCCCAGGGCCAGGCCGCGCTC
Source organism: Nocardioides sp. (assembly GCF_004803405.1). GTDB lineage: Bacteria > Actinomycetota > Actinomycetes > Propionibacteriales > Nocardioidaceae > Nocardioides > Nocardioides vastitatis. Next base: position 12,181 of record NZ_SSXI01000301.1, on the reverse strand, counting down.
GACGGAGACTGGCTGGGGCTGCACGGCCTGCAGGTCGCCGAGTCGCACCGGCGCCGGGGTCTGGCGCGCGCCGTGACAGCCGTACTCCTGGAGTGGGGTGCGGAGCGCGGCGCGTTGACCGCCTGGCTGCACGTCGAGACCGACAACCCCGCCGGCCAGGCGTTCTGGGACGGGCTCGGCTTCGCGTGGCACCACACCTGCCGCTACTACGGGCCTCCGAGCGCCTCGAGGTCCGCGCCGGCCAGCCGGTAGGTCGACCACTCCTTCATGGGCCGGGCGCCGAGTGCCTCGTAGAAGGCGATCGACGGCTCGTTCCAGTCGAGGACCGCCCACTCCAGGCGTGCGTAGCCCCGGCTCACCGCGATCCGCGCGAGGCCCGCCAACAGCGCCTTGCCGAGCCCGCTGCCGCGGTGCTCCGGCTCCACGAACAGGTCCTCGAGGTGGATGCCGGGCACGCCGGTCCACGTGGAGTAGGTCCGGAACCACAGCGCGATGCCGACGGCTCGGCCTCCGAGCTCGGCGACCAGCACGGAGGCGACCGCGTCCGGGCCGAACAGCCAGGTCTGCAGTTCGTCCTCCGTGGTCGCGACCGCGTCCGGCTCGCGCTCGTAGATCGCCAGCTCGCGAATCAGCCTCAGGATGTCGGGGACGTCCTCGGGCGTCGCGGCCCGGACCCCCTCGGGAAGCTCCATCGTCCCTCTCAGCCGCGGGCGAGGAAGGTCAGCAGGTCGTGCCGGGTCAGCACGCCGACCGGCATGCCGTCCTCGTGGACGAGAACCGCGTCGGCCGACTCCAGCAGCGGCACCGCCGCCGTCGCGTCCTCGGTCGAGCCGATCGTCGGCAGCGGGTCGGACATGTGCTGCTCGACAGAGTCGGTGAGCCGCGCCGCGCCGGTGAACAGGGCGTCGAGCAGGACCCGCTCGGAGACCGCTCCGGCGACCTCCGCCGCCACGATCGGCGGTTCGGCACGGACCACGGGCATCTGCGACACGCCGTACTCCTGGAGGATGGCGATCGCCTCGGCGATCGTCTCGTTGGGGTGCGTGTGCACCAGCGCCGGCAGGCCGTGGGACTTGGTGTGCAGCACCTCGCCGACCGTCTGTGCCGGCCGCGGCTGCCCGGTGCTGAAGCCGTACTGCGCCAGCCAGTCGTCGTTGAAGACCTTGCTGAGGTAGCCACGGCCGCCGTCGGGCAGCAGCACCACGACCACCGCGTCGGTGCGGCCCTCCGCGGCGAGCTCGGACGCGAGCTGGCGCGCCGCGAACGCGGCCATGCCGGACGAGCCGCCCACGAGCATCGCCTCCTCGCGGGCGAGCCGGCGGGTGAAGGCGAAGGAGTCGGCGTCGGAGACCTCGATGATCCGATCGGCGATCTCGCGGTCGTAGGTCTCGGGCCAGAAGTCCTCGCCCACGCCCTCGACGAGGTAGGGCCGACCGGTGCCGCCGGAGTAGACCGAACCGGCGGGATCGGCACCGACCACCTGGATGTCGGGGTTCTGCTCCTTGAGGTAGCGGCCCACCCCCGTGATGGTGCCGCCGGTGCCGACGCCCGCGACGAAGTGGGTGATCCGGCCATCGGTCTGCTTCCACAGCTCCGGACCGGTCTCCTCGTAGTGGGAGCGCGGGTTGTTCGGGTTCGAGTACTGGTCGGGCTTCCAGGCGCCCGGCTGTGCGGCGAGGCGGTCGCTGACGTTGTAGTAGGAGTCGGGGTGCTCCGGCGCCACGGCCGTCGGGCAGACGACCACGTCGGCGCCGTACGCCTTGAGCACGTTGCGCTTGTCCTCGCTCACCTTGTCGGGGCAGACGAAGATGCACTTGTAGCCCTTCTGCTGGGCCACCATCGCCAGCCCGACGCCGGTGTTGCCGGAGGTCGGCTCGACGATGGTGCCGCCGGGCTCGAGGGCACCGGACTGCTCGGCGGCCTCGATCATGCGGGTGGCGATCCGGTCCTTCACCGAGCCGCCGGGATTCAGGTACTCCACCTTCGCCAGCACCAGCGGCCCGTCCTCCGACTGGTCGAGGGACCGCTTGAGTCGCACGAGTGGGGTGTTGCCGATGAGGTCCAGCAGTGAGTCGACGTACTCCATGCGCCCACCGTAGTCCCCGCGTGGCGCCCGCCACACCGGGGCGATCCGTACAGTTGGGCCGTGACCAAAGCCGCCGCCGCCCGCAAGCTGGCCGCTGCCGCCCTCTACGGCGGTGGCGGGCTGTCGGCGCTGGGCGCGGGTCTGTACGGCGTCCTCACGGCCGAGGCCAAGCTGGCCCGCAGGACGATCGGCCCGGTCCGCGAGGAGCCGCCGCCGGACGCGACCGGGTGGTACGGCCGCGGGCGGCCGGGTCCGGCCATCAAGGTCGCGCTGCTGGGCGACTCGAGCGCTGCCGGGTACGGCGTGGAGCGGGTCGAGGAGACGCCCGGTGCGCTCGTCGCCAGCGCGATCGCGGAGCATGCCGACCGTCGGGTCTACCTGCGCGAGTACTGCGTGGTCGGCGCGAAGTCCTCCGATCTCGCGGCCCAGGTCGACCGGGCGCTCGGGATCGAGCCGGACGCCGCGATCATCCTGATCGGCGCCAACGACGTGACGCACACGGTGCGTCCCTCCCAGTCCGTGCGCTTCCTGTCCGAAGGCGTGCGACGCCTGATCGGAGCCGGCACGGAGGTGGTCGTCGGGACCTGCCCCGACCTCGGCACCGTTCAGCCCATCGCTCCCCCGCTGCGGCAGGTCGCCCGCGCGTGGTCTCGCCGCCTCGCGGCGGCGCAGACGATCGCGGTGATCGAGGAGGGCGGCCGGACCGTGTCGCTGGGCGACGTGCTGGGCCCCGAGTTCGCGGCCGCGCCGGCTCTGCTCTTCGGGCCGGACCAGTTCCATCCCTCGGCCGAGGGCTACAACGCGCTGGCCAACGTCCTGGTCCCGTCGGTCCTCGCCGCGCTCGAGCAGATCCCCGAGGACGAGGTCGTGCTGGAGGCGTTCCGCGGAGAGGGCGTCCTGCCCGTCACCCGCGCGGCGATCCAGGCCGTCAACCAGCCCGGCACCGAGCTGGACGGCACCGAGATCGCCGGCCGGCGCGCCGGTGTCCGTGGCCTGTGGGTCGAGCTGCGGCACCGCCGCCGTCGCCAGCAGGTCCCCGGGGAGGCGCCCGACGAGCACGAGGCGGGCGAGAGCCACAGCCCCGGCGACGAGCCGGAGCCGGTCCCGCAGGGCTGAGCCTCGAAAACCCGAAGGCCGCTCGGTGCGGTTGCACCGAGCGGCCCTTCACCGGAGCGCGTCGAGACGCGCGAGCCCATCAGTCCTGCTGGAGGATCGCGAGGATCCGGAGCAGGTTGGTGTAGATCCAGACCAGGCTGACGAGCAGCCCGAAGGACGCCCGCCACGACTCCCGCTCCGGGAGGCCGTTGCGGATGCCCTGCTCGACGAAGTCGAAGTCCAGGATCAGCATGAACACACCGAGCACCAGGCCGACCACGGAGAAGATCAGACCCATCGGGCCGAAGCCGAACAGGCCCAGCTGGCTGCTGAACATGCTGAGCACCAGCTCCATGAGCCCGAGCGCCACCATGCCGAACATCGCCGCGATGACGAAGGTCCGGAACTTGTTGCCGACCTTGATGTCGAAGAACTTGTAGGCGGCCAGGGTGCCCGCGAATGCGGCGAACGTGCCGACGACCGCCTGCACGACGATGCCACCGAAGGCGGAGTCGGGCGTGGTGAACAGCGCGTCGTAGAGCTTGCTCAGCGCACCGAGCGCGACGCCCTCGGCGACCGCGAACGCGATCACCAGGCCGGGGCTGATGACCCGCTTGAACGAGTTGACCAGCGACAGGATGAAGGCCACGCCGGCGCCGAGCATGACGGCCAGGCCGAGGGTGCCGAGCGCCGCCTGGTCCTCGACCGCAGGGGTGAGGAACCAGGTCGCGGCCGCGACGAGGAGTACCACGCCGAGGGTGATCGCGGTGGTCTGCACGACCGAGTCGATCGTCATCCGGCGAGCGGGCGCCTGGGTGGGCGGCAGCATCCGGCCCTGCTCGTCGTACCCCTGCTGTGGCGGGGCGTAGCCCTGGAACTGGGTCTGCGGCGCGCCGTAACCCTGGTAGGGGGCGCCGTTGCCCTGGGCAGTCGGGTTGCCGTAAGGGTTCCGGTTGAACTCCTCCGACCGCCGGAACACCGGGTTGTTGCTCTGCATGGTCTTCCTCCGCAGGCTTCCGAGTAAAGGGGCGCTGCCACGGTGGCAGCTCCGCCGCCTACAGTCTAGGCGGCTCGGTGCCAATGCAACGTCTATCGGGTCCCGAACGTTCCCGAGCGGTCGCCTGGCCCCCCGTCAGGCGACCTTGCGGCGCAGCCGGACGACGGTGTCCCGCACCTGGAGCGGACCGTCCGGTGTGTCCTGCACCCGGCTCGGCGTGTCGACGACCTCCGGGGCCCAGGGCGAGTCCTCCTCGCCGACCCCGAGCGCGTCCAGCACGCGGTCCGGGCCGAAGAGCAGCCCCGGTCCGTGGCTGGATCGCGCCCCGGTCTCGACGTCGTCGGGGTGGTGCCCGGTCACGAGCAGCCGGCCGCCGGCGGCGACCGCCTTCGCGATCCCCCGGTAGATGTCGGCGAAGTCGGGCTCCGGCACGTGCAGGAAGCTCACGGTGACCAGGTCGAAGGTGTGCCGCCCGACCGGCCGGGGGTCGTCGAGGGCGTCGTACAGGCCGATCCGCATCCGGTCGTCGACGCCGGCCTCCTCGGCGTGGGTCGCCACCTTCTCCAGGGCCACCTCGGACACGTCGACCGCCGTCACCCGCCAGCCCTGTTGGGCCAGCCAGATCGCGTCCCCGCCCTCACCGCAGGCCACGTCGAGGGCGGTGCCGGGCGTGAGGTCGGCGGTCTGCTCGACCAGTCGAGCGTTCGGCTTGCCGCTCCACACCCGCTGGCTGGTCCGGTACCTCTCGTCCCACGCCTCGGCACTGAGCGCCTTGCGGAGATCGTCGAGTGACAGGTCGTGCAGGTGGTCGTCGTGAGGCATGGCCTCACTGTGCCGGTTCAGGGCGACCTGAAGTCAAGCGCTGGTCAGGTGCCCAGCACGCGGGACATGAGCACCTGCCGCGACGGCGACCCGGTCTTCGCCAGCAGCGCGCGGAGATGGTCCTCGGCGGTCGTGGGTGCGATGACCAGCCGGCTGGCGATCGCTCGGGAGTCCAGGCCGTGCACCGCGAGGCCGAGCACCTCGGTCTCCCGCGGCGACAGGGCATGGACCCGAGCGAGCAGGTCGGTGCGCTCCGCGGCCGTCGCCGGCCCGATGGAGACCGCGACGTCAGAGCCGAGCGGCGCCGCCCGCACACTCACCCATCGGTTGCCTCCGAGGTGCACGCGGGTCGACGGCTCCCACGGCTGCGCGTCGTCGTCGCGCGCCAGGAGGGCGGCACCGACGTTGTATGCCGCGGCGGGGACCGGCGGCACCGGCTCGTCCGGCGGCAGCAGCCGGAGCAGTGCCGCTCCCGCGGCGTCGGTCAGCGACTGCACCCGAAGCTCCCGGTCGAGCACCAGGACGCCCGGCTCGATCTGCGGCAGGTCCGCGGCGGGGTCGACGAACGTGCGCGCGGCCGCCAGCCGCAGTCCGCGAGTGACGGCCGGACGCAGCGCGGCGAGCACCGCCCGGTCGTCCTGGGAGTACGGCGCGCCGCCGGTGCGCCAGAGCTCGAGCCAACCCCACGCGCCGTACCTGTCCTCGAAGGGGACGCGGACCAGGTCGGTCACGCCGAACCGCCCGAGCCAACGCAGCCAGTCGACGGCGTCCGCACTGGCGTACCGCTGGCGGATCAGGGTCGGGAGCTGCTCCATCGCGGCGGTCGGCACCGTCGCGTGGGGAGAGCTCGCCACGCGGGTGACCGGATCGGTGAGGGTGAAGACGTGCGCGTCGAACGGCACTGCCGCAGCGACCGCCGCCAGCAGGCGCTCGCGGAGGACCCGGTCGGGGAGACCGGCCCCGCAGAGCCGCTCGGCACGGCCGATCAGGTCCATCCACGCAGCGTAGGACCCGTCGCGACGGACGAAGATCCCCGAGCTCGGGGATATGCCGGGACCTCGGGTGCGACAACGCTGGCGGCATGACCACCACCACACTCCACATCGAGAACACCGTCCACGACTTCGACAGCTGGAAGCAGGTCTTCGACAGGTTCGACCGCTTCCGCGCCGAGCGGGGCGTCCGCTCCTATCGGCTCGCTCGACGCACCGACGACAGTCACCAGATCGTCATCGACCTCGACTTCGACTCACCCGACGAGGCGACCGCCTTCGGCGCCGCCCTGGAGAAGGTCTGGCAGAGCCCGCAGTCGCAGCAGCAGCTGGTGCGCCACGAGCCGCCGACGACCTTCGAGGTGGTGGAGGACCGGACACTCTGACCCGTTCGGGTCAGAGTGGTGACCCCGCTGGGAGTCGAACCCGGACGTAGATCGCAGTTCAGCACCGGCGATCGACTTCGAGCGGCCAACGCCGCGGCCGAGCGCACTCTCATGCCGTCTGTTCCTTGGCCGCAGAATGGTCGTGGTCCCCGCGCAGGTGCTGCCGTCGGCGGCCTGAAGTGCGTACGACCGCTTGCAGGTTCATGCGTGGCGCTGGCGGTGCTGGTCGCCGAGCGACACACTGGAGGGGCCCGAGTCCAGGAGGCGATCGTCATGAACAACCTGAAGCGATTCACAGCCTGCAAGTTGGCGGGCCACGATTGGGCCAAGGTCGCCTATCCCCCAACTGCCGACGGGGAGGCCACAGGGTTCTTCCTGCGCTGTAAGCGATGCGGCAAGGAGGATCACAACGCGGGAACGCATGCCCGCGGCGGGGGCGGCGCCTTCTAGATGCAGGCTTTGCCGCACGCCAAGGCCGCACGGCGTGCGCGGGCGATTGCGGTTTGAGCCGCGGCGTCTCAGCCGAGGAGCTCCGTTCGATTCCACGACCACCGCAAGGCGCAGTTAGAGCGGGCCGAACGCACTTTCATGCCGAGTAGCGGGCAGTCGCACTTCTCTACGATGCGGGCATGGGAGTCCTCTTCGACTACTTCGCTGCACCAGATGACGCCGATGCTGCGGCCACCATCGACCGCATTGGTGGACCCGCAAAGCCGGGCACCGCAGCACCTTTGCCGGCCCGCCGCGGGCTGTTCCGTCGCAGCCCCAAGGAGGTCGAGACGGTACGTGAGGGAGCCGATTACGCCACTGTGGCTGATACGGGCATCGATCCGGTCGTTCAGGGCGGAACGCTGGAGGAACTCCTGACAGGTCGTCCCTACGAAGAGATTGAGCAGGACCCGCGCTGGGGCCACTCATTGGCGACCCGGGACGGTGGTGAGCGACAAGTGCTGACTCTCACCGACGGTCTTGTGGACGCGCTTGCCCAGGCAGACGCCGACCGCCTCGCTGCGGTGGCGGTTCCCTGGTCGCAGACTGAGGAGTTTTGGGGCGTTGGGGATCCCGAAGAGTTGACGAGCGTGCTCCGGGCCCTGTCACGACTAGCCCGGGAAGCCCGCTCGCGGAACGAAACCGTCTACTGCTGGGTCTGCGTCTGATCAGCCCGCAATCGCCGCGATCCGTTGTGGTCATGCATCGTCAGGTCGACGTGAGGTGTCGGTGCCCCCGCTGGGAGTCGAACCCAGACTTGGATCGCTTTTAAGGCGACTTCCTCTGCCGGTTGGGATACGGGGGCGTGCCTGCGCGGGGGGTCGGCACGTGCTGCCTAGCCGGCACCGATGACGCGCGCGCCCATCATCCCAGGCTGGTCGGGCGGATGCCCCGGCTCCCTCACGCGGACGGGGCGATTCCCTCCGAGCGGGCGATCTCGACCGCCCGGCCGAGCACGGCATCGGTCATCGGCTCGGTCAACCGGCCCGTGAAGGTGTTCTGCTGACTGGGATGGAAGCAGCCGAGGAGTACGACGCCCACCGCCGGCCCGGCGCCGGCCGAGTCGACCGGGCGCTCGAGCACGACCTCGGCCGCGTGGCCGAAGCGCGGGCGTGGTCGCGGCACCGCCCAGCCGGCGTCGCTGGTGGCGCGCAGCGCGGCGTCCCAGCCGAACGAGCCGAGCGCCAGGATCACCCGGACCGAGGGACCCAGGATCGCCAGCTCCCTGTCGAGCCATGGCGCGCAGTTGTCCCGCTCCTGCGGGGTGGGCCGGTTGGCCGGCGGGGCACACCGCACGGCCGAGAGCACCCTGGTATCGAACAGGGTGAGGCCGTCGTCGGCAAGGGTGCTCGTCGGCTGGTTGGCCAGGCCGACCCGGTGCATCGCGGCGAACAGCCAGTCGCCGGACCGGTCACCGGTGAAGATCCGCCCGGTGCGGTTCGCTCCGTGCGCGGCCGGGGCGAGGCCGACGACGAGGATCCGCGCATCCGCCGGCCCGAACCCGGGAACCGGCCTGCCCCAGTACTCCTCCTCCGCGAAGGCCGCACGCTTCTCCCGCGCCACCTGCTCCCGCCACCGGACCAGTCGCGGGCAGCGGCGGCAGCGGGTGATCCGGTCGTCGAGCCGCGCGAGCTCGGCCTCCGCGTCCCTCATACGGCGATCGTTCCCGAAGCGGGTTCACTCCACCAGCGACCAGGCGATCCCGTCGAGGATGTCGGTCTCGGCGACCCACATCAGCGCACTGCCGCCGGGGACGCTCCGGCGCTCGAAGATCCGGGCCAGGATCAGCGCACCTGCGTCGATGACGTCGGCGCGGCCGGGATGCATGTACGGCAGCGCGCGCCGCTCGTCCACGGTCATCGCGACGAGGTTGTCGACGTAGGCGAGGAGCTTCTGCTGCTCGATCACCTCGCCGTGGATCCGCTCGCGGTCGTAGCGGTCGTGTGCGTTGACGCCGGCCGCGATGGTGGTGATGGTGCCGGCCACGCCGAGGAAGTCCGCCGGGCCGGCCAGGTCGATCGGACAGGCGTCCAGCGCGGCGTCGATGTCAGTGACGATCGCTGCGACCTCCGTCGGCGAGGGCGGGTCGTCGTGCACGTGCCGCTCGTGGAGCCGCACCGAGCCGATGTCCATCGAGTGGGCCGCGGTCGGCCCGGTGGCCGGGTCCCCCACGATCAGCTCGGTCGATCCCCCGCCGATGTCGACGACCAGCGCCGGTGCCTGCACCTCGACCACCTGCGCGAGGCCACGCACCGCGCCCGCGAACGCGAGTCGTGCCTCCTCGTCACCCGACAGCACCTCGGGCTCGACGCCCAGCCGCTCCTTGACCCCCACGGTGAACTCCGCGGAGTTCTCGGCGTCCCGGGTCGCGGAGGTCGCGCAGAAGCGGATCCGCTCGACACCGGCGTCGCGGATGATCCCGGCGTACTCGTCGATCGCCGCGAAGGCCCGCTCCAGCGCCTCCGGCGCGAGCCGGCCGGTCGCGTCCACGCCCTGGCCGAGCCGCACCATCTGGCTCTGGCGCACCACCCCGCCCGGCTCGCGGGCTGGGTCACCGACCAGCAGCTTGATGGTGTTGGTGCCGCAGTCGATGGCCGCGACCGTGGTCATGGCTGCGCCACGTCCACGCAGGGACCCGGTGCCCAGTACTCACCCAGGATCTCGAGCACCTCGTCGCCGAGCGGATTCACGCCCGGCCCCGCGGCCAGCGCGTGGCCGGCCAGCACGTGCAGGCACTTCACCCGGTCGGGCATGCCGCCGGCCGAGATGCCCTCGATCTCCGGCACGTCGAGCTTGCAGGCCTCCCCCACCGCGGCCCGATCGGCCAGGTAGGACTCGTGCGCGGCCCGGTAGGCCGCGGCGAGCTCCGGATCGGTGGAGAGCCGGTCCTGCATCTCCCGCATCAGGCCGGACGCCTCGAGCGTCCCGATCCGGGAGTTCACCCGCGGGCAGGTCAGGTAGTACGTCGTGGGGAACGGCGTGCCGTTGGGCAGCCGCGGCTCGGTCGTGACCACGTCGGGGTTCCCGCACGGGCATCGGTGTCCGATCGCGTGGACGCCACGGGGCGGCCGGCCGAGCTGGGCGGCGATCACCGCCTCGTCCGTGGGCAGTGCGTCAGCAGGCACTAGTCGGAGTCCTCCGGACCGAGGTCGCCCTTGGGCGCCTCGATCTGGTCGCGCGGGTCGGGCACCCTCCTCGGCGGGTCGCCGGCGACCTTCATCGAGTCCCAGGCGTCCTGGTACCAGACCCGGTCGTCAGGGTCGTCGACCGTCGCCGGGTCGCCGAGCTCGGCGGAGGCGTCGAGCGGCTCGCCGTTCTCGTCCACGACGACGTACGGCGTCTCGCCCGCTGCGACGTACCCGAAGCGGGCCCGGGCCTGCTGAGCGACGTACGAGGGGTCCTGCCAGCGTTCCTTCTCGCTCTTGAGGCCGTCGATGTTGTGCTCGCGATCGGCGATCTGTCCCTCGAGCTGCTCGATGTGGCTGCGCTGCTGCAGGTAGGCCCGCAGCGAGGAGGCGTAGGAGACGGCGAGCACGGCGAGCACCAGCACCAGGATCGCGGCCCGGCCGGTCAGGCGGGACCTCTGCCTCTGCTCGACCCGCGCGCGGCTCAGCGCGGCGGCCCGCTCCCGGGCGGCCTTCTTGCGCTCGGCCTTGAGGCGTTCGGCGTACCGCGGCCCGGACCGCCCCGATGCGGGGCGGCCCGGCTTGCGGGACGGTCGGCGTTCGCCCGGTGTCGCGGCCATGGGGTCCTTGGCGTCCTACACCTGGAAGCGCGGGAAGGCGCCGGCGCCGGCGTAGCGCGCGGCGTCTCCCAGCTCGTCCTCGATGCGCAGCAGCTGGTTGTACTTGGCCACCCGCTCGGACCGCGCCGGGGCGCCGGTCTTGATCTGGCCGCAGTTCGTCGCCACCGCGAGGTCGGCGATCGTGGTGTCCTCGGTCTCCCCCGAGCGGTGGCTCATCATGCAGCGGAAGCCGTTGCGGTGGGCGAGGTCGACGGAGTCGAGGGTCTCGGTCAGCGACCCGATCTGGTTGACCTTCACCAGCAGCGCGTTGGCCTGGCCGCCCGTGATGCCCCGCTGGAGCCGCTCGACGTTGGTGACGAACAGGTCGTCGCCCACGAGCTGGGTCTTGGCGCCGAGCGCGTCGGTGATGGCCTTCCAGCCGTCCCAGTCGTCCTCGTCGAGCGGGTCCTCGATCGAGACGATCGGGTACGACGCCACGAGCTCGCTGTAGTAGGCGATCATCTCGTCCGCCGACTTCTTGGCACCCTCGAACGTGTAGGCGCCGTCGTCGTGGAACTCCGAGGCCGCGACGTCGAGCGCGAGGACGATGTCCTTGCCGAGCTCGTAGCCGGCCTTGTCGACCGCCTCGGCGATCAGGTCCAGCGCAGCCCGGTTGGACTCGAGATCGGGAGCGAAGCCGCCCTCGTCACCGACGCCCGTCGCGAGACCGCGGCTCTTCAGCACCGACTTCAGCGCGTGGTAGACCTCGGCTCCCATCCGCACGGCGTCGCGGAAGGTCGGGGCGCCGATCGGGGCGATCATGAACTCCTGGATGTCCACGTTGGTGTCCGCGTGCGCACCGCCGTTGAGGATGTTCATCATCGGGACGGGAAGCAGGTAGGCGTTCGGGCCGCCCACGTAGCGGTAGAGCGGCAGCTCGGCGGAGTCGGCCGCGGCCCGGGCGACCGCCAGGGACACGCCGAGGATCGCGTTGGCGCCGACCTTGGCCTTGTTGGGGGTGCCGTCGACCTCGAGCATGGTCTGGTCGATCAGCCGCTGGTCCGCGGCGTCCAGGCCCTCGATGGCCGGGCCGAGCGTCTGGATCACCGCCTCGACCGCCTTCTGCACACCCTTGCCGGCGTAGCGGTCACCGCCGTCGCGCAGCTCGACCGCCTCGAACGCGCCGGTGGACGCGCCGCTGGGGACCGCCGCACGGGCGAAGGACCCGTCGTCGAGGAGCACCTCGACCTCGACAGTGGGGTTGCCGCGCGAGTCGAGGATCTCGCGGGCTCCGACGGCTTCGATCGCTGCCACGTGGGTTGCTCCTGGATGCTGGGAAGGACGGCTGTCGTCCGGTCAGCCTAGACGCCTCGGAGGCCGACGCCCGGCAGCACCCACGGGGTGGCGCTGAGGTTGGTCCGCCTACGGCGTGTGCGCTTCCTGGACCCGGTCGGTCACGGATCCAGCCCGAGCTCGCCCATGCGCACGGTGTGCCGCTCGGTCAGGCGGGTGAACATCCGCCCGAGCGCGGCGAGGTCGAGGCCGGGCCGGTCGACGCCGCCGGCGAGGAGGGCGCTGAGGGCGTCGCGG
>NZ_SSXI01000014.1 GCF_004803405.1 Nocardioides sp. | reverse complement strand
GCCACTCCGCGCGCTCGGCCGCCGCGGTCACGGTCGCCTCCGGTGCGCCCGTGAGCAGGTGGCGTGCCAGGCGCTCCAGCATCCGCTGTCGGACTCGCCCCGAGGTGGCGGCCTCGTCGCGGTGGCCGGCGACGCTGGCCGCGGACAGCTCGTCGATGTAGGCGAAGACCATCTCCGCGAACGAGGCCATGGTCGCGGGCTCGATGCCCTCGGCGACCGCCGCCGCGGAGAGATGCTGCCAGGAGACCCGCGCACCGATCCGGTAGGCCGACAGCAGCGCGTCAGTGCTCCGGCCGCTGCGCGCCTCGCCGCGCCCGAGCTGGTAGGCGCCGTCCACCGCCGACGCGCGCGGCGCCAGCGCGTTCGGGCCGCTCTCGCTCACCAGGGAGAGGAAGCCGCCCAGGGCCACCTGGACGGCGGTGCGGATGGTCTCGCCCATCGTCCCTCCGAAGGCGGCCGCGTACGGCGGCACCTCCTTGATGATCTGCTTGACGACGTCGTCGGCGACGTCCGCCAGCTCGTTCCGGATCGCCGCCACCGTCTCGGGCGGCAGGAGCGCGGTCCGGCGCGGGCGGGTGCGAGGGACGGCACGTCGCGGCATGGCCACCTTCCCCTTTGTTCGTCAGGTACAAAAGACCGACCCGGATTCACCGGCTGCGGTCATGAGTTTAGCGGCCCTGGCTGGGACTGTTGAAGCATGAGTACGACGACTGCGAACCCCACCCGCGCTGACAGGCGCGCGCCGAGGCTCCTCCGGTCGGGTGTGCTGCGCAACCTGCTCGACGCGGCAGTGACCCCGCTGACCGTCGACGACATCCTCGACCACTTCGCCCCGCTCCGTCCGGGCGCCGCCGTCGGCCTGCAGGGCCGGATCGAGGCGGTCCTCCCCGAGACCGCGGACGCGGCGACCATCGTGATCAAGCCCGGCCGGGACTGGGCGGGCCACGTCCCCGGCCAGTACGTCCGGATCGGCGTCGAGGTCGACGGCGTCCGGCTGTGGCGCACCTACTCGCTGACCCACGGCCCGCGCCGGGACCGCAACATCTCGATCACCGTCAAGGCGATCCCGGACGGCGTCGTCTCCAACCACCTCGTGCGCAACGCGCGGGTCGGCCAGATGGTGCGGCTCGAGCAGGCCGAGGGCGAGTTCGTCCTCCCTCAGCCGCCCGCGGCCGCGACCGAGCCGATCAAGCTGATGCTGGTGACCGCCGGCTCGGGCATCACCCCGGTCATCGGGATGCTGCGCAACCTGTTCTCTCGCAAGGAGACGGCGGCGTCGTACTCCGCCTACGACGTGGTGCTGGTGCACTCGGCGATGAGCCGTGACGAGGTGATCTTCGGCCCGGAGCTGCGCCAGCACGCCACGAACGGCCGGATCCGCCTGATCGAGCGCCACACCGACACCGACGGGCTGATGACCACCAGCGACCTCGAGTCGTGGATCCCCGACCTGGCCGACCGGACGGCGTACGCCTGCGGTCCGGCCGGCCTCCTCGACACGCTCGAGGAGTACTACGGCGCGCGAGGGCTGACCCTCCACACGGAGCGGTTCCGCGCGACCGTCCTCACGGAGGCCGCCGAGGGCGGCACCGTGACGTTCCGCATCGGCGCCTCCGACGACAAGGTCGTCGAGGCCGACGGCGCGGTCCCGATCCTCGACGCCGGCGAGTCCGCGGGCGTCCTCATGCCGAGCGGCTGCCGGATGGGCATCTGCATGGGCTGTGTCCTGCCGATGAGGTCCGGCGTCGTGCGCGACCTGCGCAACGGCCAGCTCACCGTCGCCGTCCCGGGGGAGACCAACCCCGACGGCGTGGCCATCCAGACCTGCATCAACGCCGCCGCCGGCGACTGCGACATCGACCTCGGTCTCGAGACGGTCGGTGGCGCGACCTCCTCGACCAGCGATCCCTCCCTGACCACCGACCGGAACGGTCGCTGACGCGACCTCCGCGACACCGACGTAGCGAAGGAGTCTCCATGACCACCATCACCAAGAAGGCCGACAACCCGACCGCGCACCTGACGCCAGAGCAGATCGAGGCGCTCGGCGCCGAGCTCGACGCCATCCGCCAGGAGGTGCTCGACACCCGCGGTGAGCGCGACGCCGCCTACATCCGCAAGGTCGTCGACGTGCAGCGCAAGCTGGAGCTCGGCTCGCGCGCCGTACTGCTGGTCAGCGTGTTCCCGCCGGCCTGGGTGCTCGGCACGGTCGGCCTGTCCGTGGCGAAGATCCTCGAGAACATGGAGATCGGCCACAACGTCATGCACGGCCAGTGGGACTGGATGCGCGACCCGAAGATCCACTCGACCACCTGGGAGTGGGACAACGCGTCCACCGCAGAGGGCTGGAAGCACTCGCACAACCAGATCCACCACACGTACACGAACATCGTCGGCAAGGACAACGACCTCGGCTACGGCATCATGCGCGTGGACGAGGACCAGCGCTGGTACCCGATGTATCTCGGCCAGCCGCTGTGGAACTTCATCAACGCCTGCTTCTTCGAGTACGGCATCGCGGCGTACGACCTCGAGCTCGGCAAGAACCTGAGCAAGCCGAAGGACAAGCGGCCCGAGTCCTTCAAGCGTGCCGCGAAGGCGACGCTGAAGAAGATCCGCAAGCAGGCCACCAAGGACTACGTCGTCAACCCGCTGCTCGCGGCGCCGACCGGCTCGTTCCTCCCGGCCCTGGCGGCGAACTTCACCGCCAACCTGGTGCGCAACCTGTGGTCGCACTCGGTGATCATGTGCGGTCACTTCCCCGAGGGCGTCGAGACCTTCGAGCTCAAGGCGATCCCGGAGAAGGAGACCCGCGGCCAGTGGTACCTGCGCCAGATGCTGGGCTCGGCCAACATCTCCGGCTCCAAGGCGATGCACCTGATGAGCGGCAACCTGTCGCACCAGATCGAGCACCACCTCTTCCCGGACCTGCCGAGCAACCGCTACGCCGAGGTCGCGCCGAAGGTGAAGGCCGTATTCGAGAAGTACGACCTGACCTACCTGTCGCGCCCGTTCCCGCAGCAGGTGGCGAGCGCGTGGCACAAGGTGGTCCGCCTCTCGCTGCCGAACGGCTGGCTGGAGACGACCAACGCGAAGAACCTGCCGGGCCAGCTGGCGCTGCTCTACAAGCTCACGACGGTCGACCGGAAGACCCGCAAGGTGATCCAGCTGGGGCTGGAGCGCAAGGCGAAGCAGCAGGCGCAGAAGCTGGCTGCCTGAGGTCGCGGGGGTGGTCGGCGACCTGGCTCGCCGGCCCACCCCGGCCGAACCATCCGCCTGTCCAGTCAGGCAGGGCCAAGACAGGAAGCCCTCACCAACGTAGGGTGGGCCGATGAAGCGAATACTGGCCATCGGCGCGCTCGGCGCGTGCGTGCTCGCATCGACCGTGTCCGCTCCGCCTGCCAGCGCAGCGGTCCCGAAGCCGGACCCTCGTGCCGTCTCCACGGCGACGTACGCGGAGGTCGGGATGCCCAACGCTGCCGAGGTGAAAGCGGCTCTCGGGTGGCCGGCCGAGCACCCGATGACGGTGACCAACGAGCTGAACCCGACCACGCACGCCGGAGTGCGAAGGTCAGCGGGCAACCCGTGGATCGCCGAGAAGGTCAGCAACTTCCAGGCCGAGGTCACTACGCCCTGGCTGGCCGGCACGCCGTTGCGCCCGTACCAGCTGCAAACCGGTCTCCGGCAGACCACCGCGCTACGGGACCGGGACTTCACCCGCCTCATGAACCTGCTGAGGGCGGGGTCGACGGAGTTCACGATCGTCTCCTCGAGCAGCACGGAGGTCACCTACATCTGGTGGGGGTGGGCCGAGGGCGTGGCCGCAGCGACCACGGTGAAGAAGGCCGGGCCGAACGCACTCGTGCAGTCGCTGTGCTACTCGCGGGCCAACGCGAGCGTGACGGGCGACCAGGCGAAGGCGTGCACGGAGCCGACGGCACAGCTGCTCAAGGAGCGGTACGTCGCCGGGTGGCCCGCGATCAGCGCGCACTGGCCGTCACCAAACCGCCGGCTCGTCCTGCCGGCGATCTCCCGGATGAAGGACCGCCTGCTGACCGCCCGGCAGGTCCACAACATCGGGGGGACCAGGCGTCTGGTGCCGCGGGTGGTGACTCAGCCGGAGGCGTGGCGGGTGACGGGCTCCGTGGTCATCGGCGAGCGTCGCTGGTTCGCCGAGATCGACCTGCTGCGGGCCGGCGACGCGCCTGCCGCGCGCACGGAGCTCGCGTACCGCTACCGGGGCCTGAGGGGTTCGGTGGTGCGCGCGAACGACAACTCGTTCACGGCCTACCGGAACGGCCACGCCACCACCTGGAAGCGCCTCAGCACGGGGCTGGTCCGCACCCGCTGCTGGCGTGCCACCACGGGGTCGAGGGCGAAGGCGATCCGTTGCGCCCAGCGGCTTGCGGAGGCCCAGGCCACGAAGGTGGGTCACCTCTTCAAGCCCTGACCGTGCGCCGGCCGTAGGCTCAGCCCATGAGCAATGTGACCTGCACGATCGAGGACGGCATCGCGGACGTCCGGCTGGACCGGCCCGACAAGCTCAACGCGCTGACGCTCGACATCCTCGACGACCTGGTCGCCACCGCGACGATGCTGCGCAAGGACAAGCACCTGCGCGCGGTCATCATCAGCGGCGAGGGCGACGCCTTCTGTGCCGGGCTCGACTTCGGCACGGTGATGCGCAACCCGATGGGCATCGCCAGGGCGTTCGTCCCGCACCCGCTCCGTGGCACCAACAAGTTCCAGGAGGCCCCGTGGGGCTTCCGCCGGATCCCGGTGCCGGTCATCGCAGCCGTCCACGGCCACTGCCTCGGCGGCGGCCTCCAGCTCGCCCTCGCCGCGGACTTCCGCATCGCGACCCCCGACTCGCGCTGGTCGGTGCTCGAGGGCAAGTGGGGGCTGATCCCCGACATGTCGGGGATCCAGGCGCTCAAGGAGCAGGTCGGCATGGACCAGGCCAAGCTGCTCACCATGACCGCCGAGGTCTTCGACGGCTCCCGTGCCCTCGAGCTCGGGCTCGTCACGAAGCTGGACAACGACCCGGTGGCGGGTGCCCGCCGCCTCGCCGAGGAGCTCGTCCAGAAGTCGCCGGACGCCCTGGCTGCCGCCAAGCGGCTGTTCAACGACACCTGGACCGCCTCCCCGCGGCGGACGTTCGCGCGGGAGCGGTTCGAGCAGGTCTTCCTGCTCGCCGCCCGGAACACCAAGGCTGCGCGGGAGGCGGCGTTCAAGAAGTCCGACCCGGCCTACGGGCCGCGGGGTCGCTGACCAACCCCAGCCCCTACTGCCGGTTCAGGCCTGGTCCGGCTCCGCGTCCTCCGGCTCCCGCCGGCGCCGCCCGAGGACCAGCAGGGCGATCCCGGCGATGACCAGGAGCGCCGCGCCGACGATCAAGCCGATCCGCACCGGGCTCCCCACGCCCGGCAGGTCGTCGTCGGGCCCCCCGTCGGGGTCGTCCTGGCCGCTCTCCCCGCCGCTGAGGACGCCGTTCGTGGTGCACGTGCCGCTGTCGGGATCGCACTGGCTGGGGGACTTCTCGCCGGCCGGCATCAGGAAGTTGGCGAGCTGCGAGTTGCCCTGGCGGGCAGCTTCCTTGACCACGACCGCGTAGGAGACGGTGTCGACCGCGCCGGCTGCGAGCGTGCCCTTGATCAGGATCCGGTCGCCCTTCACCACGGCGGTCATTGCGTTCGGCTCGGCGAAGGCAGGCTCGCTGACCAGGCGTGCGTCGTCGAGCACGTCGGAGAGGTCGTCGACGTGCTCGACCTCGCCCGGCCCCTGGCCGGTGTTCTCGAACCGCAGCGTGTAGGTCAGGACGTCGCCGGGCTCGGCCTCCGCGCCGCCGCCGGGCGCGACCGACTTCGAGGCCACGATGTTGCTGACCGGGTTCACGGTGCAGTCGGGGTGCGCGGCGTCCGCCATCCGTCGTGCAGGAGCGGTGGGACCGCAGTCCACCGGCGGCTCCTCGCCGGCGGCGAGGAGGTAGTTGCCGATCAGGTCGTCGCCGCGCTCGCTGGCGGGCTTGACCCTGACCGCGTAGCCGACCGTCACCGTCTGGCCGGGAGACAGCGTCCCGGTGACGGAGATCCGACCGTCGCGCGGGCCCGACGCCGTCAACGCGGCGTCCGAGGCGGTCGGACCGGCGACGAGCCTGGCGTCGTCGAGCACTCCGGTGAGCACATCGTCGCGATCCACCTCGACGTCGGCGGTGCCCGTGTTGGTGAAGTGCAGCGTGTAGGCGAGCTCGTCACCGACCCGCACGGTCGTCCCCGAGCCCGGCTCGACGGTCTTCCAGTCGTCGAGCTCGCCGATCTTGTGCTCGGTGGTGGGCGGGTCCACCGGCTCGCAGTCGCCGGCGTCGTCGCAGCTCACCTGGGGCACGTCGGGGGTCAGCACGTTGCGGAGCAGGTTGTCGCCGCGCCGGCCGTCGGGTCGGACCGTCACCTCGTAGCTCACGCTGATCGTCTCGCCAGGGTCGATCGTCCCGGTGACGCGCAGCGACTCGTCGGTGCGCACCGCGGTGACGTCGGGGTCGGAGCTCGCGGGCTCCCTGCTGACGTCCGCGTCGTCGAGCACCCGGGACAGGTCGTCGGTGGCGTCGACCGGCCCGGCGGCCTGTCCGTCGTTGGTCCACGTCAGGGTGTAGGTGATCACCTCGCCTGCCGCCACGTCGACACCCGACGCGGGGTCCGAGGTCTTGCTCGGCACGACGTGGGGGAGGAGCGTCTCGACGGCCGGTGGGTTGCAGCTCGGGTCGTCGCAGCCCGGCACCGACGCGGTGTTCACCAGGTCGTGATCGCCGAGGTTGGTGACGGTGACGGTGTAGGTGATCGTCACCGAGTCGCCGGCGGCGAGGGTGCCGGTCCAGGTGAGCTCAGGCTCGGCGTACGACACCGTGCCGGCGGTGGCCTCCGCGTCGCCGAGGTAGGTGGCGTCGTCCAGGACGTCGCTGAGGTCGTCGACCACGGTGGCGGGCTCGGCCGCGGTGTAGTCGCCGGCGCCGTCGTTCTCCACGGTGAGGGTGTAGGTGACCGTGTCGCCGGTGTTCGTCACGGCCGGCGGGGTGGAGGACTTCGTCAGGTTCAGATGCCGGACCCCGTGCCGGGTCACCTCGGGCCGGCACGACGTGGGGTCTCCCGGCTGGCAGGCCAGGACGTTGCCGAGCACGTGGTTGACCTGGTCGGCGTACGTGTCGACCTCGACCGTGTAGGTCACGTACCGGGTCTCCCCGACCGGGACCGTGCCGTCGATGTCGATCCGGTCGCCGACGACGGTCGCGGTCAGGCCGCTGTCGGCGGTCGGTCCGCGGACGAGCGTCGCGTCGTCGAGCACGTCCGACAGGTCGTCGGAGGTGTCGACGGTGGCCGCCGTCTGACCGGTGTTGCTGAACCGCAGGGTGTAGGTGACCTCGTCACCGGCGTCGACCGGCGTGCCGGACGGCGGGTCGGCGGTCTTCGCCTGGTCCAGGCCGGAGCCTGGGGTCGTCGTCGAGCGGCACGCGTCCTGCGGGTCCACCGCGTCGTCGCCCGGCACGCAGGCCCGGTTCACCAGCGACTGGTCGCCCTCCCCGTGATAGACGACGGCGTAGGTGACGGTGACCTGCTCGGCGGGCGCCAGCGCACCGCTCCACGTGATCTCCGGCGCCGCATAGGTCGCCGTACCGCCGGAGGCCGTCGGCGAGCCGACGAGGTCGGCGTCGTCCTCGACGTCGCTCAGGTCGTCGCGGAACGTGGCGGGTGCGGTCGCGGTGAAGGTGCCGGGGCCGACGTTGCGGACGGTCACGGTGTAGGTCATCTCGCCACCGACGGCCGGGAGGTCGTTGCGGCTGGCCTGCTTGGTGATCTGCAGCTTGGGGAGCAGGAGCTCGTCGTCGTCACAGGGCACCGTGGTGGCCGGGTCGTCGCAGTCGGGCGTCGGGCCGGGGTCGACGGTCGTGGGCGCCCACGCGACGTTGCGGACGGTGCCGTCCCCGCCACCGGTCAGGGTGACTGTGTAGGTGAGGACGACCGACGTGCCGCCCGCGAGCGGGCCCGCCCAGCGGATCCGCGGTGCGGAGTACGTCGGCGCCGCGACCGGGTTGCCGTCCACGGTCGCCGCGGCGTCGAGGTTGTACTCGGCGTCGTCGAGCGCGCCGGCGAGGTCGTCGACCACCCGCGCGGGGTTCGCTGCGGTGAAGGCGCCGTCGCCGGTGTTCGTGGCGGTCACCGTGTAGGTGATCTGGTCGCCGGGCCGGGACTCCTCGGTGGCGTCCGAGGTCTTGGTGATGCTCAGCGCCCGGGTCAGTACCTGCACCGGGTAGTCCTCGACCTCGCCGGCGTCGGCGGGCCCGGTCGGCAGCGCGGCGGTGACCGTGCCCGGGTAGAGCCGGAAGCGGGCGTAGGCGGTGGTCGTGGTCTCCGGGCCGGCGGGGAAGACCATTGGGTACGTCGCCGTGCCGGCGCCGACCGGGACCGTCACCCGCTCGGCGGCCTCGAACGCACCGTCGCCGTCGAGGTCGAGCCAGCCGACGAGTGTCGCTGCGGCACCGGTGTGGTTGGTGGCCGCGATCTGGACCGTCGTCGGCTCGCCGGCGGTCATGACGATCGGAGCGGCCACGCCGTCCTCGTCGTCCACGCCGGTCGTGTCGTCACCGTCGGCCGTGCCTGCAAGGGTCGCGTCGGACTCGGCGTCGATCGAGTCGCCCAGCATGAGCGAGGACGTCCCGTCCGCGGTCAGGTCCGCGACGCCGTGCCGCGGGCCGTCCCCGGCCTGGTCGCTGCCGTAGCTGTCGGGGGCGTCGCCGTAGTCGTTGCACAGGGCCTGCGGGGTCATCTGCGCCATGAAGCCCTCGACCGAGGGGTTCCCGCTCTTGACGTGGACGACGATCGTGTTCAGGCCGTGCCGCCAGCCGTCGGCCAGCAGCGTGGAGGCCTGCCGGCCGGTGCCGAAGCCGTTGTGGAAGTAGGGGTTGGCCGCGTTCTGCGGCAGGGAGTCCTGCGAGTCGCTCTGGGCGACGTCGTTGACGTAGACCTCCCACACCGAGTTGTCCGCGTAGAAGTCCATGGGGAGGGCGAAGCCCTCCAGCGGCACCTCGGCGGCGATCCGGAACTGGTACCGGTAGAAGAAGTCGCCGGTCGTGGTGTGTGCCCGCGAGGGGTCGTGCGAGATCCAGTCGGCGTTGTCGTAGGGGCTTGTCGCCCAGGCACCGGCCACCGGCTGGACCACGTAGGCCGGGATCCAGCTGGTGACGCTGCCGGGCCCGGCGGTGGTGCCGAGGCCCACCTCCCAGCCGGCGTCCCGGGAGCCGACGGGCAGCCGGCCGCCGGCACCGTCGTAGGCGGTGTTGAACACGGCGGCGTCGGTGGCGCAGGTCAGGGTCGTCGACGACACGGTCGCGACGTGGTCCTCGACCTCGCCGTCCTGGGCGAGGCCACGCGACCGCTCGTCGACCGCCGTCGCGCTGTCGTCGGCCAGGTCGTCGGTGGTGAGCCGGAGGCGGACGACCGGCCGGGTCTCCGCCATCAGCGGCGAGAGGCCGCTCCACTGCAGGGTGGCGCTCGAGGCCCCGGCCGCTACCGAGGCGGACGCATGCTCGTTCGACTGGAACACTCCGTCGCCGTTCGCGTCGATCCAGCCGTGGAGCGTCGCCGGGCCGCCGGTGTCGTTGGTGACCGGGACGTCGAGGGAGGGGGCGGTCGCACCCAGCGCGAGCCGGACGGCGTCGGGCAGCGCATCCTCGTCATCGTCCGCGGTGGTGTCGTCGCTGTCGGCGTCGGGGCCGGCGACGCCGTCGTCCTCGACGTCGATCGTCCGGCCCAGCATCAGCGGAGCGGTGTTGGTGGCGGCGTCGAAGTCAGGCACCTCGTGGAACGCCGCTCCGCTGCCGAGCTCCGTGCCGTACGACGCCGGCGCGTCGCCGAAGTCACGGATCGGGTCGCACAGGTACATGTGGAAGTCGTCGAAGGTCATCCACGTCTGGCCCGCGGGGGTGCCGTTGTTGGCCGGGGTCTCGTTGCGAGCCTCCAGGCGCAGGTAGTCCCAGCTCCTGCTCGGCCGGAGCGTGAAGGTGGCCAGGCTCCACTGCGCTCGGGTGCCGGCGGCCGCCGGACGCACCACGGGGGTGTCGTAGAGCGCCTCGGAGTTGCTGGCGCTCAGGTTGGTGCCGGTCGACCCGTAGAGCGATCCGACGTTCGGGCTGTCGACCCCGAACATCCGCAGGTAGCCGCTACCGCCACGGCCGTGCCCGCCGGCGCCGGTGGAGAAGAAGCCGACGTACGCGGCCCCGGCCACGAGCGGCTCGGTCAGCGTGTTCGTCGCGCCCTCGCCGCTGTCGCCGGGGGTGCTGGAATGCCCGCCGAGGAAGCCGTAGCCGTCCGCGCCCGCCCGGAACGGCATGACGCTCGCCGCCGGGCCGGAGTCGAAGCTCGGCGACAGGACGTAGTACTGGCCCCCGGAGGGGTGGGAGTCGTACCAGTGCTCGGCCCAGTTGATCGTGTTGGCCGAGGTGCTGTTCTGGAACTGCCGTTCGTAGCTCTCGAACGACCGGTTCTGCACGATCCCGACCGGGACGGGGACGGATCCGCGGGGGCACTGCTCGAGCGCGAAGGCGCCGGCGTCGAAGAGGGTGCGGGCATGGTCCTCCACCTCGCCGTCGGGCGCGCTGCCGGTGGGGGAGGTGGCCACCCCGGCGGCCGAGGTCAGCCGGAACCGCGCGGTCGTCTCGCCGCCGACGAACGCCGATCCCTCGGGGACGGTGTAGGTCAGCCGGTTGACCCCAGCCGTCACGGCCCGGTCGGAGAGGATCTGCTCGACGCCGCCGTCGAACTCGCCGTCACGGTCGAAGTCGATCCAGCCGTTGACGAACCCGGCGGCGGACGAGGTCACGTAGACGGTCTCCAGCCTGCCCGGAACGGAGACGTCGGTGTTGAAGTCGACGCCGTCCTCGTCGTCGACCTCGGAGGTGTCGTCGCCCTGGGCGGTTGGTGTCGGTGCGCCGTCGGCCTCGAGGTCGATGAGCGCTCCGAGGCGCAGCGGCGCCGTGTGCGTCGTGGCGTCGTAGCCGGGCACGCGGTGGCGGGCGCCGTCGGCGTCGAACGTCGTGCCGTACGACGCCGGCGCGTCGCCGCCGTCCATGGGACGCGCCCTGTTGGTCACCGTGCAGGCGATCTGGTCGCCGGTGCCGGGACTGACCTGCACGCTGGTGGCCTCGCCGGACGGCAGGCTCGGGTCGGGCGCTCCGTTGCGGGTGCAGGCCCAGGTGTGGGTGTAGTCGGCCAGGTCGGTGCCTGATCCTGCGGTC
Organism: Nocardioides sp.; assembly: GCF_004803405.1. Lineage (GTDB taxonomy): Bacteria > Actinomycetota > Actinomycetes > Propionibacteriales > Nocardioidaceae > Nocardioides > Nocardioides vastitatis. The sequence continues at coordinate 5,257 of NZ_SSXI01000014.1, read as the reverse complement.
GCGGCGTCGGTGAGCGTGAACGGCTCGCCGTTGTTGGGTGGGATCACGACGACCGGACCCGTGGTCGCGGTGTTGCCCGTGCCGGTGCTCGCGCTTCCCAGCTCGGTGCCCTCGGGCGACCGGAGCGAGACGTCGAAGGAGTCCGAGGGCTCGGCGCGGCCCTCGACGACCTTGCTGACCTCGATCGACGCCGTGTTGACCCCGAACGCGATCCCCGACTGGGCCGGGGTGACCCAGCGGAGCGCGAACGTGGTCGGCGCGTCGGCCGAGACCAGCACCGAGGTGGACTTCTCGGCGAGGGTGCTGGCGCCGCCCACGCCGGTGCAGGTGACCGTGGTGGTGCCGAACCCGGTCATGGTGGCGGGCTTGCAGCCCTTGGAGCCCTGGTCGTACAGCGTCTCGAGGTGGTTGAGGGGCTTGTCCGAGGTCCACCGCAGGCTCTCACCGGAGATGTTGTCCTCGGTGTCGGTCGCCACGAAGGCGAAGGACGTCAGCGCCGTGCCGCTCGGGTCCTCCACCCTGATGTTGCTCAGCTCGACGTCGAGCCCGTTGGTTCCGGGCGCGGGGGAGCTGTACAGCGACGGCCTGCCGGGGATGTTCTCGTAGGCCTCGGTCGCGAAGGCGAACCGGGTCTCGATGGGAACGGCGCGGCTGGTCACGGCGGCGTTGGCGTAGCCGTCGGCGGTGCGGGTCTTGATGGTGTAGCTCAGCCGGTAGCCGCCGGGCAGGGTCACGCTCATGCTCTGCCCGTCCGCGGTGCGCGCGGTGGTGTCGTCGTACGTCGACATGTCCAGCCAGCAGATGGTGTCGTCGTACCGGCCGCCCTCGCCGTACCCACAGCCCGCGGCCTCGGCCGCTGCCACCGCGGGTGCGTCGGCGGCGAGCGTGTTGGCAACAGGGGCGTCGGTCGCTGCTTCGGCCGCCGTCGTCGTGCTGACCGCAGTGGGTGCGGCGTCGTCCGGTTCTGCCGAGTCTTCGGGCTCCACCGACTGTCGCCCGCTGGGGGACGGCTCCGTTGTCGGATCGGATGTCGGGTCGGGCGTCGGCTCGGTCGTCGACTCCGTGGGCGTAGGGGCGCCCGCGGTCGCCGTCGCCGTGGCGGTCGCCGTCGACTCGGGCGGTGCGCTGTCGTCGGCGACGGCTTCACCGACGCCGGTCGGCGCCACGCCGGCGAGGACGGATGCGGATGCGAGGACGGACAGCCCGCGGCGCCAGCGCGCGGTTCCTCGATGACGGCGACCGGTGGGCGCGTTGGGGGGAGTCGCTGCTGGACCGATCGTGTTCATCTGTCCTCATATCGGTGTGCTGGATGGGCCGAGCGTCACATCCGGCGACGAGCCTAGTGGGAATCAGTGAGGTATCGGAACAAATGAGCGCAGTCGTGTGGTGACGTTTGAAGTCGAGTACTTGGCGCTCCGGCCGGGTCTATGGCAGGACGACCTGGACGGGCGACGGCTGGCCGTGGAGGCCCAACAGGTTGCCACTCGACAGCGGCGCGACCGCCGCTCAGCGTGCCCGCCTTCTCGACGACCAGCGCCCGCCGCTCGTTGGCCGGCTCGATGATCAGCAGCATCGCGGTGACCAGGAGATGCTCGACTTTTGCCCCGAGCACGACCTCGGCGCCGAGATCGAGGTGATCTCTGCCGACCGGATCAACGAGGCCTACGAGCGTGTCCTGGCATCGAACCTTCACTACTGGTTCCTCATCGACACCAGCACGTTGGGCTGACCCATATCGCCCACTGTGACGCAGAGGCGCAGTGAGCGAACTCAGCCGAGCCTTGGTCCCCGAGCAAGTCACCCTCAGCCGTGGTCGTCGCCCGGTTCGGCTGAGCGCTCGGAGACCAGAGGCCGAGGTGCACCTGTCGTATGCCAGGGTTCGTCCAAGGCAGGTCGCGACCTGCTGAGTCAGGCTCACGCGTGAAGGCTCCCCTCCCCCGGCCCTGGCGGGGACGTCACTCAGCAATCACGAACCGCGCCGCAGCGATACCGTTGTCCAAGCGCACCGTGCATGCTCGGAGGCTGCACTCAGAGGGAGTTCCCCATGGCGAAGCGGAGGACCACCACCGGTGCGCTTGAACGCGGGCGCCAGGCCGTCGGCAAGCACGCCTGGGGGGAAGCCTTCGCCGAACTTTCCGCCGCGGATCTGGACCTGTCGCTCGAACCCGCCGATCTCGAGCGGCTGGCCGTCACCGCATGTCTGGTGGGCAAGGACGCCGAGGCCGTCGACGTCTGGGCGCGGGCGCATCGCGAGTGGATGGCACGGGGCGACCCGGCACGAGCGGCGCGGTGCGCGTTCTGGCCGGCGCTGTGGTTGCTCATCACCGGCGAAGTGGCCCCGGGCATCGGATGGCTGGCCCGGGCTCGGCAGGTGCTCGAAGATCTGGACTGCGTTGAGCAGGGGTACGTGCTGGTGCCACGCGCACTGATGACGATGTATGGGGGTGATGTCCAGGCCGCGTATGCCGCCTTCGCCGAGGCAGCGGAGATCGGCGACCGGTTCCACGAGCGCGACCTGATGACATTCGGACGGCTGGGTCGTGCCCAGGCCCTGATCCGGCTCGGAGACACGGCCGAGGGCACCGCCCTGCTCGACGAAGCAATGGTCGCCGTGACGGCCGGCGAGGTCTCACCGATTGCCTCCGGCATCGTCTACTGCGCGGTACTGCTGGAGTGCACGAGCATCCTCGACCTGCGTCGCGCTCGCGAGTGGACCGCGGCGCTTGACCATTGGTCTGCCGCCCAACCCGATCTGGTCCCCTTCCGCGGGCAGTGCCTGGTGCATCGCGTCGAGGTCATGCAGTGGTACGGCGCCTGGCCGGACGCCCTCGCCGAGGCGGACCGGGCCCGGGCACAGCTCTCCGACCCGCCGCGTCCGGCGCTGGGTATGGCCTGTTACCAGCTGGCTGAGCTGCATCGGCTGCGCGGGGAGTTCGCCGCAGCCGAGGAGGCGTACCGGGAGGCCAACCGGCGAGGCCGGGTGCCACAACCTGGCCTGGCCCTCCTCAGGTTGTCCCAAGGGCACGTCGAGCAGGCGCTTGCAGCGATCCGGCCGGTCCTGGAGGACGCGCGCGATCACCCGACCCGGTCGCTGCTGCTCGGGGCATATGTCGAGATCGCACTCGGCGCGGGGGAGATCGCGACGGCGAGGGGCGCCGCCGATCAGCTGGAAGGGGTCGCGGCCCTCCTCGACGTACCGTGCCTCCGGGCGCGCTGCGCGCACGCGACCGGCGCCGTCACTCTTGCGGAGGGCGACGCGGATGCGGCCGTGGCCGCCCTGCATCGGGCGTCCACGACCTGGAAGGAGCTCGAGACTCCCTACGAGCTCGCACGCACCCGGGTTCTCCTGGGGCTCGCATGCCGGGAGCTGGGTGATGAGGACGGCGCGGCGATGGAGTTCGACGCGGCGCGCTGGACTTTTCGTCAGCTGCAGGCGGCGCCTGACCTTGCCCTTCTGGAGAAGCTGTCCCAGACGAGAACCAGCGACTCTCACTGCAGGCTCACGGCCCGGGAGCTCGAGGTGCTCGCATTGGTGGCCGTCGGCAGGACGAATCGGGAGATCGCAACGATCCTGTTCATCAGCGATCACACCGTGCGCCGCCATCTACAGAACGTCTTCGCCAAGCTCGGTGTGTCCTCACGAGCCGCCGCGACGGCGTACGCCATCCAGCACGACCTGATCTGACCGCCGCGTGGCACGAACGGACCACGTCGCTCAGGCGGACAGGGTGGCACGGAAGGGCGATGATCGCGCCGCCTCGCCGTCGTTAGCGTCAGTGTCCTCGAGATCAGACGGATCGGAGGACGGCCATGAGCACGGAGTACGACGTCATCGTTGTGGGAGCACGCTGCGCCGGTTCGGCGACCGCGATGCTGCTGGCGCGCATGGGGTATCGCGTGCTGGTGGTGGACAAGGCGACTTTCCCGAGCGACACCGTGTCCACCCACATCCTCCATCCTCCCGGGGTTGCCGCCCTGACCCGGTGGGGTCTGATCGACAGGTTGGCGGCGACGGGCTGTCCGCCGTTGACCAGCTATTCCTTCGACTTCGGGCCGTTCAGGATCGCGGGTTCCCCTCGGTCAGACGATGGTGTGTACGACGCCCTCTGCCCGCGGCGCACGGTGCTGGACTACCTGCTCGTCGAGGCGGCGGTCGCCGCAGGCGCTGAGCTTCGTGAGCGTTTCAGTGTGGACGACCTCCTCGTTGAGGACGGACGCGTCGCGGGAGTCCGTGGCCACGGCGCCGGCGGGAAGGCGGTGACCGAGCGAGCTCGGGTCGTTGTCGGTGCCGACGGGAGGCATTCGCTGGTCGCGAAGGCCGTCCAGGCGCCGCGGTACCACGAGGCGCAGACGATCGCGGTGGCCTACTACGCGTACTGGAGCGGCCTGCCCGCCGAAGGGTTCGAGGCGTACGTCCGTCCGCCCCGTGCCTTTGGCGTCGCACCTACCCACGACGACCTGACGATGGTCACCGTGAACTGGCCCCGAGCCGAGTTCACCGTCAACCGCGGGGACGTCGAGGGCACCTGCCTGAAGGCGTTCGAACTGGTCCCCGAGTTTGCGGAGCGGATCCGGAGCGCTACGCGGGAGACCCGGTATGTCGGCACGGGAGACCTGCCGAACTTCTTCAGCAAGCCATACGGACCAGGCTGGGCTCTCGTGGGTGACGCGGGGCAGCACAAGGACCCGATCACGGCCCAGGGGATCAGCGACGCCTTCCGGGACGCCGAGGTACTGGTGGCTGCGCTCGACGAGACGTTCTCCGGGCGACGCGGCTACGACGAAGCCATGAGCCAGTACCAAGTGACGCGCGACGAGCGGGCACTGCCGATGTTCGAGTTCACCTGCGACCTCGCACGGCTCCAGCCGCCACCACCGGAGATGCAGCAACTCCTCGCGGCGGTCGCCACCAGCCAGGAAGCGATGGACGGATTCGTCAGCGTTGTCGCCGGCACCCTGCCCGTTCCCGAGTTCTTCGGACCCGAGAACACCGCGCGCATCATGTCCGGCGCAACCTCTGCCACCCTCGGGTGACGCGCCGGCCAACTCACGCGTGAGTCATTCCGCCGCGTGTCGGACGCACGGATCTGCCGATGTCAGATCGGAACGTGTGACGACGCTTCGGGTCTCAGGGGAGCCGAGGGCATGAACGCGGCGAGCATGTAGCTCGGGTGGCGGTCTCGGTACTTGCCGGCTCGGTTGTACCTCATCGTGGTGGGGTCTGCTGCACGAACGGGTGACAGGTTGGGTTAGGCCG
>NZ_SSXI01000055.1 GCF_004803405.1 Nocardioides sp. | reverse complement strand
CCGGGCCGCAGGGCTACGCCGGCCCGCCGCCGCAGCGCACCGGCCCCGACCTCCTGCTCGTCGCCGAGGGGCGCGAGCACCGGTTCCGCCACCCCACGCAGATCACGGTCGGCCGCCGCCACGACTGCACCGTCGTCATCGGCGACCCGGCCTGCTCCCGGATGCACGGTCAGATCGACGCCATCCCCGGCGGCTGGACCTACTCCAACATCTCCAACGAGGGCACCTTCCTCGACGGACGGCGGATCACGACCAGGAGGTTCGACGAGCGGATCGCACTCCGGCTCGGCCACCCCGTCGCCGGCCCCGAGCTCACCCTGGTGCCGATCCTCTCGGCCCAGGAGGAGGAGCGTCGGATCGCTCGCCGCCGCTGGGGCAAGCGCCTCGTCGTCATCGGCTCCGCCGCCGCCGTCCTGGTGCTGATCCTCGGCGTCCTGGGTGCCGCGTGGTGGCTGGTTCGCGACGGCGCGACGACGGGGGGCCCCGGCGCGGACCAGACCGGCTCGCAGGTGCCGTCGGGGGACTCGATGGACTCGCTGAGCGGGGCGGAGCTGGACGCCGCCAAGGCCGCCACGGTGAAGATCACGGCCGTCACCCACCGGCTCTCCAACCCGTCCGAGTCCGGCACCTACCACGGCTCGGGGTCCATCATCCGAGCGGACGGCCTGATCCTGACCAACGCGCACGTCGCGGCGCCGGAGTCACCGGGGCTCGACGAGCAGTACGGCCCGAGCGACATCGCCGACCCGGAGTACCTGATGGTCTCGCTCACCGACGGCATGACCGACACCAACGCCCCGCCGGCCTACCGGGCCCGGGTGGTCGAGGCCGACGGCCGGTTCGACGTCGCCGTGATCGAGGTCTACGCCGACGCCGAGGGCAACGAGCTCACGGCGGAGCCCGAGCTGCCCACCGTCCCCATCGGCAGCTCGGCGGAGCTGCGTGCGGGCGACGACGTGACCGTCCTCGGCTTCCCGGCCGTCGCCGGCTCCGGGGAGTCGATCACGGTGACCACCGGGGTCATCTCGACCGTGCTGAGCCCGCCTGATCTGGGCCCACGCTCGGAGCTCGACACCGACGCCCGGATCGCGCCCGGCAACTCCGGCGGCATGGCGGTCAACAACGACGCGGAGCTGATCGGCATCCCGACAGCGCTCCAGTCCGACCAGGGCACGACGGTGACCAGCGGCCGGATCCGCTCGATCGACGTGGTGAAGGACCTGATCGGTCGGGCGGAGGACGCGACCGACTGACGCGCCGCGGTCAGCTCGCCTTCTTGGCGGCGGCCTTCTTCGTCGTGCTCTTCTTGGCAGCGGTCTTCTTCGCCGCGGTCTTCTTCGCGGCCGTCTTCTTCGCCGGTGCCTTGGCCGGTGCCTTGCGCGCCTTCTTGGGCTCCTCGCTCTCCGCGGGCTCGCCGCGCGAGGACTTCGCGGCCTCGACCGAGCGCTGGAGGGCGGCCAGCAGGTCGACGACCTCGCCGCCGGTCTTGGTCGAGGTCTCCGTGCGCTTGACCTCCCCACCCTCGATCTTCGCCTTCACCACCGACTGGACCGCCTCGGCGTAGTCGTCCTCGAACTCCTCCGGCTCGAAGTCGCCGGCGAGGGTCTCGACCAGCATCCGAGCCATCTTCACCTCGGCGTCCTTCACCTCACCGGTCTCCACCTTGAAGTCCGGCTGCCGGATCTCGTCGGGCCACATCATCGTCTGCAGCACGATCACGTCGTCGCGGACGCGAAGCACCGCGGTCGTGGTGCGCTGCCGCAGCGCGACGGTGACCACGGCCATCCGGTCAGCCTCGATCAGCGCCTGCCGCAGCAGGGCGTAGGGCTTGGCGCCGCTCGCCTCGGGCTCGAGGTAGTAGGACTTCTCGAACAGCATCGGGTCGATCTGGTCGCTGGGCACGAACTTCTCGACCGCGATCTCCCGGGACGACGTGGTCGGCAGGTTGGACAGGTCGTCGTCGGTGAGGATGACCATCTCGCCGTCCTCGGTCTCGTAGCCCTTGGCGATGTCGGAGTACGGAACCTCCTCGCCGTCGATCGAGCACACGCGCTGGTACTTGATCCGCCCACCGTCCTTGGCATGGACCTGGCGGAACGACACATCGTGGCTCTCGGTCGCGCTGTAGAGCTTGACCGGGACGCTGACCAGGCCGAAGGAGACGGCACCCTTCCAGATCGCACGCATTCCATGAGCGTACTAGCCCACGCTGCGACGATGGGCTCGTGACGACCACCATCGGCATCGTCGGGGGCGGCATCGTGGGCCTTGCCGTCGGCCGCGAGATCGCCCGACGACGACCCGGCTCACAGGTCGTGGTGTTCGAGGCGGAGGAGCGCGTCGCGGTCCACCAGACCGGTCACAACTCCGGGGTGGTCCACGCCGGCATCTACTACCGGCCGGGCAGCCTCAAGGCCGAGCTGTGCACCCGCGGCCGCGCGCTCCTGCGTGACTACTGCGCCGAGCACGGCCTGCCGTACGTCGAGTGCGGCAAGCTCGTGGTCGCCGTCGACGCCGACGAGATGGGCCGGTTCACGGCGCTCGAGCGCACTGCCGCGGCGAACGGCGTGCCCGGGCTGCGTCGCCTCGACGGCGCAGCGATGCGAGAGGTCGAGCCGCACGCAGCGGGCCTGGCCGCCCTCCACTCGCCGCACACGGCCATCACCGACTACGTAGCGGTCGCCGAGCAGCTCGCCGCGGAGATCGTGGCCACCGGCGGCCGGGTGCTGCTGTCGACGCCGGTCACGGGGGTCGACCGTGACGGCGGCCGGATCACGGTCGCCTCCGGCGCCCGGAGGTACGACGTCGACCGGCTGGTGCTCTGCGGAGGACTCCAGTCGGACCGGCTCGGCAGGTTGGTGGGGGACGACCCGGCGCCGCGGATCGTGCCGTTCCGCGGCGAGTACCTGGCCGTCCTGCCGGAGAAGGCCGACCTGGTGCGGGGGATGGTCTATCCGGTCCCAGACCCGCGTTACCCCTTCCTCGGCGTGCACTTCACCCGTCGCGTCTCCGGCGGCCTCGAGGTCGGGCCGAACGCCGTGCTCGCCCTGCGGCGCGACGGCTATCGACGATCGTCGTTCCGGCTGGCCGACGTCGGCAGCATCGCGACCTGGCCGGGCTTCTGGCGGATGGCGGCCACGCACTGGCGCACCGGCGTGACGGAGGTGCACGGGTCGCTGTCCAAGCGCGCCTACATGCGGGTCGCGCGACGCTACGTGCCGGAGATCGGACCCGACGACGTGGTCCGCGCTGGGTCCGGGGTCCGGGCCCAGGCGGTCGAGCGGGACGGCTCGCTCGTCGACGACTTCCGGATCACCCAGTCCGACGGGATCACCAGCGTGCGCAACGCGCCGTCGCCCGCCGCGACGTCGAGCCTGGCCATCGCCGAGCACGTCGTCGACCGCATCTGGGCATGATGGCTCCCATGACCGTGCTGAGGGGGCTGCTTCCGATGCTGGCCTCGCCCGGCACCCACGTGCCGACGGGGCCGGAGTGGCAGCACGAGGTGAAGTGGGACGGCGTTCGCGCTCTCGCTGCTGTCGACGCCTCCGGGGTGAGCCTCAGCAGCCGCAACGGCAACCGGATCACCGTGGCCTGGCCCGAGCTGCTCGTGCCTCCGGCCGGGCTGCGTGACGGGGTGGTGGACGGCGAGATCATCGCCCTCAACGAGCGTGGGGTCCCGGACTTCCGGGTGCTCGCCGACCGGATGCACGTCCGCAGGACGGCGACGATCGCGCGCCTCGCGGAGCGGATCCCGGCGACCTTCATGGTCTTCGACCTGCTCCGCCTCGACGGCGAGGAGCTGCTCGAGCTGCCGCTCTCCGAACGGCGACGCCGGCTGGCCGACCTGGACCTCGCGCCCTCCGGCTGGCAGGTCCCCGGGCAGTACGACGACGGCAGGATGCTGCTCGACGCGACCCGCGCCCAGGGGCTCGAGGGGATCGTCAGCAAGCGGATCGACTCGCCGTACCGGCCGGGGGAGCGAAGCAGCCAGTGGCTGAAGTTCGCGCACCGGCATCGCGGTTCCTACGTCGTCGGCGGCTGGCGCCCGCAGACCGGCACCAGGGACCGGCTGGCCTCGCTGCTGGTGGGTCAGCCGACTCCTGACGGGCTGCTCTACCGCGGCCGGGTCGGCAGCGGGATCGGCGCCAAGCAGTCCCGGCTGCTGACCGACCTGCTGGCACCGCTCACCCGCGCGAGCTCCCCGTTCGCGGACGAGGTGCCGCGGGTCGACGCGCAGGGCACCAGCTGGGTGGAGCCGGCGATCGTGATCGAGATCGACAGCCACGGTGTGGGCTACGACAGGCTCCGCCAGCCGTCGTACCAGGGGGTGCGGACCGATCTCTCGCCCGAGGACCTGGTCTCGTGACGCCGCTCGGCAGGCTCGGCGGCGCGCGCCCACCGGGAGCTGAGGACTGATGCCGAAGAGGCCTGACAGCCCGCAGACCGAGGTGCACGTCGACGTCGAGGGCCGGACGCTGCGGCTCACCAACCTCGAGAAGGTGCTCTACCCGAGCACCGGCACCACGAAGGGGGAGGTGCTCGACTACTACGCCCGGATCGCGCCCGTGCTGCTTCCGCACCTCGCCGGTCGCCCGGTGACTCGGATCCGCTGGCCGCACGGCGTCGGCGACCTGAGCTTCTTCGAGAAGAACGCGCCTGCCGGCACGCCGTCGTGGGTGCGTACCGCGGAGGTCCCGACGACGGGCAGTCGCGGTCCGAGCCGCCACGGTGACACCCTGGTGTTCCCGATCGTCGACGACCTGCCGACGCTGATCTGGGCCGTCCAGCTCGCAGCGCTCGAGCTGCACGTGCACCAGTGGACCGTCGACCAGGACGACCTGCCGGTCGGTGCGGACCGGGTGGTGATCGACCTCGACCCGGGCGAGCCGGCGGGGCTGCACGAGTGCTGCCAGGTCGCGCTGCTGGCGAGGGACGCCCTTGCGGAGCGCGGGCTCGCCGCGATCCCGGTGACCAGCGGCAGCAAGGGACTCCACCTCTACGCCCGGCTGCCCGAGCCGTTGCCCTCGGACGAGACGAGCGCCATCGCCAAGGAGGTCGCCGAGGAGCTCCAGGCGCAGCGACCCCAGCAGGTCACCGCGCTGATGACCAAGGCCAAGCGCCGCGGGAAGGTGTTCTTGGACTGGTCCCAGAACGCCGGCTCCAAGACCACCGTGTCGCCCTACTCGTTGCGCGGCACCCCGCGCCCGCAGATCGCGACCCCGATCACGTGGGAGGAGGTCGCGGAGGGCGCCGAGGACGAGCTCGGCCTCGACCAGTTCTCGCCCACGCAGGTCCTCGACCGGGTGGAGGAGTACGGCGACCTGTTCGCCCCCTGATCGGCAGACTCAGCCGGGCAGGCGCCGCCGCATCCCGTAGACGTCGAACTCGATGACCGTGCCCGCCGGGTCGCCGCTGGAGCCCACAGCGTGGGCCAGCTCGTCGGGCGCCGTGGCATGGTCGGCCTCGTCGAGGGTCGCGTCGATGAGCAGCTGGAACTCCGGTGACGGGTGGCTCACCCGCAGGGGAGTGGTCTCGATCCGCCAGCCCTGGCGGCCCATCTCGTTGAACAGGCTCATCAGGGTCGTGTTCTTCTCCGCGGTGATCCCCTCGAAGCCGTCGGCGGCCTCGATCAGGTAGACCGGCCGGGTGACGGTGAGCGCGGCAGCGTCGTACAGCGGCACCCACAGGCGCGCGTACTCGTAAAACCGCTTGGCGCTCACACCGCCAGTGTAGATCTCCGCGGGGACACCGCGTCGGGGTTTCCTCGGCGGCACGCCGCGGACCAGCTCAGGCGGTGCGCAGCGGACGCACCGCGACCGGGTCCACGACGTTCGCGAGGTCGACGGCCGCTCCCAGCAGCATCCCGTTGCCGGCGACCGCCGGCTCGTCCACGACGTCGGCCAGCACGGCGGTGACGTTGTCCCGGCTGCCACCGTCGAGGGCGGCGCGCAGCAGCCGGTCGACGGCCATGCTGCGCGACTCGGCGCCGAGCAGGGTGCGGATCGCAGTCGGCCTCAGCACGTCGCTGACCCCGTCGCTGCACAGCAGCAGCCGGTCGCCCGGACGCAGGTCGAGCCAGATCAGGTCCGGCTCGGGGGTGTGCTCGGCGTCCACGGCCTGCAGCACCACGTTCTTGTACGGCGAGAGCGCCGCCTCCTCCGGGGTGAGCCGACCGGTGTCGACCAGGGCCTGGACCATCGTGTGGTCCCGGGAGACCTGGGCCAGTACGCCGTCGCGGAGCAGGTATGCCCGAGAGTCACCGATATGGGCCAGGGCCGTGCGCTCACCGTCGGTCAGGATCGCGGTCAGGGTGGTGGCCATGCCGAGCCGGCCGGCATCGGCTGCGACGCCGGCCACGAGCTGGTCGTGCGCCTCCTGGGCCGCGGCGCGCAGAAGCCGGGCCGGCTCCATGCCGGGGTGGGCGAGCACCCGGGCGTTGACGACGTACGTCGTGGTCGCGGATGCGACCTCGCCGGCGGCGGCACCACCGACCCCGTCGGCGATGCAGTGCAGGTAGGGGCTCGCGAACCCTGCGTCCTCGTTGTTGTCGCGCACGCGACCGGTCTCGCTCTGCGCTGCGAAGCGGAACTGGAGCACCGAGCTCACCTCCTGGCTGACCTGTCGGTCAAGGACGACCCTGCCCGCCCAGCCTGTGAAACGCCTGGGGATCCCCACAGAGTTCCGTGAAGGCTGTCAGTCCACCCGTTCCTGGGCAAGCTCAGGAACGGAAGCCGACCTGGCCCGCCACGCTCCGACCGATCTCCACGTAGGCGAGCTTGGCCGTCGGGACCACGGTGACCTTGCCCTTGGTGTCGGTCAGCGTGAGGACGCCGTCCTCCGAGGCCAGCGCCTCCTTGACCAGCGTGGCCACGGACTCGTTGGTCTCGTCGGTCTCGAGCACGAGCTCGCGGGCGGCGTTCTGAACACCGATCTTGACCTCGACGGTCATGGTCTTCTCTCCTCGTTCGGGGCTCGGCCACCGGGACTCCCGGTGGCCTGAGCCCAGACTAGTCAGGACGTTCTAGTGGTCCTCGGCCTTGGGATAGCCCCGGATCCCGCGCCAGGCCAGGCCGGACACGAGTGCGGTCGCCTGCTCCCGGGTCAGGGCGCCGAGGCCTTCCTCGTTGGTCAGCCAGAACCGCGCGCTCACCTGCGCCATTCCCACCAGGGACACGGCGAGCAGCCGCGACGCCGGGTCGGGCAGGCCGGTGTCGTCGTGGATCACCGCGGCGATCATGTCGGCGCACTCGGTGGTGACCCGGTCCACGTGGCCACGCACCGCCGGCTCGTTGGTCAGGTCGGACTCGAAGACGATCCGGAACGCGCCGGTGTCGTGGGCGACGTAGCCGTAGAAGGCGTCGATCGCAGCCGCCACCCGCTGCTTGTTGTCATCGGTGGACTCCAGCGCCTTCCGACAGTTCGCGATGATCGCGTCGCAGGCCGCGTCGAGGATCGCGATGTAGAGCTCCAGCTTGCCCGGGAAGTGCTGATAGAGCACCGGCTTGGACACGCCCGCGCGCTCGGCGATGTCGTCCATCGCGGCAGCGTGGTAGCCATGGGCCACGAAGACCTCGAGGGCTGAGGACAACAGCTGCGCCCGACGTTCGCGACGAGGAAGGCGCACGCCGCGGGGGCGCGCCTCGTCGACGTCGTACTGCTCGGTCACCACGCCGGAGAGCCTACTCGCTGGTAGTGACGCCGGCAGCCGTCGGGCCTCCCTCGCCGGCTCCTCCCCGCCCCGGCGCGCCGGTCCGGATGACGGGACGTGGCGACCGGTGGTCGCCTCCGGCGGGGACCATGGTGGGGTCGAGGGAACACCGAGGGGTGCGCTCCGCGTTACTCCTTGGACCGCCCCACCCGATCTGGAGTACAGGAGCAAGCAGTGAGCTTTCCCGCGCTGGTCGAGCCGGCCGCCGAGCTGACCATCGACGAGGTGCGCCGCTACAGCCGCCACCTCATCATCCCCGACGTGGGCATGGACGGGCAGAAGCGGCTGAAGAACGCCAAGGTGCTCGTCATCGGTGCCGGTGGCCTGGGCAGCCCGGCTCTGCTGTACCTCGCCGCCGCGGGCGTCGGCACGCTGGGCATCGCAGAGTTCGACGAGGTCGACGAGTCCAACCTGCAGCGTCAGGTGATCCACGGCCAGTCCGACATCGGCAAGCCGAAGGCCCTCTCCGCCCAGGAGTCGATCGCGGAGATCAACCCGCTGGTCCAGGTCGTGGTGCACAACGAGCGCCTCGACAACGACAACGTCATGGAGATCTTCCGGGGCTACGACCTGATCGTCGACGGGACCGACAACTTCGCGACCCGCTACATGGTCAACGACGCGGCCTACTTCCTCGGGATCCCCTACGTCTGGGGCTCGATCTACCGGTTCGACGGCCAGGCCTCGGTCTTCGCGCCGACCATGGCCGACGACGCCCCCTGCTACCGGTGCCTCTACCCCGAGCCCCCTCCGCCCGGCATGGTTCCGTCCTGCGCCGAGGGCGGCGTGCTCGGCGTTCTCTGCGCCTCGATCGGCTCGATCCAGGTCAACGAGGCGATCAAGCTCCTCGTCGGCGCTGGCGACCCGGCCATCGGCAAGCTCGTCATCTACGACGCTCTCGAGCTCGAGTGGCGCAAGCTGAAGGTCCGCAAGGACCCCAACTGCGCGCTGTGCGGTGAGAATCCGACCGTCACCGGCCTGATCGACTACGACGCGTTCTGCGGTGCCATCTCCGAGGAGGCCGCGGACGCCGCTGCCGACGCGACCATCTCGGTCGTCCAGCTCGAGAACCTGCTCAAGGAGCGCGCGGAGGGCACCCGTGACTTCGTCCTGATCGACGTGCGCGAGCCGAACGAGTACGAGATCAACAAGATCCCCGGGTCGCTCCTCATCCCGAAGGGCGAGTTCCTCAACGGCAACGCGCTCGCGCAGCTGCCGCCGGTCGACTCGGGCACGCAGGTGATCCTGCACTGCAAGAGCGGCGTGCGGTCCGCGGAGTGCCTCGCGGTGGTCAAGGGTGCCGGGTACGACGACGCCCTCCACGTCGGGGGTGGCGTGGTCGCCTGGGTGAACCAGATCGACCCGAGCCAGCCGTCGTACTGACCCATAACCGCGCCCCGTCGTCGTCGTTGGTCCTGACATCGTGGTTCGTGGTGTCCCCGGAGCCACGATGAAGTCCTGAAGGCGTCTTTTCACCCGAGGGAGCACCCGAGAGCCCTGTCCTGAGGACAGGGCTCTCGGTCCGTCTTTGGGCGTCGTCGCGCCGCGCGGTTGAATGCCCTCTGTGGACGAGGAGTACGTCGAGCGGCTGCTCGATCTGGTCGAGCAGGTCCCGCCCGGCCGCGTCACGACCTACGGCGCCCTGGCAGCCGTCGTCGGCGGGGGACCCCGTCAGGTGGGATCGGTGATGGCCAGGCACGGCGGCCCGGTGCCGTGGTGGCGGGTAGTGCGTGCGGACGGCACGCTCCCGCCCAGCCACGACGACCGGGCGCGCGACCAGTACCTGGCCGAGGGCACGCCGCTGCGGGTCGGCGGCGGCCTCGACATGACGCGGGCGTTCTGGGACCCCGCGACGGGCGACTGACGCTGGCGTCAGCCGAGCGCGGCGAGCGCGGCGTCGTAGTCCGGCTCGATCGCGATCTCGGGCACGAGCTGGTTGTGCACCACGGTGCCGTCGGCGTCCACCACCACGATGGAGCGGGCCAAGAGGCCGGCCAGCTTGCCGTCGACCATCTTCACGCCGTAGTCCTCGCCGAAGGTGGACCGGAAGCCCGAGCCGACCAGCACGCCGTCGATGCCCTCCGCGCCGCAGAAGCGTGCCTGCGCCATCGGCAGGTCCTGCGACACGTTGATCACCGTGGTGTCCGTGAGGGTGCTGGCGAGCTCGTTGAACTTCCGCACGCTCGTCGCGCAGACGGCGGTGTCGATGCTCGGGAAGATGTTGATCACCGCGCGGCCGCCCGCGGGCAGCGTGATCGGACTGAAGTCGGAGCCGACCAGCTCGAAGGCCGGGGCGGACGAGCCGACCGCGGGGAGATCGCCGACAGTGGTGACGGGGTTGCCCCCGAGTGCAGTGGTAGCCATGCGCGTTGTCTAGCAGGTGTTCTCCGCCGCCCGCACGGTGGGAGGGCTGCTCGCCTCCTGGCCTGGGGGCCGTTTTTCTGGCCCAGAGACGTGACCAGGCACCGTGTCAGCGCAGTCGACCGAGGAACCCCGCGGCGTTGCGCAGCTCGAGCAAGCGACGCTCCCAGGTGATTCCCGCGACGATGAGCAGCATCCCCGCGAGGGCGATCCACACCCACCTGGGAATCTCACCGGGGTAGGCGCCGATCTCCCGCACCACCACCACTGCGCCGACCGTGGCACCCGTGAGGAGCGGAGCACTCCATCGCAGCGCGGCGCCGGCGATGGACAGGACGAGGCAGCCCGTGCCGAGCACCAGCGCCCGGATCGAGACCGGGTCCTGGAGCACCCAGATCAACGACGGCACGGTGGCGAGGGTCAGCCCGGGGAGCAGCGCCTCGGCGGTGCCGACGGCGTCGTCCTTGCGCATCCGCCAGAGCCCGAAGGCCAGCAACAGCGCGGCCAACGGAAGCGTGTAGGGCTCGGGATCGCTCACGTCGAGGTCGGCCAGGCGGACCCAGCTGGCCAGGAGCAGGAGAACCCCGCCGGCCCACGCCACCGACCGGCGCGACTCGTGCAGCAGCGCGGAGGCGCAGGCGAGGCAGCCGGCGACAGTCAGCCAGAACGCGGCCAGCCCACCGGCGTCGGCGGCGGTGGCGAGCGAGACGGGGAACGCCACCAAGGCCGTGCCGATCGCGCTCAGCTCCACCTCGAGGCGCGGGAGGCAGAGTGCGACGACACCGACCCCGGCCAGGATCGGGATCGCCACCCACGCCGCACCGGCGGCTGCGACGTCGACGCCGGCGCCTATCGCCAGGGCGAGCGCCGGTGCGGTCGTCAGGCCGCCCAAGACCTTCAGCACGCGGTCCCGAGCGACGGCGGCGAAGCCGAGCGCGACCAGGAAGCCGACGCCGGCGACGACGAGCGTCAGGGTGGAGCTGGGAACCGCCAGGATCGAGGCGAGGGCCGCGAGCACCAGGGCGGCGGCACCGAAGCCCGCCGCCCGCGCACCGCGCGCGGTCAGGGCGAATGCCGCAGCGGCGAGCGCGGTCAGCGTGAGTGCCGTGACGGGGACGGCCAGCAGGACGTCGTACGACGCCAGCGTGACCGCGGCGCCGACGCCGGCCGTGAGGGTCAGCGCCTGTGCCCAGACGCGGAGGGCGCCTCGCCCGCGGTCCGGGGACAGCAGGGCCAGGAAGACGACGATGACGACCAGCGACGGAACGAGCAGCAGGGGCTCTGTCACCGGGTCGGGGCGGCGCAGCCCGACGTCGAGGGGACTGCCGAACGCGCTCTCGATCTCCACCCATCGGGCGAACGCGACGCCGCCGGCGACGAGTGCGAGCCCGAAGAGGATGACGGTGCCGACGATCGACGGCGCGATGGCGATGGCACGGACGCCAGTGGGGAGGGCGCCGAAGACGAGGACCCAGGCGGCGCTCACGCCGAGCGCGACCAGGCCGAAGGTCGCCGCGTCCGTGTCGATGCTGGGGAGCGTGGCCGTCACGGTGAGGATCGTCGCCGCGCAGCTCGCGCCGGCCAGAAGCATGGTGCGCTCGCGGACCACGACGCCCGGCAGCAGCATCAGCGCAGCGGTGGCGAGAAGGGACCAGCCCGAGCCACGGAGCCACAACTGGTCGAGAGTGGGTTCGAGAATGGCGTCGGTCAGCGCGATGCCGGCGGTAGCGGTCCAGACCAGCGCGACCCCGACGAGGTGGCTCCACATCAGTGCGGGGAGGCTGATCGACCGGGCCAGCAGCACGACTCCGATGCCCAGGACGGTGAGCGCGTGCCCTGCCAGCAGGCGGTGGTCGGTGGTGTCCATCGCGCCGAGGTAGGCGGTCAGCAGGCCGATGCCGGAGATGATCTGTGGCGCGACCAGCCGGGGCCGGTCGCCGACCCGGACCAGGCCGAGCGCTGCGCCTGCGGCGCTCAGCACCAGTCCCGTGGTGAGGGTGACGACGCCGTCCGGGCCGTCGCCCAGCCAGCCGGCCGCACCAGCGCCGAGGACGTCGAGTCCGAGCATGCCGAGCGCGACGACGATGAGGGACTCCCCGGCGACCCGGAGCCCTGCCCGGTGGAGGATCAGGGCGGATGCGCCCGCCGCGAGGGTGAAGCCGGCGAGGACGGCAGTACGGCCACCGACGCCGAGAGCCGACCAGGACACGGCGAGGAAGACGAGTGCCGCGACGAGCAGGCAGAGCGCGCCCAGCCCGAGCAGGATCTTCGGGACGGAGGCGAAGCCGACGCCACCACCGAGGGCCACCGGGGCCACCGGCGCCACCGGGGCACGATGCGGACCGGGCAGAGCCGACGCCGGGGGCGGAGGCGGCGGAGGCGGCGTGGCCCCCTGGGCGGCGCCGGCCGGGACGGACTGCCTGGCCCCGACCGCGTGGAACTCGTCGGAGGCACTGCGGAGCTGGACGAGCAGGGTGTCGGCGGTCTGGAGCGTTCCGAACAGCCTGATGGCCAGCGGGTGTCGGACCAGGAGCTGGCACGTCGGGCAGGTCGGAACGCCACGAGGCAACGCGGAGCGGCAGTCGGGGCAGAGCGTCGGGTCGGCGTAGCGCATGACCACATTCCCTCACGCGGACCGGTCGGTGCGACATTGCGCGCGCACTCATCGCTGGCTGAGTAGGAGCACTCACTCTCCACAGCCTCGTCCCCGATCTGGGGAGGAAGGCCAGCAATCTGTGGAGGACGACACCCGGATCTGTGGAGGACACGCCGAGCATCGGTGGAGGGCCGACAACCCCCGAAATACTTGGCGGAAAACCCTTGCGGAGCGGTTCCGGACGGGCGTAGAACTTCTCCCACGCACTCCTCCGGGAGAGCGGGATCCGCCGGAAGTCGGGATCCAGATGGCCATCGCCGAGGTCCTTCGGGATCGGGCGAAGGCGGCCCTTCGGGGACGCCGGCCGCACGAGCCGGGTGACGAGGCTCGTGGGATCGCAGCTGACGGTTGATCGACCGGGAGCGTCACCAGTACCGGTCAACCCGAAGGGCCCTTGTGACTCATACTCACAAGGGCCCTTCACCATGTGGACCGCACGCGGACCCGGTCGTCGTCTCCCTGCGAGGAGGTCGGCGGTTCGGCGGGGACGCCCGGGCAGTCCGAGGCAGACTCCTGTCCGTGGACCGACCCGAGCTCGCCGTACGCCTTGACCTGGAGCCGCATCCCGAGGGCGGTTGGTACCGCCAGACGTGGGCCTCGCCGGAGGTCGTGACGCTGGCGGACGGGCGGGTGCGGCCGACGGCGACGCTGATCTACTTCCTGCTGCCGGCCGGGGAGTCGTCCGCATGGCATCGGGTGCGGTCCGACGAGATCTGGCTCGCCCACAGCGGGTCGGTCACCGTCCAGCTGGGTGGCTCCGGGGAGGCGCCCGAGGAGGCACCGACGGCTGGGTTCGTGGTCGGGCCCGAGTCGCCGCAGGGCCTGGTCCCCGCCGGTGCGTGGCAGCGGACCGTGCCCTCCGACGCGGACGCGCTGGTGAGCTGCCTGGTCTCGCCCGGCTTCGACTTCGCCGACTTCGACCTCGCCTGAGCGGCGTTCCGGTTAGCGTCGGAACAGGATGGTTGAGTGAGCGTCGTGGAGCAGCGGACGACATACCGGATCGCGACGGCGGCGCCGGCCGTCGCCGCGCCCGGACTCGACGAGCACCAGCGGCAGGTCGTCGACCACCCGGGCGGGCCGCTCCTCGTCCTCGCCGGCCCGGGGACCGGCAAGACGACGACGCTGGTCGAGGCGATCGTCGACCGGATCGAGCGCCGTGGCGCCCGACCCGACGAGGTCCTCGCCCTGACCTTCTCCCGCAAGGCGGCCGACCAGCTGCGTGACCGCGTGTCGGCCCGACTGGGACGCACCACCGGCACGCAGCTGAGCTCCACGTTCCACTCCTTCGCCTACGCGCTGGTGCGCCGCTACGCGCCGGCCGAGCTCTACGAGGCACCGCTGCGGCTGCTGTCCGCTCCCGAGCAGGACGTCGTGCTCCGGGAGCTGCTCACCGACCACCCGGAGTCTGTCCAGTGGCCCGATCGGTTCCGGCACGCGCTCGGCACCCGCGGCTTCGCCCGTGAGGTGCACGCGGTGCTCGCCCGAGCGCGGGAGAAGGGCCTCGACGGTGGGGAGCTGCGGCGGCTCGGCGAGGTCGAGGGCATCGAGGAGTACGTCGCCGCTGGGCTGTTCCTCGAGCAGTACCTCGACTCGCTCGACAGCCAGGGGGCCACCGACTACGCCGACCTGATCCGCCGGGCGGGGATCGAGGCCGACGAGCACCGCGACGAGCTGCGAGCGCAGTTCCGCCACGTCTTCGTCGACGAGTACCAGGACACCGATCCCGGACAGGTGGCGCTGCTCCGCGCCCTGGCCGGCGACGGCCGGGACCTCGTGGTCGTCGGCGACCCGCACCAATCGATCTACGGCTTCCGCGGCGCGGAGGTGCGCGGGATCCTCGAGTTCCCGACCGAGTTCCCGCAGGCCGACGGGTCGCCCGCCGACGTGGTGGCGCTCCGCACCACGCGCCGCTTCGGTCCGCGGATCCTCCGTGCTGCGCAGCGCGTCGCAGGCCGGATCGGGCTGCCCGGGTCGATCGAGGAGGGCGCACGCGAGGCCTTTCTCAGGCCGGTCGCCGCGCCCGGGCCGCATGGTGACGGCCGTATCCAGGTCCACACCTTCGACACCGAGCGCGCCGAGGCCGACCACCTCGCGGGCCTGCTCCGTCGGGCCCATCTCGAGGACGGTGTCCCCTGGGACGACATGGCGGTCCTCGTCCGGTCCGGGCGAGCCAGCATCGGGCCGCTCCGCCGGGCGCTTGGCGCGGCCGGTGTTCCTGTCGAGGTCGCCGCCGACGAGGTGCCGCTGGTCCGCGACCCCGCCGTGTTGCCGCTCCTGGACGGCCTGCGTGCCGTGGTCAACCTGGACAAGGACTACAAGGACGCCGTCGTCGGTGCCGACGGCGTCGACCCCGGCCGCGCGGAGGCTCTGCTGACCGGCCCGCTCGGAGGCCTCGACGCCGGTGACGTCCGGCGCCTGGCCCGCCAGCTCCGCGCCCGTGATAAGGACGCGGCCCAGGCGTCGCACGCCACGCCACGCGCCTCGCGGGAGCTGGTGCGGCTCGCCGTCGTGGACGCCGAATTCCTCGACGGACTGGAAGGGCT